>NZ_BMFV01000003.1 GCF_014639255.1 Pullulanibacillus pueri
AGATTTTTAAGTGGGGATAAAGAGTAGGAGCTTTACTCCTACCCCAACATTTGACTTAGAACCAAATTTTGAAACCCCAGCCATATTGGCTATGTCCTGCATAGTCACTTTTTTTCTGTTCATTATCTCACCTCTTTTACTATTATAACGAGTCTATATTGATTATTTTAAAACGGGTGTCCTATTTTATCGAGTATCATAACATTAATAGGGACTAATTGTTAGCTTTGTTAGCCTTTTTTGTTATGTGGATCATCGATATTTTGGCGGCCTGTTAATATTTTATTGTATTTATCCAGGTGTAAACATTATAAATATTTAAAAAACTGCTTTACTCATCTAGTTTTTATGTTATTATAATTATAAAAATATTTAATAACAAAAAATAACAAAAATACAATTACAGATTCGTTTAAAAAATTTAAGCACTAATGAAAGCGCTAGCAATAATTGTTGTTTGAAAGTTTCAAAGGTCGATCTTTTAATTGCTATGGCCTTGATCTCATACTTGGGATTAAGTTCAATAAAGTTTTGAAAAAAAGGAGGTATCTAGAATCAAAAGTAAAGTTTTAAGTGATGATGGTCTTTAATCCAATGGAAAGGGGTTAAATCAAAAATGAAAAGAAAAATTCTTTTTTCAATGTTATTAGTTTTAATTATGATTTTGAGTACCGCTTGTTCTAGCAAAGAGACAAGTAATGAGTCAGATAGTGATTCAGGAACTGTGAAGATTAGCATGACACTTGGCCAAGGACCAAAGACACCAAATTCTTGGGCTCAGCAACAACTTGAAAGCATTATGTCAGAGAAAACAGGCAAAAAGATAAAATTAGATCCGATCTTTTTACCAACAACCGATCAAAATTCTAAGGTGAATCTTCTTATGAGCGCCAAGGATACTATGCCTGATATTTTATGGTGGAACTCATCGATGCAGCCGGAGTTCAATGACTGGACAAAAGCTGGCGTCCTACAGGATTGGACTCCTCTGCTACAAAAAGAAGGAAAGTCAATTCTCAATTCCTATTCTAAAGATGACATCTTCTATGCTTGGGATGATAAGAGTGAAAAGCTTTATCGTTTTCCAGATGATATTTCAGAACCAGGCACGATGACAACGGTAATTCGTAAGGATTGGTTGGATAATCTTGGACTAGATGTTCCAAAAACATATGATGAATATCTCAATGTATTGCGAGCTTTTACTAAGGATGACCCTGATGGCAATGGGAAAAATGATACTTACGGTCTTGGCGGAGAATACTATTGGCGAGCTTTTGCACCATTTTTCTATTCTCACGGAGTGGATGTAGAAAACTGGCTGAAACAAGATGATGGAACACTTAAGTTTGGTGCGGTAATGCCTCAAGTCAAGGACGTTCTTAAGGATTTACAAGAACTTTATAAAGAGGGTGTTATTAATCCTAAGATGACAACAGAAGCTAATGCTAAGGTTGATGAAGAGTATGCCAACGGTAAGGTGGGTTCCTTATATTACTGGGTAGCGAGCGCCAATCCAAATTATAGTCCAGGACAATCCTTCAAAGCGAAAAATCCCAAGGGAGAGTATCTCCAAATTGATCCGATCATCGGCCCAGATGGATTTGCTTCCGATGTGCCTTCAGGAACGCCATGGTGTTACTTATCTATTACTCAACATGATCAACACCCGGATATTACAATGCAATTGTTAAATGAAATGAATACGCCAGATACTATGCAGCTCATTACATTTGGTGAGGAAGGTAAGGATTACAACCTAAAGGATGGAGCAGCTGATCCGCTCATCTCTCCAGCGGAGAAAGATAAAAAGGGAATAGGGACCTACTGGTATATGACGCGTAAAGACAAGGCAAATCTTGATAACACGACTGCGGTTAATAAATTGTTTGCGGAACGGGAGAAAACCAGTCAACCGATGAGAGACAAAATTGTCTACATTAAGGCCCTTGATCGTCCAGCATGGGATGATTATTCTGGTGACCTTAATAAGCTTCGTGATCAAACGTTCTGGGCCATTATTACCGGCAAGAAGCCCGTTAGTGCCTTTGATGATTTTGTTAAACAGTGGTACAAAATGGGCGGCGATAAGGTAGAAAAAGAAACAAACGACCTCTACAAGGACCAGCAAAAACAACGTGATAAGTTTGACGACTGGTACAAGAAAAACATTGAACCATATAAATAAAAAGTAGATAAGGGAGGGGCATTTCCTAGAGGGTGTGCTCTTTCCTTCCCTACGAGGAATCATAGTAAAGGGGAGAGAAAATGGAACCGACTACCAAACAATCACTATCTGTCCCAGTCAAGCCGAAATCATCAATATGGAAGGATATTGTTCGTGATAAATACCTTTATTTATTGCTTTTACCAGGCATGATTCTACTTATTATATTTAAATATATACCCATGTACGGGGTTATCATTGCTTTTAAAGACTACAATATTTTACTAGGGATCACTAAAAGTGCTTGGGTTGGATTTGAACAGTTTGAAAAATTATTTAGAACTCCTGATTTTTTACAGGTGTTATGGAACACGTTATTAATCAGTCTTTACAAATTGGTGGCAGGCTTTACCTTGCCTATTATTCTTTCACTTTTATTAAATGAAGTTAGAAAAATAGGTTTTAAAAGGGTAACTCAGTCGATTATTTATCTTCCACATTTTATTTCTTGGGTGGTTTTTGCCGGGATAATCACAACTTTTCTTAATCCTGTGGATGGTTTAGTGAATTATATTCTTCAACTTTTTGGGCATGAAGCTATCGACTTTCTTGGTAATTCCCATTATTTTCGTTCCGTTCTTGTTTCAACTGAGGTCTATAAAACAGTAGGGTGGGGAACTATTATTTATTTGGCGGCTATTTCGGGTGTGAATCCCGAGCTTTATGAAGCAGCCATTATGGATGGGGCCAACAAATTTAGACAGATGTGGCATGTGACACTTCCAGCAATTCGTCCCGTGATCATTATTCTTGTGATCCTTAGTCTTGGTAGCATTTTAGAGGCCGGGTTCCAGCAAATCTATCTCCTTTATAGTCCACTAGTATATGACGTTGGGGATGTCATTGATACTTATGTATACCGTGAGGGGATTTTGAATGCCAATTATAGCTTTGCTACTGCAGCTGGGTTGTTCAAATCTATGATTGCATTGATACTTATCGTCACAGCCAATCGAATTGCAAAAAGGTTTGGACAAAGTGGACTATGGTAGGAGGTAAATAAAAAATGATTAGATTAACAAGAGGAGAAAAGATCTTTACAATATTTAATCATTGTTTTCTAATTTTTCTCATGATATTGATGCTTTATCCTGTCTGGTACATTTTTATGGGCTCATTTAGTGATGCCACAAGGGCACAGCAGGGGGGATTCTTTCTCATTCCAGCTGGTTTTTCACTCGATGCTTTTAAAGCGGTACTCACTAATGTTTCATTACTTTCAGGGTTTAAAACTACTCTTATTACTACTGTAATTGGGACAATTATCGGGACGTTCCTTTCGGCTGGAATGGCTTATGCTCTTTCCAAAAATAGGTTGCGTGGTCAATTCATCCTCTCTTTTATTGTGTTATTTACAATGTTATTTAATGGCGGAATGGTACCAACCTATTTATTGGTTAAAAATTTAGGATTACTTAACTCTTATTGGGCTTTGATTTTACCAAATGCTATTGGTGCCTGGAATATCTTTGTTATGATGAGCTTTTTTAGAGGGATTCCAAGAGATTTAGAAGAGTCAGCAAAAATAGATGGGGCCAATGACCTTACCGTGTTTTTCCGAATTGTTCTACCGATATCAAAGCCAGTCCTTGTCACGATCGGTTTATTTTTGGCAGTCATGTATTGGGATGATTTTTTCTCAACAATACTCTACATCACTGACAAAAGTATGTGGCAGTTACAGGCTGTTCTTAATGATGTAATAACCAACACTTCAGAAGCGATGATGAAACAAGGTGTTTCTGTCAGTTATCAACAAAATGTATCGAAGTTTACGATTCAAATGGCCTCCATAGTCGTTGCTACAATTCCAATATTAATCGTCTATCCATTTGTTCAAAAACACTTTGTTAAAGGTGCGATGATCGGATCAATTAAAGGCTAAATTATAGATAATGTTCCTAATAGAAAGCATGAATTCAGATAATTATTTTGATCTTGATTTTGGAAAGTTCAAAGATCGCCTACATAAAGCTGAAAGAAACTATGGATTTAAAGACAGAGATTTTAAGTTTAGAAGGTCCTAACATTTCCATAAAGGCATATCCAATAATCCAGCGTATGATTAATCCTCTTTAGCTTATAATGTACAATGATGACAACTTACTTTCCACAGTTTTATCTTTATATTTCCCCAACTAGGCATTCAAAGGCTTAGGTAGGGGGATTTTTTTATGCATACTTCCAAATTAAATATGAAAAATAACAAAATATCGCACTCTTAAAATTAAAAATATGTTACGATAAGAATAGATAAATGTAAGCGTTGTAAAAACCCGTATAAAATTTACTGAAATATAAGTCAAATAAACATAAGGGAGTAGATTTTTATGCAGCTGGGTGGTTTAACGGGGGTTCTCTATAAAATTTGCGACTGGATAATGAAATTTGCCTATGTCAATTTATTATGGCTATTTTTTACCTTTGTGGGTCTTATTGTTTTTGGGATCATGCCTTCGACGGCATCGCTTTTTACGGTCATCCGCAAATGGATTATGGGTCAAGATGATGTCCCTGTCTTCAAAACGTTTTGGAACAATTATAAAACAAGTTTTATTAAAATTAACATTATAGGCATTATCTTATTTGTGGTTGGTATGGTTCTTTATTTTGATTATTACTATTTCAAAGGGATGACGGGTGCACTATCTAATGTCCTTTTAGTGGTTATGCTTATGATCACCTTCCTGTACCTTTTAGTTCTTTTGTATATTTTTCCGACCTTTGCACATTTTGAATTAACGATCCTACGGTATTTTAAGTACTCGATCATTCTAGCTATCTCTAACTTGCTTTCTACTATTATGATGATAGCCGGTGCGATTATTGTCTATTTTCTCTTTAGAATGGTCCCAGGATTGATTCCATTTTTTGGTGGGAGTGTGTTAGGCTTTGTTTTGATGTGGGCGGCCTATAGAGGATTCGCGAAAATTGAAAGGTTGAGAGAGGCAAAAGAAGAAGAAGAAAAAGAAAAAGAGTCACAAATGAAGGTAGAGGCGTGAAACAAGGAGGAATGGTTTCGTGATTGAGATTGAAGGTCTCCATCATGTCAGTCTTACGGTGACAGATTTGGAAAAAGCAAAGCATTTTTATGGTGAAGTTTTGGGATTGCCTGAGATTAAGCGACCTCCATTTGATTTCCCGGGAGCTTGGTATCAGGTTGGCATGGATCAACTGCATCTCATTGTTTATCCTGAAGCTAAAGCCCTTAGAAAAACAGTGAACATTGACTCTAAGGATGGGCATTTCGCAGTCCGAGTGAAGGATTATAAAAAAACCCTTCACTATTTGCAAAGTCAAAAGGTTGACATTGTTGAAATGCGGTTCAGTACAAGTGGTTTTTCACAAATCTTTTGTGCCGACCCCGATGGCAATTTAATCGAGTTGAATGTTGAGCAAAAAGATCTCAATGTGTAAAAAAGAAAAAGAAATTTTAAGATGAGATTGACTTATATACCTTGATTTAAGTTATCTGTAGCGAATATAATAGAGAAAGTCTAATCATGAGCCTAGAACTTGGGCTCATTTTTACATGGTTTGATTTATTTGATAATTCAGGAAAGGGACGAGTGATGAAAGTGGAGCAAATAGATATTGATTTACTCGATTTATTAGAGAAAAATGGCAGAATGCCGCTCGATATGATTGCCAAAACATTGGATATCAGCATTGAGGAAGTTGAGAAACGCATGGAAAATCTAGAAAATCATCATGCGATTTTAGGGTATTCTGCGATAGCGAATTGGTCGAAAGTGCTAGATTACGAGGGCGTTAATGCCATGATTGATGTGAAAGTGACACCGACCCGAGGTGTTGGCTTTGACAAGATCGCAGAGCGTATTTATCGCTTCCCTGAAGTCAAAGCTGTCTATCTTATGTCTGGAGCTTATGATTTGTCTGTTTCTATTCAAGGAAAAACAATGTCAGAAATCGGCTTATTTGTTTCAGAAAAACTCTCAACGCTTGATTCCGTGATTTCGACGACAACACATTTTATTTTGAAAAAATATAAGCATGACGGGGTTATTTTTAATCCTGATGATGATGATAAACGGATTGTGGTGTCCCCTTGAAAACCTCACGATCTTATCTCTCGACCAAGGCATCTCAATTAAAGCCCTCGGGTATCCGGCGATTTTTTGACCTTGCTTCAACGATGGATAATGTTATTTCGTTGGGGGTGGGTGAGCCGGACTTTGTCACACCCTGGAATGTTATTGAAGCGAGCTACCATTCGCTTGAGCAAGGGTATACCGCCTATACAGCTAATGCAGGCATATTAGAATTGCGGCAATTGATTGCGGATTATTTGTTTCAAAGTTTCCAAGTGAAATACAAAGCAGAAGAAGATATTATTGTAACAGTTGGGGCCAGTCAAGCATTGGATTTAGCCCTAAGAGCCATTATTGACCCAGGCGATGAAGTGATTGTGGTTGAACCGTGTTTTGTCGCTTATGCTCCAACCGTTACTCTTGCTGGTGGCGTTCCCGTTCCACTCGAAACGTTACCAGAAAATGAATTTAAGCTTCAACCGGAGCAAATTGAGGCTCTCGTCACAGAAAAAACGAAGGCCTTGTTAATCTGTAGTCCTAACAATCCAACGGGGACTGTCTTACAGAAAGAGGATTTGAACAAAATTGCTGAAGTGGTGAATCGCCATGATCTCATCGTCCTTTCTGATGAGATCTATGGTGAATTAACTTATGATGAGCCGTACACCAGTTTTGCTTCCATTAGGGGCATGAAAGAACGGACCCTTTTGCTTTCAGGATTCTCTAAGGCTTTTGCGATGACCGGCTGGCGCTTAGGGTATGTTGCTGGTCCTACAGAGCTTATCCAAGCCATGCTTAAAATTCATCAGTACACCATTATGTGTGCCTCAACAATGGCTCAACACGGCGCCATTGAAGCCTTGAAGAATGGGCGGCAAAGCATTTTGGAGATGAAGAAAAGCTATCAGCAACGTAGAAACTTTGTAGTGAATAGTTTTAATGAAATAGGATTAGAGTGTCACCGTCCTGGTGGAGCTTTCTATGTCTTTCCTTCAATAAAACATACTGGATTAACATCTGAAGCTTTTGCTGAGCAACTATTACAAGAAGAAAAAGTAGCGGTTGTACCTGGCAGTGTTTTCGGAAAAGGTGGGGAAGGCCATATCCGTTGCTCATATGCCACTTCTTTAAAACAACTGAACGAAGCCATGAAGCGAATCAAACGGTTTATTGAAAGATTATAATCTTACAGCCGAAAGTGATTTTTCAATATTACCTTTTCAAAGTAAAGAGCACCTGACGTGTTTAGAACATGTGAGGTGCTTTTTATGATGTTTCGACTATAAATCGGCAAGTGTATGCCCTTGCTGTTTCATCTCTTTAAAAGTCGCTTTCCTCAATAGGAGAACAATGAATAGAACGACAGAACATTCAGCTGCTGGAACGGCTAACCATACGCCTGTGATGCCAAAGAGCTTTGGCAGGATCCATAGAAAGCCGATCAAGAGTATGAATCCTCTTAACAAGGTGATGATCATCGACAGCTTGACTTGCCCGATCGACTGATAATAATTCATATAGACAAAGTTGATGCCGATAAATAAATACCCGATAAAGAAGAGACGAAGCCCTTGGACAGCAAGCGTGTGTAATTCTTTTGTCATATCACCGAATAGAGAAACAAGGGGATCCGCTAATAAACAGCCTAAGACAAGGCTCATGATGCCTAAAACCAAAGTTGTTCTTTCGGCAATCTTTACGGTATGGATGATGCGCTCATTCAACTTTGCCCCATAATAGAAACTGATTAAAGGCTGAACGGCTGAGCCTAGTCCAATAAAAGCCATAAGCATCATAGAGTGCAAATAATTTACAATTGAAAAGGCTGAAACGCCTATAGTTCCAGCAGTGGCTACCATAGCGAGATTATAGCCGATGGTGAAGATGGCAAGCCCTATTTCAGAGGTGAAACTTGGAAAGCCAATAGCCATAATCTCTTTCAATAAAGAAACTTGAAAGGGTGCTTTGACCCAGCGAAGGGTGGAGGACTTTCTAAAAAAATGAAAGGCTAGCACTATTATTCCAATGATCTGCGAGAAGACGGTCGCGAAGGCTGACCCTTTTACGCCTAAACCAAATGTAAAAATCAGTATATAATTTAACAGAATATTAAAGGCAGCCATCAATATATTAGCCATCATGGCTAAGTTGGGATTCCCATCGTTTCTCACAAAGACACTAAGCAGGACTTGAATCCCAATAAAGATTCCAAAAATAAGGACGATGGTCATGAAATCCACCACATACGGGAGTGTTTGCTGATTCGCGCCAAGAAGCAGGGCGATATGATCTAAAAAGAGATAACTAATAAAACTTAAAACAGCAAGGACGATAACAACGAACCAAAAGGCATGCGTGAAGATGTCCTGAGCTTTCTTAATATCTTTACGGCCAAGTGACATGGAGTATAAGGCGCCACCGCCAATACCAATTAATAATGAAATTGAAAAAAATAATGAAAATATTGGGGAGGAAATATTGACGCCTGCAAGAGCAATCGGCCCCACAGCATGCCCCACAAATATACCGTCAACGACAACATTCACCGACATTAACAACATCCCTACAAGAGAAGGAATGAGATATCGGAAAAAGATTTTAATGACCGGTTGATTCACTAATTGTTCTTCGATTGTATTGTTCTCCATGTTTATCCCCCCAACATGATTTGTTAAGAGGGATTTTAAACCTTAAAGCCACTTTAAGGTCAAGAGGGGGTTATTAATATAATAAAAAAAGCGCTTTAATGAGTAGCCTAAGAGGTTACTTTAAGGCTTTATTTGAACAGGCACCTGAATCACTGTTACAAAATCATCGGAATTTTGAACGGTCATTTCATCAATCAATGCCAGCTCTATGGCGTCACCATTGACAACATAGCCATTACTGCGAATTTGCCTCAGTAATTCTTTATAAGTGGGAATCATCGAATCATAGGAACCCGTATGTGTCATACACGCATAATCACCTTCAGGAAGGTAAGTGTCAGTTGAAATGTTTTCATCTTCATAATCGTATAAGTAAAAAACACCTGAGTAGACACTTTGATCAATTTTATCCTCAATTAAACTTTCCTTTTTTAAAAGCATCCCAATATCCCCAGAAAAGAATCCTTGGTGGTTCGGAGGCAGTGTTTTTCCGAGCTCACGAATATAGAGGTCGAGTGAATCCCAAATATCAAGCAATGGATCAATGTATATAAGTGAAATAGGGCGTTTGGGAAACATTTGAACTTTCATTGTTTGATCTCGATATAATTGCTGGCCAACAGTCATTGTCGCTATCTTTTGTTCAAGTTTTTTTGCGGCACTTTCTAAGGTATGGATTTCACTTTTCACCTTCTCAAGCTGTTTTTGGAAAAGCATTCGAGTGTTTTCCAAACTTCGCGTGGCCATATGCTTTTGGATATGTCCGACGGGAATCCCTAGCTTCCTCAAAAATAAAATTGTATCCAACAACACAAATTGCTCCGTTGTATAGTAACGATAATGGGATTCAGGATCGGAATGATTAGGACGAAACAACCCGATTTGATCATAATAGCGTAAGGTTGACTGTGGAATATTGAAAATTTTAGCGATCTCACCAATCTGAAAGGATTTTGCCATTTCAAAGCACCTCCAATTTAGGAAAGGGTTAGAGAATATTGTTTATGCATGGTAGAACAAAAGATATCGCGGCTATTATACCATTTATCTTTTTGGATTGTGGGCCATTCTATATGGCTTACGAAGTATAGAAAAAGTTTCATGGCTAGTCATTGTGTGGTGGAGGCTATCAACATAATATGCCTGAGAATCCTGACCGGGCATGCTTTACGCCCGGTTTTTCTTAGTGGAAAAAATAATTAACCATTGTGAAAGCGGATGGTGTCTTTTAAAATGTTTATAATAAGTATTTTTTAAAAATTTAAAAAGAGGAGTGAATGAAATGCTAAATGTCGCGATTATCGGGGTGGGCGCTATTTCCTCCGCTCACATAGACGCTTACCAAGGTTTGTCTGAGTATTGCCATATAGTCGCATTGTGCGACATTTATCCGAAAAAAGCGCAAAAGGCTGTGGAGCAATTTCATTTGAATGCTGATGTGTATGAAGATTATCATGAGCTACTCAAGCGGCAAGATATCGATCTTGTGTCTGTTTGTACACCGCCATATACACATGCCGAGATTGCGATTGATTGCCTCAATGCCCATAAAAACGTGCTCGTTGAAAAACCGATGGCCTCATCACTTGCTGAATGTGATGCCATGAACGCCGCTGCTGAGCAAAGTGGCAAGATCTTATCAGTTGTTGCCCAAAATAGATTCACCACCCCCATGATGAAATTAAAACAAGTTCTTGAAACAGAACTCATGGGACCTATCGTTCATACACAAGTGGATTCCTTTTGGTGGCGCGGCCATAGCTATTATGATCTTTGGTGGCGGGGTACATGGGAAAAAGAAGGCGGCGGCTGTACCTTAAACCATGCTGTACATCATATTGATATCTTCAGATGGATGAGAGGGATGCCTTCAGAAGTGACTGCTGTAATGAGTAACACTTCACACGATAATGCCGAGGTTGAAGATGTATCAGCGGCAATTTTTCGCTATGGAGATGGCAGCTTGGCACAAATCACGAGTTCTGTTGTCCACCACGGAGAAGAACAACAACTGATTTTCCAAGGGAAAAAGGCCCGTGTGTCTGTTCCCTGGAAGGTTAAAGCTTCAACTTCAAAAGAAAATGGTTTTCCAGAAGAGGATAAGGGACTAGAATTAAAGCTAGAAAAGATTTATGACGAGCTACCTGAAGTTGAATTTACAGGACATACTGGTCAAATATACGATGTTTTGCAAGCGATTGCAGGTAAAAAACAGGTGCTTGTTGATGGGAAGGAAGGACGAGAAACCCTCGAATTAATCACAGCAATCTACCAAGCAGCAAGTTTAGGAGAACCGGTTAAGTTACCTCTTAAAGAGGATAGCCCTTTTTACACTAGGAAGGGTGTGTTGGAAAACGCGACTCATTTTTACGAAAAAACGACGAGTCTTGAAGAATTTAAGAGCAATGAGATCACAACCGGTGGAAACTATGAGTGACCTAGATTAAATCATGGAGGTAGAGAAAATGAATAAAGCGGATGGTATGAATTATGCCCCAAAAGGAAACATGAATCGCGTGGTTGATGAAGGAGAGTTTCAATTTGCAGCAATCGGGCTAGATCATGGGCATATCTATGGCATGTGTAATGGTCTTATTGAAGCTGGTGGAGATCTTGCCTACGTTTATGATCCTGATCCAGAGAAGGTGAAGCAATTCGTAGCGGTTTTCCCCAACGTTGCGGTAGCGACTTCCGAGGCTGAGGTTTTAGAACATCCGACCATTAAACTTGTGGCAGGCGCAAGTATCCCTTCTAAGAGAGCTGCCCTTGGTTTAAAGGTATTGAATCATGGCAAACATTATTTTGTTGATAAACCAGCTTTTACCACATTAGAGCAAATTGAAAAAGCCAAACAAAAAGTAGCAGAAACAGGATTAAAATGGGGAGTTTACTATAGTGAACGCCTTCATGTTGAAAGTGCTGTTTTTGCGGGTCAATTGATTGAAGAAGGAGCCATTGGGCGCGTGATTCAAGTCATGGGGACAGGTCCTCATCGAGCCAATGCAGACAGTCGGCCAGAGTGGTTCTTTGATCCCGAGTATTATGGGGGCATTCTATGTGATATTGGCAGTCATCAGATCGAGCAATTCCTTCATTACAGTGGTGCAAAGGATGCAACAGTATTACATAGTAAGGTGGGGAATTACAGCTATCCACAGCATCCCAAATTTGAGGATTTTGGCGATGCCACTCTAGTTGCTGACAACGGTGCAACTTTTTATTTTCGTGTGGATTGGTTTACTCCAGATGGCTTGGGAACGTGGGGAGACGGAAGGGTGACGATCTTAGGAACAGAAGGGTATATAGAAGTGAGAAAATATATCGATATTGCTCGAGACCCTTCAGGTAATCATCTGTACTTAGTCAATAAGGATGGGGAGAGGCATTTTGAACTATCAGGTAAAGTGGGCTTTCCGTTCTTTGGTGCCTTTATCTTAGACTGCTTGAATGGCACTGAGCATGCGATGACACAAGAACATGCCTTTAAAGCAGCGGAATTATGTATTGTAGCTCAGAATCAGGCCGTTCATATTCAAACAACAAAGATGGATGCAAATCAAGCTTGAGGAAGTTTCAACTTTATAAATTTTTCTGTCACTCAACTTTTTAGTGTACAAACAAGAAGAGAATCCTCTATAATGAAGCCAAAAGATAAAATTTATCAGAAACTTCAGATGTAGGTGTAAATTATGGGCAAGCATAAACTCTCAGACGAGCTAGAGAACATATGGTATCATTATAAGCCTCATATATTCATAGGCATTGTTGTGGTAGTAATCGGCATTTATTTTGTTTTCACTATGCTCCACCAGAAACATGAGAAAGTTGATATGAATGTTGTTTTTCTAGGGAATGGGATACAAACTGAGCAACAAGAGAAATTTCAGAAGGGCGCAACACAAAATATTCTTGGAAAATCCCATTCTGATTCCATCATTAAAACGGATTTTTGGCCAATATCAGGAAGCTTAAATGATTCTCAGCAAGGGGCACAGCTGGAGAAATTGATGGCTATGATGTCGACCAAGCAAATCGATGTTCTCGTTACAGATAAAGATGATTTTTTTAATCTTGCTCAACAAGGGGCCTTTTTAAACCTCTCATCATTAAAGCCAGAGTTGCCCAAAGGGACACCTATCTTGGCGGCGGATGTGGTAACCTCAAAGAGTACGGATAAGCAAAGGACTAAAAAAGAGGCTTGCGGAGTCTTAATTTCGGGTAACAAAAAATTAGAAAGCATCGGTTTTAATACCCAAGATAAAGTGTTAGCCATTTTGTCTAACAGTCAGCATGTGAAGGACGCTAGAAAATTTATGACATGGCTATCACAACAGTGAACAAAAATTTTTTTGAACAATGCTTAGTTTACATTTAAATAGGATCTCTTCTACATAATTTAACGCTTTTAGGAAATCCTAATCGAAAAATTATTGTTGGAAGGGGTTTTTTTGTGAGTGATACAACACTTCAAGGTAAAGTCGCCATTGTGACGGGGGCAGGCTCGGGTATCGGAAAAGCTTCTGCCCTTCGGTTGGCACAAGCGGGCGCTAAAGTCGGTCTGATTGATTTGAAGGAAGAAAATGCTGACAAGGTAAAAAAAGAGATCGAAGCCCTAGGTGGAGAGGCGATGGTTACAGATACCGATGTCTCTGATCCTCAACGTGTGGAGGAAAGTATAAATAAAGTTTTCAAAGAATGGGGACAGCTTGATATTGTCTATGCTAATGCTGGGATTAACGGCAAGGTCGCACCCATTGAAGACTTTCCACCTGAGGAATGGGATCACACCTTAACAACGAATTTAAAAAGCACCTTCTTGGCTGTGAAGTATGCGGTTCCGCATATGAAAAAGTCAGGTGGGAGTATTATTATTACAAGTTCGATCAACGGGAATCGAAAGTTCTCTGGATTCGGCATGTCCGCGTACAGTGCATCGAAAGCAGGGCAAATGGCCTTCGGAAAAATGGCCGCCTTAGAATTGGCGAGGTACTATATCCGTGTCAACATTATTTGTCCAGGAGCTATTGAAACGAATATTGGACAAAATACACATCCCGATAAAAAAGAACTTGAGAAGATTAAAATCCCCGTTCATTATCCCGAAGGCAGTCAACCCCTTGAACATAAAGCAGGGAAACCTGAACAGGTTGCCGAATTAGTCCTTTTTCTAGCAAGCGATGCCTCTAGTCATATCACTGGAACAGAGGTATTTATTGATGGCGCAGAATCGTTGTTATAAAGAAAAAATGATGGCTTTTGGTAAATAGGCAACCCCAGAATGCGAGTGCCGCATCCTGGGGTTTTTAACGTGTGAAGAAGTAAAAGTTCAGTTTGTCATCAGAACAGTGTGGCTCTCCGCTCCAGAGCGCTCGCTTTCCTCATGCCCACACGACGTGGGTAGGGTCGGTGTTCGACGCACCATCGGGGTCCCCGAAAAGTGATTTTTACTTTTTGGGGTGGTTGAGGTGCTAGCTTCGACGTTGTCACACGGATGTGACGGTTTTAGTCGAAGTCCCTTAATGACGTGACGATTTTAGCCGCTCGTCCTTAGTGGCCTCAGCTCATTTTGGAATGGTTTATCTGTGTGTTCCAAAGTATTTACGATTAAAAGTCAAAGTCACCTGTTCCTGCATCTGCTCGTATCGCTTCATCGTCAGCTTTCTCGGAACAACTCGAAGTTTACTCGTGAAGTCACGCTGGCCCGTTCCCGAAGGACTCTAGTTTAGGCATCCGTGAGTCAGCGGCGCTGAGGAACACACTTTATATAAGCGTTCCGAATCTCGCGTCTTCCGCTCCAATCCATTTATTGCTGACGGTGCATTTTGGTTAAAAACATGTTAATGCCAACTAAATAAGGACCGGGCACGTTTTTACGCCCGGCTTTTCTTAAAAGGTAAGAAAGAAAATTTCTGGTCATCAGGACAGTGTGGATTTCCGCTCCAGGTCGCTCGCTTTCCACGGGCACGGCCTCAGCTAACTTGGGAATGGTCAATTTGGTTCCCAAGTGGATCTTCGGACACTTGCTGTTCCCGTAGGAGTCTCGCGTCTTCCGCTCCAATCCATTTGATGCTGAGCTACCCTTTGGTAAAAAGCATTTTTATTCTCGACTGGAGAGGAGCAGGTCTCTTTTGCACTTTTTTTCTTATAACGCCAGAATTTATTACTTAACTTAGCGGAAGACCTTATAAGTGCAACTTAGGCTTATCGCATTAAGGCTTGGCGACAAGCCAAGTTTTCTTAACCATTCATTCATTTGTTCTTATGAGAAAGATTATTTCCGATTTAAATTTTAAAAAAATTATTGAAATTCGCAAGAGTTGGTGATAGGATTAAATTATCGATAATCGTTAATGGGATTGGGGGTGTAAAGCATGGAGGGTAATCAACCTCTTATCCAGCATAATTCTATAAGTACACAGGTCTATTTATCACTTAAAAAAGCTATTATTGAAGGCAAATTGCCTCCGGGTGAACGACTTATTGTTCTAGAGATTGCTGATAGGTTTGAAATCAGTCAAGCTCCAGTAAGAGAGGCATTGGAGCGGTTAAAACAGGAAGAATTAATCATTGGCAAGCGTAACAAAGGTTCTGTTGTATCCAATATTTCATCAAAAGAAATAAAGGATATCTTCGTCTTGCGTGAAATGATTGAGGGATTTGCTGTCAGAGAAACGCACCCACAATTAAAGGAAGCGGATTATCGGTATTTAGAAAACACGATTATGGAGATGGGGGAGGCTATTAAACAGAATGAGATGCTAAAAATATTGGAACATGATATGGCTTTTCATGGGTTCTTTTACGAACGGTGTCATAATGATGCTGTATTAGATTTATGGAATCGGATGAAGATAAAAGTGATGCGATTCATGGCGATATCGAATAAGCTCCGTTCTACTGATGGATTAGTTAGAGGCCATCTCGACTTGATCAAAGTCTTGAAGACAGGTGACTTAGAGATCATTGAGGAAAAATTTGTTGACCACATGAAATCTTACAAATTTATTCATTTGGATGAATGAACAAGATCTTGGACGTTGAACCTTCTTTAAAGGGGACATGGGCTTATGCAGAGCACGGAAATTTTGTTCAAAGATGATGATGTTTTGAGCTTGGTAAGAAATCGGCTATTGATTGATTTAGTCACGAGTGACACCAATAAAAAACATAGTTTACAAGACAATTTGTCTTATTTGAAATTAAACTCATCCTTCACTTTTCCAACGCTGGCAGTCCTTGAACCTTCTGGTGCTTTCCGAGATGAGCATGAGAAGCGGACTTTTGCAAAACAAATCCTCGATTATTTAAAGCAGCATGCCGTTGATGATAGTATTGTGTTTTTAGATGAGGAGGGCCATATCGGGATCCTATTTTCCTGGATAGTCAAGGACTTTGTTGAAGCGATTCCGCCCCGTCTTTACCACCATTTCGGTCGAATTGTGAATGTTGGGGTTGGCAAGCCCTGCAATCGACTCACGGATGTGCATCATTCCTATTATCAAGCAGTGACAGCACTCCAAGATAAATTCTATAAGGGGATTGGAAAGACAATCTATTATAGTGATTCCAAATATCGAAAATTAGCCAGCTATCCTGTAAACTCTGAGAGAGAGTTATTCATGCTTATTAAATTTGCGAAAACCTCGGCTGAGATTACTGAGGCTGTTGATCATTTTTATCGTTTTCTTTTACGCAATGGCCTAATTGATAAGCTTTATATTTATGAGCTTACAATCCGATTGTTAGTGGGAATGGAAAAAAGAGTGTTTACTGAAGTAGAAAATGTAAGCGGATACAACAATTTTGAAGTGATGTCCATTTTGAATATGGAAACCTTGCAGGACATCAAAGCGTATGTTTCTGAGCATTTCATTCGATTGTGGGGAGTCATCAAAAGGATTAATAATCAGAGCAGTATTATCAAAAGGATTATTCAGTATATGGAACAGGAATGTCAGCAAGTCACACTCTATAATGTTGCTCAAAAGGTTTATATGACGCCTACATATCTTAGCTCATTGTTTAAAATGAATACCGGCAGAACCTTCATCGAGCAATTAACAGATATTCGGATGGAAAGGGCCAAAGATTTATTAAAAAGGACCAACCTTCGAAATTATGAAGTTGCTGAAAGAGTGGGATATAAGGATTCCAGATATTTTAGTCAAATTTTCAAAAGAAAAGTAGGCATTACCCCTAGTGAATACAGAAAATCAGTAGAGAATTAAGCCATTCGTTAAAAACTGACTTAGAGAAAACTTAGTAGGGAAAAATTCAAACAAAATCATAATTTTATGGCATCGACGATTCCAAGAGCAGATTTGTATGATAAAAGGTGTAAAACGGATCAAATATTTGAGGGAGGTGGATCAATGACATTACATGGAAAGGTTGTTTTTATGACAAATGCCGATGATAATTCAGGAGAAACTTTGATTAAGCGTCTGGCTGATGAAGGCGCTCATTTTATTCTGAACAGTGTCTCTGATGGGAAGGACATTCAAGAGTCTCTCGCTTATTGTCAATCCCAAGGGGTAAAAACAACCGTTGTGAATGTGGATCTTAGCAAAAGTTCTGAAGTGAAAACCATGTTAGAAAGGGTTGCTCCACAAATTGGGACTGTAGATGTGTTTATTCACAATACAAATGTTGTGATCCCAACGAGTGTAGAAACCTGTGATGAGGAAACCTTTCTAAAGGTGATGGATAGGAATACGAAGTCGGCCTTCATTTGTACAAAGGAGGTCGGAAAACAAATGGCAGAGAAAGAGTCTGGAAGAATCATCTATATCAGTTCAATCCATGCCGAAAAACCGACAGGCTCTTCTTTTGTCTATAGCGTGTCCAGAGGGGCGTTGAAGCTGCTTGCTCGAGAATCCGCACTATATTTGGGACGTTATGGAGTCAATGTTAATGCCATTGAACTGGGGCCAATCGATGGAGATGATGAGAAGTTTACGAGTCATATCTCAAAATTATATGATGACTATCAATATAAAGTCCCAAGTACCCGATTAGGGAACGATGATGATTTGGCTGATCTTGTTTTATATCTCGCTTCTGATCACGCAAGGTATATAAATGGAGCAGATATTCGGTTGGATGGCGGTTTTCTGTTGCACTATATGGATCATAAGATGAAAAAGCCGACCGTTCGATCAGAGTCTCATCCAAGTTAGGATGATATCAACTTTTTATGAGAGGAGGAGTCTGATGAACCTTTTAGGAAAAGTGGCCTTGGTGACGGGAGCGGGGACTGGAATTGGTAAAGGGATTGCTATCGAGCTGGCTAAGCAAGGCGCAAAAGTGGGGATCCACTATCACTCTAGTGACGCCGGAGCCAAGGACACTCAACAAAGGATCTCTGAACTTAATGGTGAATCGTTTATTGTAAAAGCAAATGTTATGCGTAAAGAAGAGATCGATCATATGGTCAAAACGGTTGCAGATTATTTTGGAGGTATTGATATTCTCGTCAATAACGCGGCATTACAGTTAAACGTCGAGCTTTTTGATTACGAAGATGAGGCTTACGATCATGTGATGCAGACTAATCTGAAGGGATATTGGCAATGTATACAAGCGGTTATTCCGTATATGAAGGAAAAAGGATCAGGTAGAATCATTAACATCTCATCTGTTCATGGAAAACGTCCCACTGATTTTGATCCTGTCTATGCCATGACTAAGGGTGGGATTAAAATGCTCGTGCGGGAATCGGCCATTGAACTTGCCAAATATGGGATCACGGTGAATGAAATCGAACCTGGAGCCGTCGATGTAGGGAAAGGGAAGCGATCAGAGCCTCGCGATGCGGAGGAGAAGGCTAAGAGGAACGCTGAATTAAGATGGAAATTCCCACTAGGACGGGTGGGCTTACCGGCAGATATTGGCCATATGGCTGCTTATATCGCCTCCGATCAAACCGAGTTTATGACAGGTGCTTCCGTTCGTTTAGATGGAGGAAGTATGCTGTTGTAGGGAATCGGTGAAAAAACAATCAAATAAAGGAGTTAAAACCATGTCAAATCAAGACACATATGAAAGTACATTGGCTCATGTTAATACTCATTCTCACCCTTCTGAATTGAAAATCACCGATATTCGATTTGCAGATATTGTTGGGGCGCCTATGCACTGCAGTTTAATCAAAGTATATACCAATCAAGGCTTAGTGGGTTTTGGTGAGGTGCGGGATGGGGCGGATAAACGCTATGCCCTAATGTTAAAGAGTCGTCTTCTTGGAGAAAATCCTTGTCATATCGATAAGCTGTTTCGCCGTATTAAACAGTTTGGTGGGCATGCTCGTCAAGGGGGCGGTGTAAGTGGTCTAGAAATCGCCTTATGGGATTTAGCTGGGAAGGCATACAACATTCCTATTTATCAAATGCTTGGCGGAAAATTTCGGGATAAGATCCGAATGTACTGTGATACTGATGTATCGGGTAAGGACACCGGCATCGCGATGGGAAATGCTTTGAAAAAACGAATGGAAAAAGGCTTCACTCTTCTTAAAATGGATCTGGGTATTAATCAATTGATTTCAGAACCAGGAGCATTAAGTGCTCCCATTGGATATTTGGAAGAAATGAAGGCGTTATCAAAAGCGTGGCATGACCGTGATAATAACAACCCATCTGTAAGAAGAACATTGCAGAATCGTCTCTATGATGCCAATAACATTGCCCATCCGTTTACACATATTCATGTCACTGAAAAGGGACTAGATATTCTTGAAGAATATGTTGCCGATGTTCGCTCTGTCATAGGTGATGAAGTGCCACTGGCGATTGATCACTTTGGACACATTGGTGTCAATGATTGTATCAAGCTGGGACGAAGGATAGAGAAATTTAATCTAGCGTGGATGGAGGACATGATTCCATGGCACTACACTGATCAATATGTCAAACTAGCGAATGCAGTGACAACCCCAATATGTACCGGTGAAGACATTTATTTAAAAGAGAATTTCAAACCATTGCTTGAATCAGGTGGAGTTTCTGTTATTCACCCCGATATCTTAACAGCAGGTGGCATTCTGGAAACGAAAAAGATTGGGGATATGGCTCAAGATTATGGTGTCTCGATGGCCATTCATATGGCAGAAAGCCCAATAGCTTGTTTGGCAGCTGTCCATGCTGCGGCGGCTACAGAGAATTTCTTAGCATTGGAATACCATTCGGTCGATGTTGATTGGTGGGATGATATCATTATTAGCCAATTACCGAAGCCATTGGTCCGTGATGGTTATATTACTGTACCTGATGCACCAGGTCTTGGGATTGAAGCCTTAAATGATGAGGTCATTGCTCAACATCTTCATCCTGATATTCCTGGTTTATGGGAAACGACGAATGAATGGGACGATCATTGGTCAAATGATCGGCAGTGGAGCTAATTGTATCACCTATAAAAAGAAAAGGGGTTTTTTCATGAACTTTGATAATCCGGAGTACATCAAACATATTACACCATTATGGGAAGGTGAACGCTTTTCTAATGGTCGGCCCAAAGTGTCTGAAGATATTTTACAGAGAATCCGCAAAATTACGCTAGAGGAAGCATGGGGACCGCTTTGGCAAAGGGGGTACACCTTTCAATTCGAGGGTGACTTCAAAATCATCCACCCCAATAAGGTGATGGTTGGACGCGCCGTAACCGCAGTATTGGTACCGATGCGGCCAGATTTACATGAAACTCTTTTAAACTATGGGCATAAGGAAGAAGGTCGAAATGGCTTTTTTAATCAATGGGTTATCGATTCTTTAGAAGAAGATGATGTGGTTGTAGTGGATTTGTTTGATAAGATTCACAAAGGGACTTATGTTGGAGGGAACCTGTCAACGGCCATTTCCTCTCGGACAAAAAGAGGCGGTGCAATTGTTTGGGGAGGGATCCGTGATCAGCAACAGATTGTTGACATTGATAATATTAATGTCTTCTATCGCGGAAGTGACCCCACTGGGATTGCGGATGTCACGATGGTCGGCATGAATACGCCCACTCGAATTGGGAAGGCTGTCTGTCTTCCTGGTGATGTCGTTCTAGCGACCCCGAGTGGTGTGATCTTCATTCCCCCGCATTTGGCAGAGCCAACGGTGGTGCAGGCAGAAAAATCACAAGTCCGTGATATTTTTGGCTTTATTCGACTAAAGGAAGGCGTTTATTCCACAGCACAAATTGACGCCGCTTGGCCACTCGCACTTTGGGAGGATTTCATGAACTGGTTTAATAATGCGCCAGAGGCCACGGAATATCGCCATTTAACTTGGGATGATGAACTAGAGGAAGCACGCAAAAGGGGAGACGATGGACGCCCCACAAGCGATGTCCGGTTGTGAGCCATCGAACTAACAAGAGAGTTCTTGATGCTTAATCCAAGGATTATGAAAAGATAATAGTGATGAGTCGTTAGAGTAATAGAAAAGATCATATAATGATCCCCTATAGGGTAAGGGGAGACTTTGAAAAGGTCTCTGTCAATCCTATAGGGGATTTAACTGTTAAATAGGGATTAGAGATCATCTTGTTAAGGCCTTTTCTTTTCTTACATCATCCGTCTCTAGGAAACAAAAAGAAGATAGTTCTTAATCCGTTGAGTGACGTCAGTAGTCAATCGATACAAGTGGGTAAGAACTATCTTCTCTTCTCGTTATTTAGAAGGCCATCGCTGTTTTTCGAACGGCTTCCATTAATCCTTTGATATACCCTACACCGTAGAGGCGTCCTAACACTTCATAACCAGGGTGGTCATTCTTTTCTCCGTACATTGTGGGTACATGGTCAGGTCTGGCAGGTCCTTTATATCCCATTTCAAAGTAAGTTTTCATGGCTTCTACCATATCTGTTTTTCCGTCATCGTGGAATGTCTCCTCAAACTTTTCTTTCGTTCCACGGACATCCCGGAAATGAACAAAGAAGAGTTTATCTTGTTCCGCGAAACGACGGATGACTGAAGGGATATGTTCGCCGGCTGTTGCTAGTGTGCCTTGGCAGAGCGTAATCCCACTATATTCACTAGGCACTAGGTTAATAGCGCGTTGTAAGGCGTCGGCATTCCTTAAAATTCTTGATACACCGCGGATTGGAGAAATGGGCGGATCATCAGGGTGGAGTGCGAGTTTAACTTTTGCTTGTTCGGCAACGGGAACAATTTGCTCTAGATAGTAGTGGAGATTTTCCCATAACTCCTCTTCAGTAATAATACCTGCTTCGGTTAAGGGCGCATCCCTCATTAAATGGTGGTCATAGCTGGAGACTAGAGCACCGCCTCGGGTACGGGTCGTCGTTGAGGTACGGAACCAATTAAATTGTGCCATAAAGTTATAACACAAAACGGATATGCCTAAGGCTCCCATATTTGTGATGAATTCCTGCATGATCTTAATTTCTTCATCTCGTCCTGGTAGTCCTAATTTTATCTTATTGGTTGGCGGAGCAGACTCAATAACAGAAAGTTTTAAGCCAAAATCTTCAAATCTCGTTTTCATATGCAAAAGATTCATATAATCCCATGGCTTGGAGCCGTTGTCTACTCGGGGCAGAGGCCCTACTGCATGCTCGATACCCATTTGTTTTGCCAAGTGCCAAAGTTGATCTGGATGTGATGAGAAAAATTCAGCTAATTGCATCATCAATCACCTCATTTTTTGAATAGAACGGTTTGACTTCTCAGTTAAGTTAGCACTTTACGGTACTCTTTAATAGAGTGAACCAAAGAGAGTCAAGCCGCTCCTTACTACTTACAAAATGTCTTTATTAACTTATGAAAAAGTTTAATTGCCACTCACTTTTGCTCCTGTAGATTTTGCAGCTGCTATGATTTTCTTATAAGCTTGTTCAAGAGATTGCTGTCCAAACATGACGGCCTCCATTTCGGTTTCATATGTCTTTGCCCATTCGGTCCATCCTGGAGGAACAGTATAGAAGGGAAGAGGATGATCCATTGCGACATCCAACATTTTTTTAGCCACCTTGTCCTCAGGTTTTAATGTTGGTTCAATCTTTTTAAAGACCTTTTCATCGATCGGAATGCCCCGTGTTAGATTAAGCGTCTGACCTGCCTCCTCATTAGAAATAAACCATTTCATGAAGGCTTCAGCTTCTTTTTTATGCTTTGAATGGGCACTGACACTCCAGAAAATGGTCGGTTCGGCCCAGCCAGCACCTGAAGGTCCTCCGGGATAATTGATAACATCCAATTTACCTGGCATAAGTGAGTAGAGAGCACCAACAGAAGCGACGGTCGCAGGTCGCATCATCACTTTACCCGATGTCAAAGCATCCTGCTGTGGGTCATTTTCAACAAAGGCTTGTTGCACTTCTGCTGGTGGCACAATATCATTCTTACGGAACGTTGCATAGATATTTTGAAACTCGAACCACAGCTCTTTATCAAGGTTAAACGTTTTGCCACCGTCTTCAAAGATGGCTCCTTTTCCTTTAGAGGCTTGATAATATTGGAACCAAGCCCAATCTCCAGTACTATCCGTAATAGGGTACTTCCCCTTTGGTAGTTTCGTCCTTGCTTGTTTGGCAAAGTTAAAAAAGTCATCCCAAGTCCAGTCCTTTTGTGGAATTGGTATGTCAGCAGAAGTCATGGCATCCTTGTTAAAGGCCATTCCTGAGCCATTATTAATCATAGGGATACCATAGAGTTTGCCGTCTATCTTTAACCGATCAAGGACTTTAGGATCAACAATTCCACTTAGATCAATATCCGATAAGTCTGCCAGTGTCCCTCGACTTGCGTAGTCTTGAATATAGGCAGCATCCATCTGAAGAACATCGGCCATTGAATTTGATGCAGCAAGGGTGGTTAATTTAGTCCAGTATCCATCCCATGCTGAATATTGTGGTGTGAATGTGATTTTAGGATTCTGTTGAGTATAGTCATCAAGGACCTTCAAAGTCGCAGTATGTCTTGGCTGAGGACCCCACCACATAATGCTGAGATTCACTTTTCCATTAGCACTTGTTCCTGTTGTTTTCTTTTCCCCTACGCTACAACCTGACAAAAGCAGCACGATGGCAACGCATAGGGACAAGCAACTTAACGTACGACGTTTTATCATTTTTTGAAATCTCCCTTCAATGTGTTTTAACCTTTTAAGCCGGTGGTTTGAATACCTTCTACGAGATGCTTCTGCGCTAAGAAAAACAAAAGCGCTGATGGAAGGATTGAGATCAGTGACATTGCGAGAAGCTGTCCCCACTGAATATCAAACTGATCGACAAACATACGCAAGGCTAAACCGACAGTATATTTATCGATAGAGCTTAAGTAGAGAAGTTGCCCAAAGAAATTGTCCCAACTCCATATAAATGTAAAGATAGCAACCGTCACTAATGAAGGCTTAAGTAATGGAAAAATAATACGTGCAAAAATACTGTATACGGAGGCACCATCAATCTTGGCCGCTTCATCTAATTCTCTAGGGATGCCTCTAATAAACTGTACTAATAGAAAGACAAAAAAGGGTGCTCCACCAAAAAAGTGAGGGAGGATTAACGGAATATAGCTGTTCACCAATCCAAAGGTATGGTACAAAATATATTGCGGTATAATTGTGACTTGACCAGGTAGCATCATGGTCATAATCAAAATAGAGAACCAAATCCCACGAAATCTAAAATTCAGGCGGGCGAAGCCGTAAGCGACAATCGCACTTGTCAATACTGAACCGATGACACTCCAAAATTCCATCATTAATGTATTAGTAAAAAAGTGCCCAAAGGTATACTGTGCGGAAAATGACCATCCCTTTGTGAAGTTTTCCCACATTGGGGTTTGTGGCCAAAGGGTAGGCAATCGCATCTCTGAATTTTTCTTTAAAGAGGCCCCTAACCACCAAAAGACGGGATATAGCATGATCAGAGAGACGACAATGAGTAAGAGATGGTAGGAGAATCTGGAAAGCTTAAGACGTGATGATCCCATCATTTCGACCCCCTCCCATCGGATTCATAGAAGACCCAGTAGCGTGAGACAAAGAAGTTAATACCCGTGAGAATGGCAATGATGGCAAGCAAGATCCAAGCCAGCGCGGATGCGTAACCCATTTGATAATATTTAAATGCTTTTTCAAAAAGATACAGGGCGTACATATACGTTGAATTGATCGGTCCGCCTTCAGTAATGATGAAGGCCTGAGTAAACATTTGAAATGAGCCAATAATCTCAAGGACAAGATTAAAAAACATGACCGGAGATAACATGGGCAGTGTGATGTGAATAAACTTACCAAATCTCCCTGCACCATCAACAGAGGCTGACTCGTATAAGTCCTGGGGGATTTGTTTTAATCCGGCTAAAAAAATAATCATGGTTGAACCAAATTGCCAGGTATTTAATAGAATAAGGGTCCAAAGCGAGGTGTGAGGATTGGCAATCCAACCGACACCATGGATACCAAACCACCCTAGCACATGATTAATGTAGCCATCTAAACTGAACATGTTTCTCCAAAGGACCGCGACAGCCACACTAGTTCCGATCAGCGAGGGAAAATAGATAGCCGTTCGGTACAAATTCATCCCCTTTAGACTTTTATTGAGAAGTATGGCGATCATGAGTGAGAAAAATAATTTCAATGGCACGGAGAATAGGACATAGGTAAACGTGACAACCATCGATTTCCGAAACACTTGATCTTTTAAAAATATTTCGGAGTAATTGTTAACGCCAATCCAAGTAGGGTCATTTAGTAAGGAATATTGAGTGAAGGATAGATAAAAAGATTGGGCAATGGGCCAAAGTGTGAGCAATAAAAAGCCAATCAACCATGGCGAAATAAAAATATAGCCAGCTAAATTGTTCTCATAGGACCTCTTGGTTCTCTTTCTAAACAATCCTGCCCGTAGTGAAGCTTTGCTTGTTGATACTGCTGGTTTTGTTTGTATTTCTTGATCTGAACTAAGATAGGAAGGCAGAGACGTCTTGCGAGAAATAAAGTGCTTTATCCTCATTGGTCCAACTCCTTTCTATTCGTTTTAAAAGCTGTGAGTTACTGAATATAATAATAAAAGCGCTTTCATACGTATAGGAGATAATTTTTTGAATTTGTTTGTTATTTTACTATTCGGCCCAATGTATTTTGAAAGAGGCTAGAGGAGATGTGGAAGGAAGAACTTAAAAGAGGTAACAGGGAATTGACAAAAGAATGAGTGTTAATTAGGCAATCTTTTATAAATTAAAAGCACCGCTATCTCATGGAGGCTACTGAAAAAAGTCTCCTTTAAAACTAGTGAATAAAATGAGGGAAAAATAGGCAAGGAATTCTCTAAAAAAACGACTCAAAATTCATTTTTTTGAATTTTAGAGTCGTCTTTTTTTATAAAGCGAGTGAGTTTTTCAGAAAATCGTAGGATTTTCGGTGACCTCATTCCATGAACGGTGATTCTTCTCATATTATTTTTTGTAGGCTTTTGCCTGTGGTGAGTCGGGAGAGAGTTGCATAAATTCGATTCTATTGCCGTCAGGATCTTTGACCCAGCATTGGAGGTTTAAATCCTTTCCCTGTTGTGGCTCGACCAATAAGGGCCAATCCTTTGATTTAAGATGATCAGCAATTTCATGAATATCGTCCACTTCTAAACATAAATGGTCGTAGCCAATACGCTTAGGAACCTCCTCTTGCTTATGGATGCCTCCATAGAAGAGTTCAATGAACTGGCCTCCGCCAACTTTAATATAGATAATCCAAGGTTGATTATCATCGTCGTGAATTTCAAAAGCCTTTTCGAAGCCAAGAATATCACAGTAAAAATGCAGTGATGCTTCCATGTTTTCAACCGTCAGTGCAGCATGCCCAATGCCATTGATCACCATCATCACCCCTAATGTTATTTAAGTCTAGTATACTGTTTTAAACAATATTTGTAACCCCTTACACTCGGGATTTTTTATTCAACAGTGACTTTTCGGTGAGAAAAAAAGGCTTCAATGACGAAAGCGGCACTGCCTAACGCACAAGAATAGATCCCCCGTTCAGAGAATTTAATTTCCGTCTCTTGAGAAACAGATAATCGCTGAGCAATTGTTCTATTGATTGCTTCGAAAATCCATTTTTTGATTAAAGAAAAGCGATTGCCTAAAATGATGGCCTGCGGATTAAAGGTATTCGCGATATTGACAAAACCAATACCGATATATTCACCAATGAGATCAAAAAGTTGCAGGATGTCTTGATCACCGGCTTCAGCCAATTGAATCAGTAATTCTAGGTTTATATCTTTTCTCTCTTTTAAAGAAGGGAGATTTTGTGCTTCTTTGAGTAGCGCCTGCTCTGAGGCATAAAGCTCCCAGCATCCTTTATTGCCACAACGGCATGTGGGACCATGAGCGTTAATGGTAAAATGGCCCATTTCTCCAGAGATACCAGTTGCACCTCTAAAAAGACTGTTATCGATGACAATGCCAGAACCGATTCCGATCCCAATACTTGTATAGATAAAGTTGGCAAGTGTTTTACCTGATCCGTAAAGTTTTTCACCATAAGCTCCAGCATTTGCCTCATTGTCAATAATAATGGGAATATCGAACTGTTTAGCAAGGTATCCCTTAATATCTGTAAATCCCCAACCTAAGTTAGGTGCAAGAAGAACATCGCCCTCATTATTCGTGATCCCTGGGACCCCAATGCCAACGCCAATGATACCATAAGGACTTTCAGGAACATGATCCATTGTGTCCTTGATTAATAAAGAGAGTTTTGTAAAAATAGCTTCTTGGTTTGTTTGCGGTTCAAGTTCCGTTTGCTTCTCGTATATAATGGTTCCGCTCAGATCTGTTAATACAGCTAACATATAGTTAACGCCAAGATCAACGCCGATAGAGAATCCTGCTTTTTTATTGAAGTACAGCATGACAGGTCTTCGGCCTCCACTTGATTCGCCTGGTCCCGTTTCCCCGACAAGCGCTTCATCAATGAGTTCTGCAACTAGGGAGGAGACAGTGGCCTTATTTAGCCCTGTAATTTCAGAGATATTAGCACGGGAAAGAGGGGCCATATTCTGTATGGTAGTCAAAACAATAGATTTATTAATTTTTTTTACAAGGTTGAGATCACCTGTTTTCATAAACTTCACCCAAACTTCAATTCATGCGTGGTTAAATAAGACGCAAAAATAATAGTGTATGCTCTCTATATTAGCTTATGATAAGCATTTGTACAAAGAAATTCATTAGATATCTTAATTAAATTTATTTAATTGTTAGAAGAATAATACTAGTCAAAATATACTATTGACATTCATTGATCTGTTTGGTACTCTTTGTTTAAACAACAAACAAAGCCTTTTATCAAAATGTAAGCGCTTTAAAACATGCATCTTTGTTCTCTCTCCCTCTTAAAATCCAACGCTATTTCACAATCACAACAGCAATGAAACAGTACTCTTAGCTTCAACGACATCAGGAAACTTTCCACAATGAAACCCTATCATCTTTTTTAAAGGAGGTGTAAAGACACGTTTTAACGAGCAGTAAAACAATATAAAGGTGGTGCAAAATAATGAGAAAGAGAGCTCAGCTTTCATTAATCACTCTTCTTATAGGGTTAGCCATGCTCTTATCGGGTTGTTCTTTGTCTGCTCATGGAGAAGATCAGAAGGTCCTTAATATCTGGACATTTACTGATGAGGCTAAGGATGCTGTTAAAGCCTTTAAGAAAGCCAATCCTGATATTAAGGTAAATCTCCTTTTTATTACAAACGATAATTATGTACAAAAACTAATATCCGTCTTACAAGCTGGTAAAAAGGTGCCGGACGTTTTCTTTGTTGAAAATACGTATTGGCCGCAGATTAAACAAATACCCCTTTTGCAAAACTTATCAAAGTCACCGTTTAATGCAAGTGAAATTACGGATCAGCAATTCCAGTATATACAAGATATCGAAAAAGACGAGGATGGCAATATAAGGGGACTTGGTTATCAAGGGACTCCAGGGGCCTTTTATTATCGCCGTGATCTGACTAAGAAATATTTGGGTACTGATGATCCAGATAAGGTCAGCGAAATGATCTCCAGTTGGGACAAAATCATGGAGATTGGTGAAAAAGTAGCTAAAGAAAGTAATGGAAAGGTCCATGCACTTTCAAGCTATAGTGATATCGATATTGTTCAGGCGGCTAATATCAAACAACCTTGGGTCGTCGATGGAAAATTAGTTATTGATCAGGCACGAATGGAAGAGATTGATTTGACGAAAGAAGCACGAGAAAAAAATGTAGAAGCCAAGTATGAATCTTGGGGTTCAGCGTGGACCGCTTCCATGCAACAAGGGACTGTCATGTTCTATGCAGAACCGACATGGGGATTACCTTATATCTTTGAAAGTAACGCCCCAAAGACTTCGGGGAAATGGGGATTAGCCAATGGACCTAAAGCCTTTAGTGGTGGCGGAACATTTATGGCCATGTATTCCAAAAGTAAGCATAAAGACCTCGCCTGGAAGTTTATGAAATTTTATACATCTGATCCTACTTTTTCTAAGGACTTAGCTAAAACACAACAATATTTTTTGAGTAATAAAAAAATAGATTCTGAGTTGGCACCCGAATTAACCTCTGATTTCTTGGCAGGTCAAAAATACTTTGACTTCTTCGAGAAAGCGGGTGAAGAGGTTCCTTCTGCACCACAAACAAAATATGACAATGATATCAATAGTATTTGGACGAACAAGCTGAATGAATATTTAAATGGAGGCTTTAAAACGAAAGCACAAATGTTGAAGTCTTTTAAAACGGAAGTGGGTCACGATTTTCCTGAAATAGATGTGAATGATTGAATGCAATTCCTTGTTAGGGAGTTGAAGTAAAGGAGGATGGAAGATGTTTTCAAAGGGACTTAAAAAGGAACATTACGGATACCTGTTTATTGCACCCTTCTTCATCATTTTTATCGTTTTCGGCCTCTACCCGATTGTTTATTCCTTTTATTTAAGTTTGAGCAGTTGGGATGGTTTTGGTAGTCCTGAAATTATTGGGTTCGCCAATTATAAGCGACTCATTGGCGATTACATGTTTTACAAAGCCCTATTTAATACATTGTTTATTTGGGTGATCTCTGTTATCCCACAACTTACGGTTAGTCTCATCTTAGCCGTTATTTTGCACGAGAAATTTATAAAAGGAAAAAGTCTATTCCGAGCCATTTTCTTTTTCCCAAATATCGTGACGGCGGCATCCTTGGGACTTTTAGTAGGGTTAATTTTCAGTTGGCAGTCGGGAAGCTTTAATGAATTATTAATTAACTTAGGGATTATTAGTGACCCCGTGAACTGGCCCGATAAACCTTATTTCATGAGACTACTAATCTCATCAATTTTGTTTTGGCAATACTTTGGTTATTCAATGATTATTTATATCGCAGGGCTTCAGGGGATTTCACGGGATCTATTAGAGGCTGCAGAAATTGATGGCGCTTCCAAGGTTCAAGTCTTTTTCAAAATTACTTTACCGTTGTTAAAACCTATTATGATTTTTCAAGTGATTACTTCAATTATAGGGGGCATGCAAATTTTTGATCAGCCTTATACTTTAACGAATGGCTCAGGAAATCCAGATAATGCGACATTAACCAGTGTCATGTATTTATATAAGACCGCCTTCACACGTTACCAATATGGTTATGGATCAGCTATTGCTTTCGGGCTATTTATCATTATTGTGATCTTCTCAATTATTTCTTTCGTGGTGATGAATCGTAAGACAAAAGGTGCTCAAGGTTAGGGGGGGCTAAACATTATGACACAAAAAATAATGCCGCAAACGACATTGGGGAGAGACGCGCAACCAAAGTCAAAAGTGAAAACGTCTCATGTGTTCATTTATATTTTTCTAGTTTTGCTTGCGATCATATGTATTGTACCGTTCTATATTATGATCATTTATGGAACGCATACGAACTCCGAAATTGCCTCAAAGTTTATCTTTTTACCGGGGAGTGCACTCGTTGAAAACTATCATTCAATGATGGAGAACGTGAATATTTGGCGTGGGTTTATGAATAGCCTTATCATTTCTTGTTGCTCAACCGCGCTCACCCTCTATTTTGGGGCTTTAAATGCTTATGGTTTTGCCAAATTTAAATTCAAAGGAAATAAAGTGCTGTTTTGGTTCGTCTTAGCAACGATGATGGTGCCACAACAATTAGGACTCGTCGGGACTTTTCGCATTATGTACCTTTTACATTTGTTGGACACCTATGCGGCCCTTATACTGCCAGCGGCGGCAAATGCCTTTGCGGTCTTCTTTGTCAAACAATTCATCGATGGCACTATTCCAGATGAAATTATGGAGTCTGCAAGAGTCGATGGTGCCGGTGAATTTAAGACCTTTAATAGAATTATTCTGCCAATGCTTGTACCTGCATTAGCCGCTTTAGGGATCTTCTCATTTATCGGTTCTTGGAATAATTTTATGGGCCCGTTAGTATTACTTTTTTCCAATGATAAATACCCTCTTCCACTGCTTGTTCAATTACTTCAAGGGTATTATGGAACGAACTATGGTGTTCAGTATCTAGGGGTTGCCCTTTCTGTTCTACCTATTATTATTGCTTTTGCCATCTTTTCCAAGCGAATTATTGGTAGTGTTGCGATCGGTGCCGTGAAAGGCTAAGCCGTTTCACTGATAGAGATTGCGAAGTAATAAAGAATGCACGAAACAAAAGTGAAACCTTACAAAAGACTGATGTGCCTGCACGAAAGAGGCGCCAGACTAACAAAAGGCGCCCAAAACAAGGGTGAAACTCACAATTTACATCAACTTCTAAAATTCAAGACTTTGAGGAAAGTGATGATCTTCTAGAAAAAAGTGAACTTAAATATTAAGAATAGGTGGGGGATATTCATGAAATTAAATGGGCTAATGAATGTGATATATCAAGGGGGAGAATGGATCATCAAGCTCGTCTATGCCAATTTATTATGGATATTCTTCACCATCATAGGGCTTGGAGTTTTTGGTGTTATGCCTGCGACGGTGGGATTATTTACATTGCTTCGTCAGTGGATCATGGGGAAAGAAATTGTACCGGCATTCCAAACGATGCGGGAAACGTTTCGAAAAGAATTTTTCAAGTCGAATCTGATTGGTCTGATTTTTTTAGCGATTGGCTATATGCTGAGAATGGATATTCTTTATTTTAAGTCCTCATCACATTTGGTTTTTCAATTTTTTCTTATTATCATGTTATGTTTAGGACTTTGCTACTTTATTACGCTTTTAAACTTTTTTCCTGTATATGTTCACTTCGATGTGAAATTTTTTGATTACTTTAAGTATGCTCTATTGATTGGGGTAACGCAGCTTGCTTCTACGATCATGATGGTGTTAGGGAGCGTTGTGCTCTTTTGCCTATATTGGTATTTTTCTGGACTCATCCCCTTGTTTTGTATCAGTTTTATCTGTCTTAATCTTATGTGGTTTGGGTCTCGATCATTTAAAAAAATTGAACTGCAACAAAAACAGCACTCTACAAATTAAAGTTGTCATTGACAAAACATCGTTTATTCTTTAAACTTAGTTTAACAACTAAACTAATAAAATAGAATAAATACTCATAAATCTTCTTACTATTAAAATAGAATGAATTCAGTTATTATCGTAGTGTATGTAACCGCTTTTTTATAACGCTATAATTTGGTGGAAGACCTTATAAGTTGCACCTTAGGTTTTTGATATTAAGGCTCGTCAACACCAGGCTGTGCTTAGCGAAGCGGTGAAGGTAAGTCAGCATTCCTAAAAAATATTGACGATGAGGTGACGAAATGGGAAGTGTGAAAGTAGGGATAATAGGCTGCGGAAATATCAGTGCTATTTATTTTAAAGCCGGCCAGACTTTTGATGCTTTTGATATTGTCGCTTGCGCCGACTTGGACGTAAGTCGCGCACAGGCACGAGCAGAAGAATTTGGCGTTGCTAAAGCGTGTTCGGTTGACGAATTACTCGCCGACCCGGAAATTGAAATTGTTGTCAACTTGACCATTCCTGGAGCCCATGCAGAAGTGGCTACGGCTGCACTTAATGCTGGAAAACATGTCTATGGTGAAAAGCCATTGGCAGTGACAAGAGAAGAAGGCAAGAACATTCTTAATCTTGCTAAGGAAAAGGGGTTATTAGTAGGTAATGCGCCTGATACTTTCTTAGGTGGAGGGATTCAGACCTGTCGCAAGTTAATAGATGATGGATGGATTGGTGAACCTGTATCTGCCACTGCCTTTATGATGGGGCATGGTCATGAAAGCTGGCACCCTGATCCGGGATTCTATTATCAGGTGGGTGGAGGGCCAATGTTTGATATGGGGCCTTACTATATTACCGCCCTTATCAATCTTATTGGGCCAGTGAAACGGGTCACTGGGTCAACGCGGATTACTTTCCCCGAAAGAACAATCACAAGTCAGCCAAAATATGGCGAGAAAATTCAAGTCAACACCCCGACTCATATCGCCGGTGTTCTCGATTTTGAGAATGGTGCGATTGGGACATTGATTACGAGTTTCGATGTATGGCATCATCAAATGCCTTTTATAGAAATTTACGGAACAGAAGGAACATTACGTGTCCCTGATCCCAACACTTTTGGTGGGCCCATACATATAAGGCGTTATGATGCTAGCGAATGGTCAGAAATGCCTTTAACACATGGTTTTACTGAAAATAGTCGTGGACTAGGTCTAGCTGATATGGCTTATGCTTTACGAAATCATCGGAAGCACCGGGCCAATGGGGAGCTTTCCTATCATGTGCTTGAAGTTATGCATGGCTTTCATGATGCTTCAGATCAGGGCAAGCATTATATTCTAGAAAGTCACTGTGATAAACCAGAACCTTTACCTCTTGGAATCAATGAAAATACGGTTCATAGTTTATTAAATCGTTAAACCCGGTTAAACAATTCAGTTCAATAAATGACAGCATGATTCATCCTACATGAATAAAATCTCGGAGGAGTGACATGTTATGAAGTTAGGCGTTTTTGCTGTATTGTTTGGAGATCGTTCTTTAGAAGAGGCTTTGGATATTATTGCAGATGCAGGACTTGAATCAATAGAAATTGGGACGGGAGGCTATCCAGGCAATGCACACTGTAACCCAGCAGAACTGTTAGCTGATGATCAAAAATTAAACGCATTTAAGGAAGCGGTTGCAAGTCGCGGGCTTGAGATTTCTGCACTCAGTTGTCATGGAAATCCTCTTCATCCAAATGAAGCAATTGGTAAGCTCCATCATGAACAATTTCAAGACACCGTCCGCTTAGCGGAAAAACTCGGGGTCGAAACGGTGATTACATTCTCTGGTTGTCCTGGAGAATCCGAGAATTCAAAATATCCTGCATGGGTCACTTGTCCATGGCCAGAGGACCATCTTGAAGTTTTGAAGTGGCAATGGGAAGAAAAAGTCATCCCATATTGGCGGGAACAAAGTGAATTTTTACGGGCCCATGGGGTACGAGTGGCGATTGAACCCCATCCTGGTTTTGTCGTATACAATACCGAGACTTCTTTGCGACTGAGAAAAGAGTGCGGTGACAATATTGGTGTGAACTTCGATCCCAGTCATTTATTCTGGCAAAACATGGATCCCGTTGTCGGCATTAAGGCTTTAGCTGAACACAATGCGCTCTATCATTTTCATGCTAAGGATACCAATATTGATGAACAGAACACCGCTGCCAATGGCGTGCTTGATACTAAGCCTTATAGTGATGAGCTGCATCGCTCCTGGATATTTAGATCGATCGGTTATGGACATGGTGCGGAAACCTGGAAAAAAATCATCAGTGCTTTACAGCTCGTCGGTTATGAAGGAACAATCAGTATTGAACATGAAGATAGTTTGATGTCTGTAGAAGAAGGCTTCCAGAAAGGTGTTTCACTCCTTAAGAGTGCCTTAATTAAGGAAAAGGTGGGTGAAATGTGGTGGGCCTAACTTCAAAAGAAGTCAGAATTGGCATGGTAGGCTACCAGTTCATGGGCAAGATGCATAGCCACGCTTACCGTGATATTCCTTTCTTTTTTGATCCTAAAGTCAAGCCCGTTCTTCAAGCCATTTCCGGGCGAAATGAGTCGGCAGTAAAAGAAGCGGCAGAAAAAATGGGCTGGGCTTCCTATGAAACTGATTGGCGACGCTTAATTGAGCGTGATGATATTGATGTGATTGACATTGTTACACCGAATCATACACATGCTGAAATTGCCATTGCCGCCGCTGAAGCTGGAAAGCATATCATCACAGAAAAACCGTTGGCTTTAACAGTAGAAGAAGCCGAGAGAATGTATGAAGCAGTAAAAAAAGCAAATGTCACTCATATGATTTGCCATAACTATCGGTTTGTCCCTGCTGTTCAATATGCGAGAAAATTGATCGAAGAGGGGCGGTTAGGGAGAATCTTTCACGTTCGAGCGAATTACTTGCAAGATTTCATTATAGACCCGTCGTTCCCCTTGGTTTGGAGACTAAAAAAAGAGGTTTCAGGTTCTGGAGCTTTAGGGGATATAGGCGCACACAGTATTGATCTTGCCCGTTTCTTAGTTGGCGATTTTAAAGAGTTAGTGAGTACAATGGAAACATTTGTTAAAGAACGACCGATTGGTGAGATGTCTGGGGGCCTAAGTGCAAAGGCTGAAGGAGATGAAATGGGAGAGGTCACTGTCGATGATGCCACTTGTTTCCTTGCCAGATTTGAAAATGGCGCTTTAGGTGTCTTTGAAGCCACTCGCTTTGCGGGAGGTAACCGGAATAAAAATAAGTTTGAGATTAACGGTGAAAAGGGCTCTATTCGCTGGGATATGGAAAATATGAATAATCTTGAGGTCTATTTTGCAGATGATGAACCAGGGTTACAAGGATTTCGGCTTATTAATGTGACGGAAGAAGTGCATCCCTATGTTGGAGCCTATTGGCCAGCGGGGCACATTATTGGTTATGAGCATTCTTTTATTCACTTACTCTATGAATTCTTGAATGGAATTGTAGAAGGAACGTCACCGAAGCCAAATTTTGAAGACGGTGTTATCAATCAAAAAATATTAGCGGCTGTTGAAAAGTCGGCTGAAACGAAACAATGGATCACGCTTTAAAGTCTAGAGTTGGATTTGTTCATTAAAGCAGTTTAATTGGAGGCATATACATGGGGAAAGCATTGATATTTCAAGGCGGCTGGGAAGGGCATCAACCCGACCAGGTCGCAGACATTCTCGCAGGGATATTGAGAGAAGAACATTTTGACGTGAAAATAACAGATACATTAGAAACCTTAGAAAAGGACGATCTTACAAGCTATGACCTCATTGTCCCGAATTGGACACAAGGCACTATCACCTCCGATCAACTCAAACCGCTTCTTGAAGCTGTAGCCAACGGAACAGGTCTTGCTGGCTTACACGGGGGAATGGGAGATTCCTTTCGCGACGCTGTTGACTATCAATTTATGGTTGGAGGACAGTGGGTGGCCCATCCGGGGAATGATGGGATGACGTATCAGGTCCGTATCCTTGATGCTGACCATCCTTTGACCGAGGGCATGAAAGATTTCGAAGTGGTCTCTGAGCAATATTATATGCATGTTGACCCTGCTGTTAAGGTCCATGCCGTCACACGGTTCCCGAATGCAGAAGGGCCTTATGCTGCGAATGGGGAAGTAGATATCCCTGTTGTGTGGTCCAAAAAGTGGGGCGAGGGGAACGTCTACTACTGTTCATTAGGTCACGTTGCTGAAATCGTGAGGATGCCTGAAGTCATAGCGTTGATGAGAAAAGGCATGATGTGGGCTGCCCGAAAATAAAAGGCTTGGAATGAGGCTAATGGTGGGACGAAGAGTCTGACTCTTTGCCCCACGGATTATTAATAATTTTACTAGGAGAGATCACAGATGAGTTATTTTGCAGATGTTGAAAACATTAAATATGAAGGAAAAGAATCGACGAATCCGCTTGCCTTTAAATTTTATAATCCGGACGAGGTTATTGGCGGAAAAACAATGAAGGAATGGTTACGTTTTTCAGTTGCTTATTGGCATACCTTTACGATGGATGGAACCGATCCGTTTGGGGCCGCAACAATGGATCGTCCTTTTAATAACAAAGCTCAAGCGTTAGATGCAGCCAAAGCGCGTGCTGAAGCCGCCTTTGAGTTTTTTCAAAAACTAGGCGTTCCTTTTTATGCCTTTCATGATGTTGATATTGCCCCAGAAGGCGATACATTGAGTGAAAGTAATAAAAATATCGATGAGATTGTCGCTATTTTAAAAGAGAGTCAAAAAGCTTCTGGTATCGATCTTCTATGGAATACCGCCAATATGTTTACCCATCCACGTTTTATGCATGGGGCTGCGACTTCCAGTAATGCTGACGTTTATGCCTATTCAGCTGCGAAGGTTAAAAAAGGTTTAGAAGTAGCTAAAGAACTTGGTGCCCAAAACTATGTTTTTTGGGGTGGAAGAGAAGGGTATGAGAGTCTTCTCAATACTAATATGGCTCTTGAATTAGATAATCTTGCGCGTTTCTATCATATGGCGGTTGACTATGCGAAGGAAATTGGCTATGAAGGGCAGTTTTTAATTGAACCTAAGCCAAAGGAACCAACAAAACATCAATATGATTATGATACAGCTACAGCATTTGCCTTTTTACAAAAATATGATTTGGCTGATCATTTTAAAGTCAATATTGAAGCTAATCATGCGACACTTGCGGGTCATACATTCGAGCATGAACTCCATTATGCACGGGTAAACAATATCTTAGGATCTGTTGATGCTAACCAAGGTGATGTCCTACTTGGTTGGGATACAGATGAGTTTCCAACCGATGTCTATGCGACAACCCTCGCCATGATTGAAATTATTAAAAACGGTGGCCTTGGAAAAGGTGGACTTAACTTTGATGCTAAAGTGCGACGGACCTCCTTTGAGCCCATCGATCTCTTCTATGCGCATATTGTAGGAATGGATAGTTTTGCTTTAGGACTAAAAACGGCGCACCGTCTCATTGAGGATAAAGTTTTAGATAACTTTACCCAAGAACGTTACAAAAGCTTTACGGCCGGCATTGGCCTTGATATTGTCAATGGAAAAACGGATTTCCATAAGCTCGAAGCACATGCCTTGAAAACGTCCATTAAAAATCAATCCAGTCATCATGAACTGATTCGTGGTGTGCTTAATCAATATCTCTTAACAAATCAATAATCAATAGAATAGAAGAGTATTGAGATGCGGGTACAGCACGAGGTGTACCCGCATTTTATTACATGTTTATATGTAGGGAGGAAGACCCTATGTTTGGAATGGGAGGGTGCCAAATGGAATATGTTCTAGGTGTAGATCTTGGAACAAGTGCAGTGAAAGTATTACTAGTGGATCAAAAAGGAAAAGTGACAGCTGAGTGTTCGAGAGATTATCCACTCTATCATGAAGGTCCGGGGTATAGTGAACAAGACCCTGATGATTGGGTTCGAGAAACGAAAGTAGCATTAACCGATTTAGTTAAGCAATCAGGAGTGTTGCCTGATCAAATAAAAGGTCTTAGTTTCTCTGGTCAAATGCATGGTCTTATTTTGTTAGATGAACAGATGCAACCGTTGCGTCGTGCTATATTGTGGAATGATACCCGAACCTCCGAGGAATGTCGTGAAATTGAAGAACGCCTTGGCTTAAAGACTCTTCTTGATATTGCTAAAAATCGAGCATTAGAAGGCTTTACACTTCCAAAGTTACTCTGGGTGAAGAAACATGAGCCTGAATTGTTTAAGAAAGCTTCTGTCTTTTTGTTACCCAAGGATTATGTGCGTTATTGTTTAACCGGGCATATCGCAATGGACTTATCCGATGCCGCAGGAACCTTATTACTTGATGTTGCAGCAAAAAAATGGAGTGATGAGATCGCTAAGACATTTGGTCTTGACCCTTCACTTTTCCCTCCGTTAGTAGAATCTGAAGCTTATATTGGGGATTTGAATAAAAAGGTAGCGGAAGAAACGGGATTGAGTGTACACATGAAAGTTTTTGCTGGAGGAGCTGATAACGCCTGTGGCGCAACAGGGTCTGGGATCCTCTCTCCGGGCAAGACAATGTGCAGTATCGGAACATCAGGGGTTGTCCTCTCGTACGAAGAAAATGATGAGCGGGACTTTAATGGGAAGCTCCACTATTTCAATCATGCGAAAAAGAACAGCTTTTATAGCATGGGCGTGACATTGGCTGCCGGTTATAGTCTTGGCTGGTTTCGAAAAACATTCGCAGCTGAGCAATCCTTTGATCACATTATCGCCAATATAAGTGAGGTTCCTTGTGGTTCTAAGGGGTTACTTTTTACACCTTACATCGTTGGTGAGCGCACGCCCCATGCTGATAGCCAGATCCGGGGTTCCTTTTTGGGTGTTGATGCTACTCATACACGCTGGGATTTTGCCCGGTCGGTTATCGAAGGCATTACTTTCTCTTTGAATGAATCTATTAAGATTATGAAGGAAAGCGGGCAAACCATCACGTCGATCCTTTCGATTGGTGGAGGGGCTAAAAGTGAAACCTGGCTTCAGATTCAGGCCGATGTGTTCAATACCCCTGTCGTCCAGTTACAAAATGAACAAGGGCCAGGGTTAGGGGCGGCCATGCTCGCTGCTGTAGGCTGTGGATGGTTTGATTCGTTAGAAGCCTGCGCAGATGCCTTTATTGAGACAGAAAAAACGTTAGAACCGATTCAAGAGAATGTTGAGCGCTATGAGGAACTTTTTGCTTTGTATCAGCAGGTTTATCCACAGTCTCAAGCCATCAGTCATGGCTTGCAACATTTTAAGTAAAATTTAGAATTTTGCTAATAAGGCAGCGGGATAATTTTTTTTAAAAAAAGGACCCTAGATGAGATTAAATCTATTATAATATATGAAAGCGGTTAAAGGAGGAGAGATGACATGAGTCAATTCGGTCTACAATTATATTCAGTGCGAGATAAGACAAGTGAAGACTTTTTAGGAACGATCCGAAAAATCGGTGAGATGGGCTATGATGGCGTGCAGTTTGCTGGCTTTTTTAATACACCTTCTCGAGAGCTAAAAAAGGTTCTGGATGAAAGTGGTCTTGTGAGTGCGGGCAGTCATATGGGGCTTGATGCCTTAACAGGGGATCAATTACACTCAACACTCGAATATAACCACGAAATCAATAACCATTTAATCATTTGTCCATCTTTACCAAAAGAATATCAAGAAAGCGCAGAAGCTTATAAACGAGCGGCTGAAGCATTAAATCGTATTGGAGAAGTCTGTAAAAAAGAAGGCTTTGTCTTTGGCTACCATAACCACGATTTTGAATTTAAGCCATTTGCAGATGGTCAGCGTGGATTTGATATTTTATTCGCAAATTCTGATCCCGAGTATGTAAAGGTAGAGCTTGATTGTTATTGGGTGACTAACGGTGGATTGGATCCTGAAGCGATTATTCGTAAGCATAAGGAACGCTGTGTGTCTCTTCATATTAAAGATATGAAAGAGGCCAACGGAAAGAGAGTCAGTACCGAAGTTGGTAATGGAACCCTCGATATTAAGAATCTACTGGACATTGGTGAGACGTATGGTGTCAGCTGGTTCACAGTAGAACAAGAAGATTTTGAGCAGGATACACTTGAAAGTGCTGCTATCAACATTAAGAATTTACGTAAAATTAAGGGGGAATAAAAATGATTTCAGTCGCAATGTTAAGTAAATGGCATGTTCATGCCGGAGACTATGCACGTCAGGCAACGGAAAATCCTAATCTTTCAATTGAAAAAGTATGGGATGAAGATGCTGAACGCGGCGCAGCTTGGGCAAAGGAATTAGGCGTTGCCTTTGAAGCGGATTTATCAAAAGTATTAGCGGATCCTACAATTGACGCAGTGATAGTGGATACACCGACCAATTTACATAAAAAAGTGATTTTGGAAGCGATTCACTATGGTAAGCATGTCTTTACTGAAAAAGTATTGGCTTTCACAGTAAAAGATTGTGAAGAAATCTATAAAGCAGCTGAAGAAAAAGGCGTTAAGCTCATGGCTTCTTTGCCACGATTAACCGAGTCTCATTACTTAATGGCTCAAGATGTCCTCGACAGGGGGATCCTTGGTGAGCTCACCACCATTCGATGCCGCTTGGCACATAATGGTGCTGTTCCACCGGAAGGCAAAACGCAAGGCTGGTTACCACCGCATTTCTTCGATCCTGTTAGCTGTGGTGGTGGGGCTCTTATTGATTTAGGCGCTCATCCAATTTATTTGACCAATCGTTTGGCAGGAGAGGCAAAATCACTTACAGCTAGCCTTTCTTCCTTCTTAGGGCACCAAGTAGATGACAATGCAGTGGTGTTGGTTGATTATGAATCTGGCGCACAGGGCATTATTGAAGCCGGTTTCGTCTCTAATGGGAGTCCTTTTACACTTGAATTATATGGAACAAAAGGCTCGCTATTAATTGATGACCAAATTGTTCGTTTAAATGCAGATCATCCAGATGCTGGAACGATCAAGCAGGAAGATCTTCCTAGGCCTATCTCATCTGCAATGCAGCAATGGGTGGATGCCATCCTTAATGATCAAGAACCTGCGATTACTAAAAAGGATGTTATAAAATTAACAGAAATTAATGAGGCCGCTGCTCTTTCTAATAAAGAAGGTCGACGAATTGAACTTAAAGAGGTTGTTCAAAAGGCTTAAAGGGCATTCTTTGTGACATAATACGTAATAGCACAGGATATGAATGATGTATGGAGGTATCAACCAATGAGTGACCCGTTACGCGTAGGAATTATTGGCGCCGGAGGCATTTCTCGGGGGGCTCATCTCCCGAACTATCAAAAATGTGGTGAGCGTGTAAATGTGGTGGCCATTGCTGATGTGGCAAAAGATCGTGCTGTCGCTTTAGCTGAGGAATTTTCTATTCCTCATGCGTTCGGCAGTTTTGAGGAAATGCTTACCGAAGTAGATCTTGACGCTGTCAGCGTATGTGTTCCAAATAAATTTCATGCCCCTGCGGTTATTGCAGCCTTAGAAGCAGGCTGTCACGTACTTTGTGAAAAGCCACCGGCAATGACCGTTGCCGAGGCAGAGCAAATGGCGAAGACAGCAGAAAAAGCAGGGAAGATTCTCACCTATGGCTTCCATTATCGCCATCAACCTGAAGTGGAAACTTTAAAACGCTTCACAGAGGCAGGCGAACTGGGGGACATTTATTCTGCCAGAGTTCATGCGATCCGTCGTCGAGGGATCCCAGGCTGGGGCGTCTTTACGAATAAAGAACTTCAAGGTGGAGGTCCGCTTATTGACATCGGAGTGCATATGTTAGATGCCGCTCTTTACTTAATGGGCTACCCCGAACCTGAAAGTGTTTATGGAAGAACCCATCAAAAGCTTGGCAATCGTAAAGGTGTGGGTCTTATGGGCGATTGGGATTGGGAGAACTTCTCAATTGAAGATATGGCTATTGCAATGGTGACGTTCAAGAATGGTGCCACTCTAGTTTTAGAGACTGCGTTTGCCGCTAATGTTGAAAAAGCAGATGTGATGCAAGTGTCGTTAATGGGGGATAAAGGTGGAGCCGATGTGTTCCCTCTTAAAATTTATCAAGAGAAGCATGAGACATTGCTGGATGTTACTCCTGCATATTTGCCTAAAAAGGGTGGACATGAACTCGAAGTCCAGCGTTTTGTTGAATGCTGTCTGAATGGCACAACGCCTGTGAGTGTTCCTGAACAAGGTGTTGCTCTTCAAAAGATCATCAATGGGATTTACGAATCCGCCGATACAGGTGAAGTTGTTCGATTTTAAAAAGAAACTTTAAAGCGTATCTTCTTACGAAAAGTCGTAAGAGATACGCTTTTTTTATGCCAGAATTATAACTTGCAGATGACCTTATAAGAGCAACTTTGGTTGGGTACAATCTAATGTGTGAAGGTATGCCCCAACACAAGGTTGTGCTTAGCGAAGCGGTGAAGTGCAAGCTCGCCAGGTTTTCTAATATCTTATAAAAAGTCAGGTCAGCACATTCATGCTCTTAAAATTTCAACGCAGGCATCCACTCTTTCATATGTTGAGTGACCTTTTTATATAAAGAGGGGGCGTCTTTTAGCCCGTAATTTCCGGCCTTAGAAAGGGGAATAATATGATAATCCTTCTGATCGACCCAAGTAGGTGTAAATGTAGGATCAGAAACTTTAATGGTTGTTTTGGAATCTGTAATAACTTTATCAATCTTTAATTCTAATATCCCCGCTAACTTGCGATTGAGTTCATCTTGACCTGAAAGGAAATTCCCTAACGAATATGCGACAAAGGTTTTGTGACCAGATTTCCCCTTGACCCAAGCCAAAGGTTGAAGGACATGGGGATGATTTCCAATAATGATATCAACACCTTCATCAGCAAGAGCTTGGACTAATTGCTTCTGATCAGCATTGGGCATCGTTTCATATTCCTGACCAAAATGAAGGGCAACAACCACAACATCTGATTTCTTTTTTGCTGCCTTTACATCCTTTTTAATGGTGGGGAGATCAATTCTGTTGACGAGATACTCTTTATTTTTAGGCGTCGGAATGCCATTTGTCCCATAGGTATAGGCCAAAAAGGCAAATTTAATATCATTTTTCTCCACGATACGGAGTGTGTTGCGATCCTTTTCGGATAAAAAGCTTCCCGTATGAACCATTCCGATTTTGTCCCAGTAATGAATAGCGTTTTGAATGGCTTTCTCACCATGATCTAAAGTATGGTTATTGGCCATCGTAACAACATCGAACCCAGTATCCTTTAAAGCATCTCCGATTTCAAAGGGACTATTAAATGCAGGATAAGTAGAGAGTCCGATGGATTCCCCACCCATCATAGATTCTTGATTGGCAACGGCTATATCAGCTGAGGAAAGGATAGGTTTAACCTCTTCGAACATCGGTCTGAAATCGTAACCATTTTTTGTTTTAGCTTTTTCGTAGACTTGAGAATGAATCAGAACATCGCCAACGGCAGCCAAAGTGACCGTCCTATCAATGGTTTTATGAGGTTGTGCAGAGGTCAAAACAGAGGGTATATTTTGCGTCTGTTGTGATTCTTCAGAATGCGTAAAGAAAATAACAAGCACCCCAATAGAGGCAGCCAACATTAGACCATATAGTACGACCCACTTATAACGCATACAAAATTCCCCCATAAAATGACAAAATACACTCGGTTCATTATAGCAAAAATAAGGTGTAAGCGCTAAAAATATTAAGAAACAGATTTATAACATTTGTTACAATTGATATAGATTGCGATGTAACGGGTAGGTGTCCCAAATAAAAGTAAGGCAAACAAAAGAACGCTGTGCTTGCACTAAAGAAGGAGCAGGCTAACAAAAGAAGCGTCTCACTTTCAAAAGCCATCTGCAACTTCCAAATGGTGCACGCATAAAGGCTGAAACTAACAAAACAACACTGCGCTTGCACTAAAGACAGCTTCTTCTAACAAAAAAGCGTCACAACAATCAAGTAAGTGATTGGAGCGTAAGGCGCGAGACTCCTTCGGGAGTAGCACGAGTCCGAAGATCCACTTGGGAACCAATCATCCATTCCCAAGTTAGCTGAGGCCACTAAGGACGATCGGTTAAATCGTCACGTCCTGTGACAACACCGATCCTACCCACGTCCTGTGGGCATGAGGAAAGCGAGCGACCTGGAGCGGAAATCACACATTATCAGCTCCGCCCCCCTACCCGTTACGTCGCAATTTCCTTCAACTCCTCAAATTCATGTCCTCTAAGAAAGCACCTTTTCCTAGAAAAAGGTCTTTAATAGAAACATAACTCTAGAAACCTAAATAATGACAAAAAATAATTCAGAAACCTCTTTTTTCTTTATGCGTATTAGTATATGATGGGAAAAACATACTATTTTCTACATTGAAGGGAGAGAAGTGAGTGAGTGAAGCAATTATTCAAGTTCGCCATCTAACTAAACGAATTAAACAAAAAAATTTAGTTGAAGATCTAAACTTTGATATACATAGAGGAGAAATTTTAGGCTTCTTGGGACCCAATGGTGCTGGAAAAACAACGACAATGCGGATGATGCTGGGTTTGACATCCATTACAGAAGGAGACGTGACCATTGGGGGACACAGCATTAAAACAGAAAAAGAACAGGCACTTGAACGTGTTGGAGGGATTGTTGAGAATCCAGAAATGTACAAGTTCCTCACGGGTTTAGATAATCTGAAACATTTTCAACGCATGTACCGCGATATTCCTGACTCCCGAATTGCGGATGTTGTAGAGATGGTCAAGCTCACTGACGCTATAAAGAATAAAGTGAAAACTTATTCACTAGGTATGCGTCAACGTTTAGGCATTGCTCAAGCCTTACTCCATTCTCCAGACGTTCTAATTCTAGATGAACCTACAAATGGTTTGGATCCATCTGGCATTCGTGAATTACGAGATTATTTAAAGGTATTGGCGTCGAATGAAAATATCGCGATTTTTATTTCGAGCCACCTTTTGAGTGAAATAGAAATGATTTGTGACCGTGTATTAATTATTCAAAAGGGTAAACTTACCGATAGTCAAGTCGTCAATGAAACACAAGAGACGCAACAGGTGGTTGCCTTTGAAGTTGATCAAAAGCAAAAGGCAATAGAGGTTCTAGGCAAAACCTTTGCTCATTTAACGTTCACTGAGGCCGATGAGGTGCTATTGGTAGAAACAGATCGAGAAACTATACCTAAGCTCAATGCGACTTTAACTCAGCATAACATTAAAGTGTATGGCATCAAGGGCGTGCAGAAAAGCTTGGAAGATAGATTCCTTGAACTGACAGGAGGGAATCCATCATAATGCGAGGACTTCGTTTAATTCAAAATGAGACAATTAAAATATATAAGCGAAAAGTTTTTTGGATTATGCTTATTATTCTTATCGCGATTTCAATATTATGGGCATTTATAGCCCTTAAAACTGCAGAAGATCATAGTCATTGGAAGCAGGACTTACAAGCTCAGAATTCAGCTGATAGCAAACTTGAGGAAAAAGCCGATCAAGATATGGCAGCGATCACCGAACAGAAAAATGAAATGGCAATGAATAAATATCGGTTAGAGCATAACATAAAGCCGCTTTATAGCAATACGGTGATGGGCTTTGTAGATTCTAGCACAGAAATTGCGAGTATTATTTCTATTTTTCTAGTGATCATTGGGGGAAGTATTGTTTCGCAAGAGTATTCTTGGGGAACGATGAAGATGCTGTTAATCCGTCCCATACATCGATGGAAAATCTTACTCTCTAAATTTCTGAGTGTTGTCCTCATTGGCATTGCTTATTTAATGATTAATTTTATCATTTCCTTTATTGTAGGATTGATTTTCTTTGGCGGTGATTTTGGGTCAACGCGCTTCTTATATGAGCACCATAATATGGTTCAAGATGTTTCCGTCTTTTTCCACTTGTTACAAGTCTATGGATCACATCTTGCGGACATTATTGTCATTACCGCTTTTGCGTTTATGATTTCAACCTTATTCAAGAGTAACGCTTTGGCTATCGGGCTGAGTATCGCCATCTATTATGGAGGAAATCTTGTGAGCGTTATACTCTCAGCTTTTAATGAAGAAATTCCTAAATATATCTTCTTCTTAAACTTAGGACTCTATGACCATTATGTGGGTGGGGGCTCACCACTTGTTCATACTTCAGTTACTTTCTCTGCTTGTATATTAGCTGTGTATTTTATCCTTTTTATGCTGATTTCTTTGCTCGTATTTGAGAAAAGAGATGTCGCTGAGTAAACGGTATATAAGAAAGACCTCTGCTTTTCTCCATAATGTGAAGTTAAGAAGAGGTCTTGTTTTTTAAAAGGGTAAGAAGGGACGGAATTCCCGATGTTGTAAGAGTGAAGCGTCTTGCTTGCTACTTTAAGCAACTGAGGTGCTGACGACATGTTTTGTCCGCAGGCCCACCCTTTTTTCAGGGCCTAAGCAAAAGACTAGATGTTCTTCATCTTATCCGGTTTCTCTTAAATAAAATAATAAAAGGGAGAGGGTCTCATGCAGTTTAAAGAAAATGACACGATTATTTTTATTGGAGACAGCATCACGGAGGATGGCCGCTTTGAAGATAGTGAAGGATTAGGCCAAGGGTACGTTCGACTTCTACATGATTATTTTATGGTGACGCAGCCTGAGCTTAAAGTAAATGTCGTGAATAAAGGGGTTGGTGGCAATAGAGTGACTGACTTGGAAGCCCGATGGCAGACGGATGTCATTGATGAGCAACCTGATTGGCTTTCCGTTTCAATTGGAATCAACGATGTTTGGCGGCAATTGGATAGCCCAGAGTTAGCACAAGTTTATCCGGAGGATTTTGAGATTATTTATCGAAAACTATTAAAAGAAACACGTGAAAAGACGCAGGCCCGCTTAATTTTAATGGAGGCAACAGTCATAGACGAAGATCTGACTTCAGAAGGGAATCAGCGCCTGATCCCCTATCATGACATTGTACGGAAACTTGCAAAAGAATTTGATGCCTTATTGATTCCTGAGAATGTCAGCTTTCAAAAGGTGATCAAAGCACAACCAGGGAAGCCTTTAACAACAGATGGTGTCCACATGACGTCCATCGGCAGAATGCTAATGGCAATGACGTGGGCCAAAGCTTTTGCTGAGGCGTAAACTAGAAGTCTCTTATTCTAACAGTGGTTTATCTCTTCGTTCGCTAGGGTAATATAGTGAATATAAGGAGGGAGAAATCATGGCAGAACAAAGGCAGCGTGAATGTGAGAAGAGACCTTCCTATACCTTTGATGAAGATCGCATGATAGATGAAGGTCTAGCAGGGGGAAAAGTCGAAACAGAATATGAAAGCCCTGCCATTGACGAATCAAGACCTCTAAAGAAGGACGTAAAACCAAAAGGACCAAAGAAAGAAAAAGGACCTGTCATTAAAAAATATGAATAATAAGGTGCGGGTTTGCACCAAGGGCATGCGGGAAAACCTAGTGTTTTTCCGCATATGTATTTAGGAGGAAAACGTCTAAGTTTGTGTTGACGAAGAATCAAAAAGGACAGAAAATATAGAGAGTAATAAGTAAGAAACGGTCATTTGGAAAATCAACGATCAGGATGGATGAGGTTAGCATGAAGCTTAATTCAGATTTAGCCCGAAAAATTGTGAAAGAAGCACGTTCTTCAATAGATGAACATTTTATTATTGTTGATACAACGAGTCGAATCATTGCCTCTAGCGAACCTGAACGTATAGGAGAATTTCATGAGGGTGCCAAGATGGCAATTGCTGAAGACCGGGTCGTTCATATTCATCCTAAAGATGTCGCTCAGCTCAAGGGTGTTAAACCGGGGATAAACATGCCGATTAAGTTTAATAACATGGTGATTGGTGTAATTGGAATCACAGGCTATCCAGAAGATGTTCGCCCCTTTGCTGACATTATTCGACGCTTGACGGAGCTTTTTATTAAAGAAGCGATCCATGCTGAACAACTTTCTGCCCGTAATCGTGGCATTGAGTCTTATATTTATGAGTGGGTGCATAGGGAGACTATTGATTCATCATTTATAGAGCGTGGAGAGATCTTGGGGATATCCATTGATTCATCCTACGGTCTTTTACTATGTCGTTTGGAAGGATTAGCAGCCTCAAGTCAAGGAAAAAGAGAACCTATCACTTCTATGGGAAATTCTCAGTTAGAGGAACAGTTGAGGGCCTGGTTTGTAGCTGATTTTAATTCTAAAGAAGACATGATGATTCGTTGGGGAAAGGATGGCTTTTTATTCCTGATCCAAGAACCACGATTTCAAACTCAACGTCTCAAGAAAGTGTTAGAAAAATGGCATCGCCAACTTCAACGCTCTTCCCTTTTTCTTAGAGCTGGCCTTTCAAAACAATGCCATAAGAGAAGTCTCAAAGTTAGTTTTAATGAAGCACAAAAAGCGCTGAACTCAACAAGCCATAACGTCCCCATTACTTTGTATGAACATCTACGGTTGGATATTTTACTTCAAGAGTTAAATATTGACGTCATTCAGGCTTATTTAAACGTAACACTTAAGCCTATAGAGAATGATTCCACTCTCCTTTTAACATTAATGACCTATTTCGCTGAAGAGATGTCCATTACTCAAGCAGCTGAGGCCTTACACGTTCATATAAATACACTTCATTACCGTCTTAACAAAATTGCCAAGCTGACAAATATTAATCTAAAAACAACGGAGGGGATCGTCCTTGCCTATCTTGCGCTCCGTTTATCGAATGAACAAAAGCATCAAACGAAAATGTAAATCACAACAACGGTTGTGATTTTTTACTTATAATGCTTTCCTCGATAAAGTGATTCTACTTTCATGGGGAAGTGGTTGATGTGACACTATTCTCCGTTTACCAACACGTTTGGAGCTCTTATTGTTTATTCATCTAAATAAAATTTAAAAAAGTGTGTTTTTATTGTAGATTTAAACATAGTCAGGCAGATGTCTTTTTTCTATACTTTAGTCAAAAGCGATAACAGAATCTTCTAGACTATAACAATGCCTAGGCATACGGTTTTTGAAGTTCACGAGTGGAGGGATAGTCATGATTGAAAGCGCTATAAAAGAGCGGTTAGTAGCCGCATTAGGTGCAGAGTATGTCCTGGATTCAAATGAGAGTAAACTTGTCTATTCATATGATGCAACGCCAGGCATGCAAGCGATGCCAGATGTTATTGTATTTCCCGGATCAACAGAGGATGTTCAAAGGATTGTGAAGATATGTCAGGAAACAGGGACCCCCATAGTGGCAAGAGGTTCGGGGACAAATTTGTCAGGAGGAACCTGTCCGCTGGAAGGCGGTGTGGTCATCACCTTTCAACGCATGAATCATATTCTTGAATTAGATGAGGAGAATTTGACACTTACGGTTCAACCCGGCGTGATTACCCAGGACATGATTAAGTATGTTGAAAAAAACGGGTTATTTTATCCACCAGACCCCAGCTCGATGAAGATTTCAACAATAGGGGGAAATATCGCTGAAAACTCTGGTGGTTTGCGGGGATTAAAATACGGGGTGACGCGTGATTATGTTTTAGGACTAACGGCAGTCTTGGCCAATGGTGAAGTGATTAGAACGGGGGGGAAGCTCGCTAAGGATGTTGCGGGTTACGATATGACGCGATTATTAGTGGGCTCTGAGGGAACGTTGGCGGTGATCACCGAAGCTATTCTGAAACTTATCCCTATGCCAGAGACGAAGAAAACATTGCTAGCTGTCTACGAAGATATGGATCAAGCGGCACAATCCGTATCGGCTATTATTGCCCATAAAATTATTCCGACGACACTAGAGTTCTTAGATCAAGCGACAATAAAAGTTGTTGAAGCCTTTGCACATGTAGGATTGCCAACAGAAGCGGGTGCGGTTTTATTAATTGAGCAGGATGGAGCCCCTGAAGTGGTGGACCGTGATATCGAAAAGATGGCGAAGCTTTGCCAAGAGCTGGGGGCGAGTTCAGTCGAAAAGGCAAATTCCGAAGAAGAAGCGGATGCGTTAAGGTCGGCGCGACGGGCTGCCCTATCCGCTTGTGCAAGGCTAAAACCAACGACCATATTAGAGGACGCTACCGTTCCTCGCTCTAAGGTCGCTGAAATGGTGCGAGCGATCAATGAGATTACTGAAAAGTATGGGCTGGAGGTTTGTACCTTTGGTCATGCAGGAGACGGCAATCTGCATCCGACATTTTTAACGGATGCTCGAAACACCGAAGAAATGGCGAGAGTTGAGCAGGCTTTTGGAGAGATTTTTGCCAAGGCAATCGCGCTAGGAGGCACCATTACAGGCGAACATGGTGTAGGTGCAATGAAGGCCCCTTATTTGGAATGGAAGGTTGGAAAAGCGGGGATAGGTGCAATGCGAGCAATCAAGACGGCTCTTGATCCCCATAACCTTTTGAATCCGGGGAAATTATTCTCTGAATCGGCAGAGGGGGTCTTTTCATGAGTGGTAAACCCACAAAGCCAAAAGAAAGATCCGCTATTCAGCAGGCTTTTAAAGAAAGATTAGATGAAAATGAATTGATGAATTGTATGCGGTGTGGTTTTTGTTTACCCGCCTGTCCGACCTACCTTGAAACCCAAAAAGAAGCAGCCTCACCGCGTGGTCGAATTGCTTTAATGAAGGCAGTCTATGATGGAAAAATAGAACCCGATGATGACGTTCAGGATCAACTCGATTTATGTCTGGGCTGTCGTGCCTGTGAACCTGTATGTCCTTCTGGTGTTAAATATGGTCACCTATTAGAACAGGCTCGTGGAGCAATTAATGAAAATAAAAAGAAATCACTTAAGGAAAAAGCGATTCGTCGCTTAGTTTTCAGAGATCTTTTTCCTCATCAAAAAAGGATGCGGCAAGTCACAGGACTTATTCGACTCTATCAAAGAAGTGGCTTAAAAAAACTTGCTGAGGCGACAGGCGCCCTTCAGCTTTTACCTGAGGGAATGCGAGACATGCAACATATTTTGCCGCCCATTGTATCTGCAAAGAGAATGAAAGCTCGACCTGTACATTTAAAGGCTGTAACGCCTCATTATCATGTTAAGACGACAGTGAATGGGCGTCCTGTAAAAGTAGAAAAGGGAAAAATCGATTTTCAAGCTGCAACAGCTGAGGGAGAGAGCCCTAGATCCAAGCCCATTGAATCCACAAAGCGTGTCGCCTTTTTTGCAGGGTGCTTAATGGACACAATGTTTTTAGAAACGAATAATGCCACAATGAAATTGCTTCAACTTGCAGGTTGTGACATTGTTAATCCACCTCGTCAAGCCTGTTGTGGAGCTTTACATGGGCATTCAGGAGAACTTCAGGGGGCTCATGAGCTTGCTAAACGAAACATTCAAGCTTTTGAAGACTTAGATGTGGATTATATCGTGACCAATGCCGGAGGGTGTGGCGCCTTTCTTATCGATTACGATCATCTTTTAAAAGATGATCCGGAATGGAGCGCACGTGCTAAGCAGTTCGTCGAAAAGATTAAAGACATTTCTGTTATTCTATTAGAAAGTGGATTTTTAGATAAGATTGATTTAAGGCTGCCCTCACAAAGAGTCACATATCAGGATTCTTGTCACTTGCGGAATGTGATGGGAACAGGGACTGCACCAAGGCAACTGCTGCGTTCCATTGAGGGCGTTGACTATCATGAATTAAAAGAAGCAGATGTCTGCTGCGGGTCTGCCGGGATCTATAATCTCATACAAGAAGAAATGGCTACACAGCTTATCGATCGAAAAATGGCCCATGTCAAAGACATTGCCCCTCAAGTGATTGTGACCTCTAATCCAGGGTGCCTCCTACAAATGAAGCTCGGGATTAAGCGGGCAGGATTGGAAGGAAAAATGGAGGCCGTTCATCTTGTCGATCTGCTATTAAAAAGTGTCGATCCAAATCTTTTTGAAAGTTTGGATGAAGGGGAGGTGACTCAGTGATGGTTGATTATTATGTCGCTATTGATGGTGGGGGGACAAAAACGGATGCCGTTCTTTTTGACCATACAGGGCATATTCATCATCGTGTGATTGGTGAAAGTACCAATCCGAACGCTCCAACTCAAGAACAATTAACCGAGCGTTTCAAATCGATTTTTAATGCACTCTTCTTAAGTCATAAAGCCAATATTTCTAGTCTGAAGCATTGTTTTGCTGGGATGTCGGGCGCCGATCATCCAGTACTCAACGATCGCATTCGCCAGATCATTCAAGGAACACTCCCAGTACCTGCTGAACGTGTCCAAGTCGAAAATGATGCCGTCAACGCGCTGTGGAGTGGGACGGAAGGCAAGGAAGGCATGGTGGTCATAGCCGGAACCGGGTCCATTCTTTATGGCCGGTATGCTAATGGTGAAAGTTTTAGAATCGGAGGCTGGGGACATCTTGTTAGCGATGAAGGCAGTGGCTATCATATTGGTCGAGAAGCCGTAGCCTATGCACTAAAAGCTCATGATGGTTTGCGGGAAAAAGGCGTATTGTTCGAAAGCCTTTTAAAGCATTTCCAGATTGAAAAAATGTCCGATGTTATCCCATTGATTTATGATGATCCCAAACCCGCACTGGCTGGGGTGGTCCCGATTGTAGATAAAGCAACTGCTCAAGGAGATCCTGTGGCCCAACAAATCATGGAGACGGCGATTCAGGCATTATTGGAATTAATCCATGCTGGGCTAGATCACTTTAACCAGAAACGCATTTCAATAGTAGCAACCGGAGGGATATGGAAATCCGAAACCATCTACAACAATGTAAGGGATCAAATAGAGCAGCCGCTCATCCGTCCTGAAGTTCCCCCAGTTTATGGGTCTATGATCGGGGCGTTAGGGGAAGCAGGAGAGAATAACACATTCACTACACTTAAAAAACTACTCATGACCAAGTAAATTCTCTTTCAAGTCCATCATGTTTTATTTTAAGATGTAGACTGCTGGCGCTATAGATCAAGAGTGTATTTAAAAGGGTCACCTTTAATGGGGGAGATCCTTTTTTAATTTAGTAATTCTCGCCACGGGTAAGAAAATAGGCTACTAGTCACTTCCTTTGTTAGTAGGAGGATCATCGGAAACAAGTTTAAATCGTTATATATATATTGTATAGTATTATTAGAATTTAAAAATATATCAAGTATGACAGTTTCGAACAACATCTAAAGAGGAGTGACCAAAAAAATGGTGACACTAAAAGTTGGAGTTATAGGTGGCGGGAGCATTTCTCAAATGCATCTACAATCCTATGATAAGAATGAAAGAGTAGAGCTTGTGGCAATCTGTGATATCAATGAGACACGTGCAAAGGCGAAAGCCGAAAAATTTGGGATCAAGAAAGTATACACAGATTACCAACAATTACTGGCAGATTCGGAAATAGAGGCTGTCAGCATTTGCACATGGAATAACTCTCATCATGAAATTGCCATCGCTGCATTACAGGCGGGCAAGAATGTATTAGTGGAAAAACCGATGACAACGTCCATCGAAAAGGCTCAAAAGGTGGAAGAAGCTGTAAAAGCAAGTGGGAAAATACTTCAAGTGGGGTTTGTTCGCCGATACGATAAAAATGTTGAAATGCTGAAGGCATTCATAGAGTCTGGAGATCTTGGCGACATTTATTATGCGAAGGCTTCATACTTACGTCGATTCGGTAACCCAGGAGGCTGGTTCTCTGATAAAAAGAGATCAGGTGGTGGCCCGCTCATTGATCTTGGGGTACATGTCATTGATATTTGCTGGTATTTAATGGGCTGCCCAAAAGTAAAATCTGTCAGTGGAAATACATACTTTAAACTCGGTAACCGCGCCAATATTAAGAATCTATCAAGCTACAAGTCTGCAGACTATGATCCGACTAAAAATGATGTAGAAGACATGGCGAATGCAATGATTCGCTTTGAAAACGGGGCTTCGCTTGTTGTTGATGTTAGCTTCACGCTCCATGCAAAGAAAGATGAGACCTCCGTGAAAATTTTTGGTGATAAAGGCGGCGCAGAAGTTGAGCCAGAATTATGCATCATAACCGAAAATCACAACACTATTTTGAATTCAACCCCACAAGTAGATCAACATTCCTTTGATATGGATCAAGGGTTTCAGAATGAAATTGATCATTTTGTAAGGTGTTGCTTAGACGGTGTAGATACTCTCAGCCCTGTTCAGGATGGGGTTGAAATGACAAAAATTTTGTGTGGCATATACGAGTCGGCAGAACAAGGAAAAGAGATCATTTTTAGCACGGAAGATTAAGCCCTTACAGGAGGAAAAAATCAATGAAAATAGGATTGAGTACGTATAGTTTGGTCAGAGAAATAAGAAGTGGAAAAATGAGTGTCCTAGATGTCATTCAATGGGCCGCAGATAATGGTGCTGAACATGTTGAAATTGTTCCTTTTGGCTTTACTTTAGTTGATAATCCTGAACTGATTGATGCCGTTCGCCAAAAGGCTGAAGAAGTCGGTATTGAGTTGTCTAATTATGCTATATTGTCTAACTTTACCCAAGAAGATGATGAAGAGTACGAAAAAGAAATTGCTCGCGTCATGAAAGAAGTGGATGTGGCGCATCGTCTTGGAGTGAAACTCATGCGTCACGATGTAGCTTGGGTGCCAACACCACCAGATAAAGAAGGAGGCATGGCAGGATTAGTGATGTATGATGAGACGGTCAATATTGAGAGGTTTGAACGTGAATTGCCACGCATGGCCTCCGCTTGTCAACGTATTGCCGATTATGCCGCTTCCTATGGCATTACAACGAGTGTCGAGAATCATTTGTATTTTGTACAGGCGAGTGACCGCGTCCAACGATTGATTCAGGCAGTCAATAGGCCAAATTATAAAACGACCTTAGATGTAGGGAACTTTATGTGTGTAGAAGAAAATAGTGTCGTTGGGGTTAGGAAAAATCTCAAATATGCTTCAATGATTCATTTAAAAGATATGTATTTCCGCACGAAACACAATCCTGGAGAAGGTTGGTTCCCAACTTCGCACGGGAATTATTTACGCGGCGCTATTTTTGGTAATGGCGATATCGATACTTGGGAAATTATGCGCCTGATCAAGGAATTTGGCTATGAAGGCTATGCTTCGATTGAATTTGAAGGGATCGAGGAGTGTAAAATGGGGGCACGCGTAAGCATGGAGAATGCCCGTAGAATGTGGGAAGAAGTTTAATCTATTATGAGGTGAGTTCAATTCATTCAACAATTCGCCATCTTTTTTGGAGCTGAATCAATTCATTTTATTTAAATAACTAACCCATTTTAAACGGGTGAATAAATGAAAATCACTTTGACCGAACCATGATCCGGATATTTTACTGGATTATGGTTCGGTTTTATTTAAGAAGTAAGAAATCATGATCATCAAATAGGTGTTGATTTCCACTCTTGGCTGCTCGTTTTCCTCATGCCCACACGACTAAGGAAAGCTGCTAAGAGAATCATCCTCGCAGAAAAAATCGCGTTTTCACGATTTTTTGATGTGGGTAGGGTCAACGTTCGACGCACCATCGGGGTCCCCGAAAAGTGTTCTTTACTTTTTGGGGTGGTAATCGGGGTCCCCGAAAAGTGTTCTTTACTTTTTGGGGTGGTTGAGGTGCTAGCTTCAACGTTGTCACACGGATGTGACGGTTTTAGTCGAAGTCCCTTAATGACGTGACGCTTTTAGCCGATCGTCCTTAGTGGCCACAGCTCATTTTGGAATGGATGATTTATGTTCCAAAGTATTTATGATTAAAAGTCACATGTTCCTGCGTCTACTCGTATCGCTTCGTCGTCAGCTTTCTCGGAACAACTCGACGTTTATTCGTGATGTAACGCTGGCCCCGTTCCTGAAGGACTCTAGTTTAGGCATCCGTGAGTCAGCGGCGCTGAGGAACACACTATGTCCGAAGTGTTCCGAGTCTCGCGCCTTCCGTTCCAATCAACTGGATGGCTGACGGTGCATTTTTGTAAAAACATTTTAGTGCTCAACTGAATGAGGACCGGGCACGCTTTTGCCTGTTTTTTCTTATTGCTCAGGAAATTAAACCCAAAGTTTTAAATACGAGGTAAGGAAATCTGACAATTCTATAGACTTCAAAAAGGCGGAGCTGTACAATGCAAGTATGAAATAAAATTTTAAATATAAAAATAATACTTGACATAAAAAACCACAACGCTCATAATAAACTTTATAAAACGCTTACATAAAGGAGAAAAAGATGCTAAGTGGTGGACTGTCAAGATTAAAGGAAGTGAACCAAAGCTTAAATCCTTCCGAACAAAAAGCAGCAAAATACATTATTAAATACCCGGAAAAAATGGTCGAAATGACTGTCAGTGATTTAGCAGAGGCCAGTGGCTCAAGCCAATCGGCCATCATAAGATTATGCAAAAGTCTGGGTTTAAAAGGATATCAAGATCTCAAGCTTAGAGTAGCCGGCGATTTGCAAGATGATCGCTCACATGGGGACGAATATAAAGAAATTCGTCCTGAAAGTGGCTTGAAAACCATCATGACTTCGGTATCAAACAATAATATTTATTCGATTAACGAAACCTTGAAACTATTGGATATAGATCAATTACAAAAGGTGATTGATCTCGTCAAGCAAGCGCAACGCATTGATTTTTACGGAACAGGGGCTTCTCAATTAGTGGCCCAAGATGCTCAGCACAAGTTTATGAGAATTAACAAGGTTTGTACTGCATACGCAGACACTCACTTGCAACTGACTTCAGCGGTGACCTTAACAGAAAATGATGTGGCTTTTGCCATCTCTAATTCAGGGGAAACACGCCAAATTATAGAAAGTATAAAAGCCGCAAAGGAGGCGGGAGCAAAGACAATAGGGATGACGCGCTATGGAAACAGTACGTTAGGCAGTTTAGTTGATATTCATATTCAAACCCTTTCTGCAGAGTCAGACATCCGAAGTGCCGCCACATCTTCTAGAATTGTTCAATTGAATATTTTAGACATCCTTTACGTCGCCATTGCCAGCCAAAATTACGACGAGTCCATACATTATCTCAATCGCTCGAGAGAAGCCATTAAAAAGAGTTTTAAAGTGAAGTAGGAGGATACAATGACAGCGATAACAGGTTTAAAACGCGTCGATGAGTTTCTTAAGCAAATGATAGAAGAGCAGCAAATTCCAGGCGCTGTATATGCGGTTGTTAATGAGCATGAAGTCCTTGCTGAAAATGCTATTGGTTATTCGCATTTAAAAGAGAAAATCCCCATGACTTTAGAAACATTATTCGATCTAGCGTCTCTAACTAAGATTTGTGCGACATTACCTAGTCTATTGTTATTGATCGAACAGGGATTCATTGAAATCGATGACCCTATTCAAAGGTATTTTCCTGAGGGGCAAAGTCATGTGACAGTCAGACACCTTCTTACACACACTTCAGGATTCACAGCAACAGTCCCTTTTTATAAATATGGTTGGACAAAGAATCAAATATTAGATTACATCCTCTCAGAACAGCCCATCCCAGATCAAAAAGTAGTCTACAGTGATTTGAATTTTATTCTTTTAGGTTTTTTAATTGAAAAGATAACTGAACAATCACTCGATGTATTTACACAAAAGAATATTTATCAGCCACTTGGTATGGTTCATACAACCTTTAATCCACAAACAGATTTAACGACAATTGCACCAACAGAATGGCGACCAGAAAAAAGCAACTATCAATGGGGAGAAGTGCATGATGAAAATGCCTATCATCTAAAAGGTGTGGCAGGTCATGCTGGACTGTTTTCAAATCTGCATGATCTCAAAATATATGTTCAAATGTTAATAAGATCTGGAACTTACGGAGACGGAAAGCCGTTTCTATCTCCTAGGACATTAAAAGTCAGTCAGCGTAATTATACGCAAAGTCTTAATCTCAATCGTGGATTGGGCTGGCAATTAGGAGATGATACGTACTCACCTGCTGGCTATTTTCTATCAAAGAATAGCTATGGTCATACGGGCTTTACGGGAACATCCCTATGGATAGACCCAGAGAAGAATATAGGCTTGATCTTACTTGCAAACAGAGTTCACATCAGCCGAGAAATTAATATGAATCGCATGAGAAGAGTATTTCACAATATTGTGAGTGCAGCATTTTATTAATTTTTTTTGGTTGTTATGAAATAAATTTTCACTATAAATATAACTTGATGAAATTAATTTCTACGGAGGGATTTCTAATGACAGACAAAAAACATTTAATGATTGTTGATGCACATTGTGGTGATGGTGAGTTACAAGTGGGAGCTATTGCAGCAAAATATGCAAAAGCAGGGCATAAGGTAACATTCCTTCATCTGACAGCCGGTGAGAAGGGCAATCCACCAAATGTATCTGTGGAAGATTATCGAAAGCAAAAAATACGTGAGTCAGAAGAGGCATGTGCAATATTGGGCGCTGAATGTATCACACTTGAATATAAAGATGCTGAAGTTAAGGTTGACGAAGAAACAATTACTCGGATTGCTACTTTATTAAGACAGCATAAGCCAAATCTTGTGCTAACTCATTGGGTGAACAGTATTCATTCAGATCATTCTAATGTGCCTAAGATTGTTGAGGCAGCTCAACTTAAAGCCGGTCTGCCTGGATTCGATTTAGAGGGTTATCCTGCTCATTATTATAGTTTCTTGCACAGTGAGAATTGGGAGGACATGGAAGGGTATGAACCAGATATTTTTGTAGATGTTTCAGATGTATTTGATGTTTATTTAGAGGCATTATCTAAATTTTGGTTTGTTATGAATTCAAAAGACTTTAGATATTTTGATTACTATAAAGCACTTGGGACTGTAAGAGGATGCCAAAATCGATCAACATTTGCACAGACGCTTAAGTTCCCTGTAGGTGGAAACGTAAGAAGAGGAAAAGAGATCCCAGGTTTTCCATTGTGAAATCCTATGGAAGAAGTGAAGTAGATGGATAAACAGGAATTGGTGTCAAAGATTGGCCAGATGTTAGTTGTTGGATTTCCAGGAAAGATCCTTTCGGATGATGTGAAAAAACTCATTCATGACTATAGAGTAGGAAATTTTATTCTCTTCAGTCGAAATATTGGCACACCTGATGAAGTTCAAGAACTTACCGCCTCTTTACAATTGGAGGCAGAGAAGGCAGGGCATTTTGCTCCCTTATTAATTTCTATTGATCAAGAAAATGGTATTGTAAGTCGCCTTAAATATCCAGCTACGGCTTTCCCAGGGGCCATGAGTTTAGGTGCTATCCATGATTCATCCACTGCCAAACAAATTGGATATGCCACTGGGCTGGAACTAAAAGAATTAGGGGTGAATTGGAATTTAGCGCCAGACGTTGATGTTAATAATAACCCAAATAATCCAGTCATCAATGTAAGGTCTTTTGGAGAAGACCCCGGTCAAGTAGCTGAATTGGGTAGCTCATGGATGAAGGGGATTCAAATGGCAGGAGTCGCAACAACGATGAAGCATTTTCCTGGGCATGGCGATACAAATGTTGATTCACATTTAGATCTTCCTAGAATAGATCATTCGTTCAGTAGACTAAAAAAGGTTGAATTGGTACCGTTCATTGAAGGAATTAGGAATAATGTCGATTGTATCATGAGTGCTCATATCTACTTTTCATCGCTCGAAAAAAGAGTTGGCCGACCGGCTACTTTATCAAATAATATTTTAACGGGGTTATTACGAGAAACGTTAGGTTTTGAAGGAGTAATTACAACAGATTGTCTTGAAATGAATGCAATTAAGAGTAAATTCGGAGTAGCAAGTGGGGCTGTTGAAGCAATACAAGCTGGAGCTGATATTGCGATGATTTCTCACACCTATCAATATCAGGTTGAAGCAATTAAAGGACTATTAAATGCTATAAAAGAAGAAAAGATTTCAATTGAGCATTTAGAGCAATCAGTTAGGCGGGTTTTTAAACTAAAACATAAATATACTTATTCAGAAAAAGGAAAGGAGATGAAAGGAAAATTTAAATATATTGGTAGCTTGGAACATCAAGAATTAGCTGATCGAACATATAAAAGAAGTGTTAGTAATATGATTCAAACGACTAAATTGAAGATTTTAGATAGAGATTCAAAGGTATTAGCAATTTACCAAAAACAAAAAGGCCACTCGCAAGTTGAAGATAGAGAATCCTTATCAACTATCACGAGTTCCCTAAGGAAATATCCAGCTAATATTGATGGGTATGAAGTTGATTTCTCTACAATGGATAACATTGATTCTTATTTGGAAGATAAAAGTAAAGATTATGATGACATAATTATTTTTATGGCATATTTACAACCAGATGATAGGTACTTAAATATGATTAAGCCACTAGTTAGTCAACCAAATTCGACTGTTATTTCCCTAAGAGGACCCTTTTCGTTAAAACAATTAGGTAGTATAGATAATGCTATTTGTGTGTACGACGATAACGTGTCTGCAATTTGTTCAGCCTTGGATGTTGTGTATGGAAAAAACCAAGCAACAGGTTTAGTACCAATTAGCGTTTAAAAAATTTTTTAAGGAGACCTTTCTATGAAGAAAAAGTTGATTTCGATAACGGTGATGATTATTTTGATATTTGCTTTATCGGCATGTGGATCTTCAAAGGATAGTGGAGGGAAAGATGGAAAAGTAACTTTAACTCTTTTAACGCATTATTCAGCACAGCAAGAGGACGAGCTCATGAAGTATATAAAAATGTGGAACAAAGAAAATCCGAATATCCAAGTTAAACATAAGTCGGTTAATTTTGATAATCTATTATCTACTGTTATGGCCCAGCAGACATCAGGGCAATCTTCTGATATTGTCCACGTTTATTCGTTGTGGGGAGGGCAACTCAATCAAAGCCATGTGTTGGCAACCCCACCTAAGGATGTAACAGATGATATTAAGTCAAATTATCCTGATGCAGCAATTAAGAGTTCAAGCGTTAATGGGAACCTATTAGGCTATCCATCGGAAATTGAAACTTATGCCCTTTTCTACAATAAAAAATTATTAAAAGAGGCTGGGTATGATAGTCCACCGAAGACATGGGATGAGATGTATGAAATGTCAGAGAAACTTACGAAAAAGGACTCTAAAGGGAAGATAAAACAAGAAGGTTTTGGGCTATTAAGCGGTTGGGATTCAGCTGTCGTCCATCCTTACCTTTCCTTGCTATACACCAATGGTGGAAATTTCTTAAGCAGCAATCATAAACAAGCGGAATTGAATTCTCCAGAGGCACAACAAACGTTTGATTATGAGATGAAATTTATTAATAGTGGGATTACAGATCGAAGCTTCGACGCTCAAAAAGGGTTTGCAAATGAAGATGTTGCCATGACCATTAACGCAGGGTGGTGGCTAGGTTCTTTAAAAACAACTATGAAAGATAAATTTAAAGATGTTGCAGTAGCTCCAATTCCCTCACCAGACGGTAATGGACAAGGAAGCATATCGTATGGTTATTTTTATGGTGTTAATAACCAATCTAAGCACAAAGAAGAAGCATGGAAGTTCTTAAAATGGTTAAATTCTAAAGAACTTGATAATGGTGCAACAGGGGAAAGTCAATTTTTAGTTTCACAAGGAATCATTCCAACTAGAAATAGTGATATTAAAGCCCTCAGCAAAGAATTAAGTGATCCAAATTATAAACCATTCATCAATGCCTTAGACTTTGCAAAACCAGAACCTAATATTTTTGCTGGACAAAAGATTAAGACGGATTTACAGAAACAAATTGAACAAGTTTGGAGTAAACAAACATCTGTTAAAAATGGGTTGAATAATGCTAATAAAGTCATTAATCAAGAATTGAAATAACAAAGGGGGCATTAAGCCCTTCTTTGTTTCAAGTTTAATAGAATCTAGGGTAGATTTGAGTTTTAGGATAGAAAGATAAGAGGGAATATGAGTTTTATTTATCATGGATATGATAAATAACGGTACTTTCTCAAAAAGGGTGTGAATCTAAAATGGGTTATGAACTTAATAAACAAATCGCACCACAGGTTAAACAAGGAAGAAAAAAAATGATAACACAACAAGGTGTTATGGGGTATATTTTTATGCTCCCATCCCTGGTCTTTTATTTCATTTTTCTATTAATCCCCCTTGTGTTTTCCTTGTTTTTAAGCTTTACAGAGTGGGGCGGTTTTGATTTTTCCTTAATAAAATGGGTGGGGTTTAAGAACTATAAAGATTTTTTCTTTGGTGGACACGGATTTTTATATCCTGTTTTAACAAATACATTAATTTTTGCCTTTGGCTCAGTTCTTGTTAGCTTTTTTATTGCTTTGGTGATTTCATACATGATCACACGTCTTAGACTTGAAGGTTTCTGGAGAACACTATATTTCTTACCTATGGTTACTAATGTCGTTGCGGTTGGAAATGTATGGGATTTTATGTATGACCCTACAAATGGCTTAATTAATAGTTTTTTAAACACATTAGGGTTACCAACAGTTAAATTTATGGACAACCCTCATATCGCATTGTATTCAGTTATAATTGTTGCCGTTTGGTCTGGTATTGGAAGTGCTATTTTAATTTTAAGTGCAGGATTAAAAAATATCCCAGATTCTTATTATGAGGCAGCAACGATTGATGGGGCAGGTTCCTTTAGATTATTTTGGAATGTTACAGTTCCCCTTTTGAAACCTTCAATTTTATTTGTTCTTATAACGGGATTTATAGGAGGTCTCCAATCTTTTAACTTAATTTTAGTTATGACAGGTGATGGCGGCCCAGGAAATTCAACCAACGTGTTAGGGCTTGAGATGTATAATCAAGCCTTCAAATATGGGCAATGGGGAATGGCGAGTGCGATGGCTTTTATTCTTTTTGTCATCGTGTTAATTATTACATTAATTCAACTACGCGTTTTCCGTAGCGGAGGAGTTGAAAACTACTAATGAAAAGAAAATTCCCTTGGTTTTCATACCTGGTTGTTATTATTGGCGGTATCTCGATGATTGTTCCTTTTTTGGACATGGTATTCACCTCATTTAAAAACCAAAAGGAACTTAATAGTCTTAAATTTTCATTGCTTCCAGAGCATTATCATTTTGATCATTTTATAACTGCTTTTCAAGAATTAAATATGGGACGGTTATTTACCAATAGTATTTTAGCGACTTTAGGTGTTACGGTACTGGTGTTGCTAACGAGTACACTAGCAGGCTATGCCTTGACAAAAATTAGATTTAAAGGTCAGCAAACACTTTTTAAATTTATTTTAGCCACAATGATGTTCCCGGCATTTTTATTTTTGATCCCCAACTTCTATATTACTGTTCATTTTCCTTTAGTTGGAGGAAATGATTTATTCGGTGAGGGAGGGAATGGTGGACTTGCTACATCAGTCTTGGCTTTGATTCTCCCTTTTTCAGTTAGTGGGTTTGGGATTTTCTTAATGCGCCAATTTGTTATGACCATTCCAGATGCTGTAATAGAAGCAGCGCGAATTGATGGTGCATCAGAGTTTCGTGTGTTTTGGCAATTGGTTATACCGATGACATTACCAGCAATGGCGACTTTAGCTATCTTTACTTTTATCGGTCAATGGAATGAATTAATATGGGGCCTTCTTATTTTTACAGTAAATAATAATTTGGCTACGCTGCCTGTTGGTATTCAGATGTTGCAATCGGCTTTAGATCCCGACTTGACTAAAGCATTAGTAAGTGCAGCTATAACTATTAGTGTTATACCTGTTATGATTTTATTCATTATCTTGCAAAAGTATTATGTAAAGGGTATGCAAATGTCTGGTGTTAAAGAATAGAAGGGGGCATGTTTGTGCAATTAGGTGTAGATCATTTTTTGAATCAGGAAGCAAGGCAGTATAAAAATAAACGTATTGGACTTTTAACTAATATGACGGGTGTCAATCACAAGCTTCAACCCACTATTGATCTGTTTTATGAGCATCCTGATATTCAATTGACAGTATTATTTGGACCAGAACACGGAATCCGTGGGGACGCTAAAGAAGGTGAGAAAATAACTTCTAGTCAGGATCCTTATACTGGGTTACCGGTTTATAGTCTATATGGTGAAACACGTAAACCCACCAAGGAAATGCTAGACAACGTAGATGTAGTGGTCATTGATCTTCAGGATATTGGGACAAGATTCTATACCTTTATCTATACAGTTGCGAATGTTATGGAAGCATGTAAAGAATTTGATAAGGAAGTTGTCGTTCTTGATCGCCCGAACCCAATTAATGGTGTACAAAGAGAGGGAAATCTCGTCAAAGAGGAATTTAGATCATTTATTGGGCAATATCCATTACCTGTTCGACACGGATTAACTATTGGTGAAATAGCGTTACTGTATAAGCATGAATTTGGATTAGACTGCAAGCTGACTGTGGTGCCCATGTCAGGATGGTCACGGGAAATGTATTTTGATGATACTGGACTTATTTGGGTACCCGCCTCTCCTAATTCGACTGGGCAAGTGATGAGTATTTTGTATCCAGGGACATGTCTCATTGAGGGGACAACACTTTCAGAAGGAAGAGGGACAACACGTCCATTTGAAATAATTGGAGCACCATTCATAGAGGGTTATAAATTAGCTAAGTTTTTTAATGAAAGAAAACTAGAAGGCGTTATTGCAAGACCAACTTCTTTTATACCAACCTATCAAAAGTACAAGGATAAATTATGTTCAGGTATACAAATACATGTAACGGATAAAAAGAAAGTTCACAGTTTTAAGACTGGTCTCTACCTCCTAGAGACGGTTGCTAAAATGTACCCTGAACAATTTGAATTCCGAGACGCCCAAAAGAAACGTTCGTTTATTAATCTTTTGGCAGGAACGGATAAGTTAAAGGACAAAATTATGCGACAGGAAGTTGATTATTTTCTTGAAGAAACCCAAGAAGAATTAGAAGGTTTTACAAAAAGGGTTTCTCCTTATTTGCTGTATAAAAATGAATAAAAAGTGGGTGGAAATGTGGATAACCATTCTCTAACGACTGAGAGTTTAAATCCAAATACGACGTATATAGATCAAATGACAACGATAGAAATATTAACATGTATAAATAATGAAGATAGAAAAATAGCAGATGCGATACAACAGGTACTTCCTAATATTGAAGCAGCGGTAGAGATCATTTATGAATCCCTTAAGAGTGGTGGTCGTGTTTTTCTAGTAGGTGCTGGAACGAGTGGGCGATTAGGGGTGCTTGAAGCTGCAGAGTGTCCACCAACATTTGGAATAAGCGATCAACTTATTCAAGCTGTTATTGCTGGCGGGGAACAAGCGATTTTTAAAGCAGTGGAAAGCGCAGAGGATGATGAGTTCAGAGGGCAAAAGGATCTAGAAAAAAGAGGATTAACGCATAAAGATGCTGTTATCGGTATTGCAGCCAGTGGTCGAACACCATATGTTATAGGTGCTGTTAAATGTGCAAAACAGCAAGGAGCAAAAACAATAGCTTTAACGTGTAATAAAGAATCAGTATTGGGGCAATTAACGGATAGAAAAATTGAGGTGGTTCCTGGTCCAGAGGTCATTAGTGGTTCAACCCGTATGAAGGCTGGAACTGCACAAAAGATTGTTCTTAATATGATTACCACTTCAGTAATGATTAAATTAGGTAAAGTCTATCAAAATTTAATGGTAGATTTAAAAGTTAGTAACCAAAAGTTGAAGGAACGTGCAATTAATATTATAAAAATGGTGACGAATGCAGATGAGAAAGAAATTAATGATGCCTTAGCAAACGCTCACTATAATGTGAAAACGGCAATTGTTATGTTAGAACGAAACATGAGCTATGAGACAGCGTTGGAATTATTAAACGTATCAAATGGCTTTGTGAGACAGGCTATTGATAAAAAGAATAATCATATTTCTATGAAGTAAATAGGAGGATTTTCAAGATGATTACGTATAGAACCTATGAACCTGGTGATGAAAAACAAATTGTTGCACTTTGGAATGAGACTCTAGAAATGGATCCTACGAATCCTAAGCGTTTTCGAAATTTAATTTTATTGGATGCAAATTTTGATCCAACTGGATTACAACTTGCATTTGATGATGATAAATTAATTGGTGCTCTTTATGGCTTACATCGAAAATTACCAATGTATGGTTTAGATTTAGAGGCTGAGAACGGTTGGATTACTTTTTTCTTTGTTTCACCGGAATACCGGCTTCAAGGTGTTGGAAATCAGCTTTTAGAAAATGCGGTTCAATTTTTTAAGGAGCATGGACAAACCACTATTTTTTTTGCTTCTTATGCACCAAATTATATTGTTCCAGGTATTGATAAGGAAAATTATCCAAAGGCAGCTTCATTCTTAGAGAGTAAAGGCTTTAAAACAGTTTATCCTTGTGTTGCTATGGACCGAAACCTAGTCAGTTTTAAACTTTCTGATGAGATCAAATCACTTGTAAAGGAAAGGGAAAATGAGGGGTATTCGTTTCGGCAGGCGAATGATGGTGATTTATATAACGTAGTCCAATTTGCCAACGAAATTTTCAACCCCGATTGGGGGCGTGCAATACGTGAGGGAATACCACAGGGATTACCAATGGAAAGGATCTGGGTTGCATATAATGACAGGAAGCTCGTTGGTTTCTGTATCCACGGTGGGTATGAAGGTGTTCCGGATCGTTTTGGTCCCTTTGGAGTGGACCCTGAAGAACAAGGAAAAAAAATAGGAAAAATTCTTCTTAATCTTTGTTTATACTCTATGAAATCTGAAGGCTTACATGGTGCCTGGTTCTTGTGGACAGGTGAAAAAAGTACAGCAGGTCACCTCTATAAAAAAACGGGCTTTGAAATTACACGTACTTTTTATGTCGTTAAAAAAAGCATATAAAATTTTTAGGTCCTTGAATCTAAGGGACCTTTTTTCTAAGGGTGTGGAACGTGAACATGGAAGAAAAATTTATCGTTGGGCTAATGTCCGGGACCTCTGTTGATGGTATAGACGCAGCGTTGACTCGTATTATAGGTTCGGGAAATAATACAAAAGTTGAAGTGCTTAATTTTATAACATTGGACTATTCTAAGGAAATGAGAGGGAAAATTTTTCAGGCAATGGATCCTGAGCGTTCATCGACACCTTTAATTTGCAGTTTAAATTTTGAACTTGGGTATTGTTTTGCCGATGCAGTAAAGAAGGTCTGCCGTGATGTTCAGTTTGAGTTAAAAAGGCTCAATGCCGTTGGTTCTCATGGTCAAACTATCTATCATATCCCTCAATCTGAAAGTACATATATCCCCTCAACACTACAAATAGGAGAGCCTGCAGTCATCGCTTATCAGACAAAAACCTCAGTAATATCAAACTTTCGAGTCATGGATATGGCGGCAGGGGGTCAAGGAGCACCACTTGTTCCATATATAGATTACCTATTATTTAAGAATCAACATAAAGCAGTGGCATTGCAGAATATTGGTGGTATTTCTAATGTGACAGTTCTTCCAGAGAATTGTTCGTTGGAAGATGTGTATGCCTTTGACACTGGGCCTGGAAATATGATTATTGACGAGCTTGTTCGACGATTTTATGGCATTAATTATGATCCTAATGGTAAATATGCAAAACAGGGAGAAATCTCTCAACCACTTTTAAATGAAATGATGGAGGATCCTTACATTAAACAATTTCCACCTAAAACAACTGGGCGGGAATCCTATGGTAAGGCCTATGTTGATCGATTATTAGAAAGTTGGAGGAGGTTGTCTCCCAATGATTTAATTGCGACGGCTACATATTTTACAGCTAAGTCGATTGCACAAAACTATGAAAATTTTATTCTATCAAAGCATAAAATTGAAGAAATAATCGTAAGTGGTGGGGGCAGTTATAATCAAGCCTTAATGACATGGTTAGATATTTTACTTCCTCAACTATCAATCAAGACAGCAGGGGATTATGGGGTAGCTTCGGATGCTAAAGAGGCGGTAGCTTTTGCGATCTTGGCAAATGAATTTTTTAGTAAACACTCCGCAAATGTACCGATGGCTACAGGGGCGGAAAAATCTATTGTCCTTGGAAATTGGACACCTTATATTGATCAAAAATAAATCATGGAGAATGAATTGATAGAATCTAAAGGAGGTCTAGTGTTATTGACCTCCTTTTGTTACTATTAAACTATTAAAATTATCTGAATTAACTTCCTCATGAGGCGACTAATGTATATCCTTCAGAACATATTCATATCATCATCTTAAGAAAAAAACTGAGTGAGAAGATTAAAAAGATAGGCAAAGAGACGTACATAGAGGTCCTCTTTAGCATTTCAAAAGGGACTATTATTTTTGTTACTTTGCTCTTAGAAAGGAGAAATTATCATAACCGACCGATATGTATTAAGTCATCTAAAGACCGTAAACGAAGAAGCGATAGATATTGTGATTGAGGACGGTCGTATTGCAAAAGTCACAAAAGCTGGATGTGGTCAGGGTGAGCAAGTCTTAAATTACTCAGGATGTTATGTGTCGAGTGGTTGGATTGATTTGCATGTTCATGCTTTTTCTGAGTTTGAGCCGTATGGAGATGAACTTGATGAGATTGGGATAAGACAAGGGGTCACAACTGTCGTTGATGCTGGAAGTTGTGGGGCAGACCGCATTCGGGACTTGTTTTTAAGTGCTGAGGAAAGTCAAACCAATCTCTTGGCCTTCTTAAATATTTCCAGGATAGGATTACAAAGGGTAGATGAGCTTTCCAACTTAACATGGATCGATAAGCATAAGGTCCTTGAGGCTGTCCAAAACTACTCGCAGAAAATAGTAGGCCTGAAGGCGCGAATCAGTCATAGTGTTGTGCAGGACAAGGGCATTAAGCCCTTGCATATCGCGAGAGAACTTTCAGAAGCGACTTCCCTTCCTTTAATGGTTCATATTGGCTCAGCCCCGCCAGATATTGAGGACATTATGCCGTTATTGCAAGCCCGAGATGTCGTCACCCATTATCTTAATGGCAAATCTAATAATCTCTTTCTTAAAAGTGGCAAACCTCGTGAAGTGTTACGAGAGGCCATCAAGCGCGGCGTTCATTTAGATGTCGGCCATGGCACTGCAAGCTTTTCGTTTAAAGTGGCTGAAGCGGCTCGACGGCATGGTATTGGACTAGATACTATTAGTACCGATATTTACCGTGGCAATCGATTGAATGGTCCCGTTTATGGCATGGCTCATGTTCTTACAAAATTTCTTTATTTGGGGTATCCGCTACAAGAAATCATTGATGCAGTGACGCTCCATGCCGCTGGTTGGTTGAATCGACCGGAGCTTGGGCGCATAAAGGTGGGAGACTCAGCCAATCTCACGTTATTTATAGTGAAGGATGAACCGACAGAGCTTACCGATTCAGAGGGTGAGGTTCGCGTGGCCAAGCAAAGACTAGACGCTAGAGGAGTGGTTGTGAATGGTAGACTCATTGAATGCTAAATATGGTTTGAAACGAGTGATTAATGCAAGCGGGCGGATGAGTATTCTCGGTGTTTCAGCTCCTACCGATACGGTTATGGAGGCCATGAAAATAGGGGGCCAACAGTATGTCGAAATGGCCGACCTCGTCGATAAATCTGGAGATTACATCGCCAGTATCCTGGGATCGGAAGCAGCCATTGTGGTCAATTCGGCATCAAGTGGTATTGCTTTATCAGTGGCCGCTTTAGTCACTAAGGGTAACCAGCGAAAAAGTGAACGTCTTCATCAAGAAGTCATCGCAAAAAATGAAATTATCTTGCTGAAAGGCCATAATGTGCAATATGGTGCGCCGATTGAAACGATGATTTACCTCGGAGGCGGTAAGCTTGTGGAGGTGGGCTATGCTAATGAAGGACGAGCAGAGCATATTCAAGCGGCCATTAATGAAAATACGGCGGGGATTTTATATGTCAAATCACATCATGCTGTTCAAAAAAATATGATTTCTATTGAAGAAGCGTGGCAAGTCGCTCAAAACTATGACATCCCTTTAATTGTTGATGCGGCGGCTGAGGAAGAGATTCAGAAGTACGTTCACTATTCCGACCTCGCGATTTACAGTGGATCCAAAGCCATTGAAGGCCCCACTTCTGGGATTGTTGCGGGTAAGCGCAAATACATTGACTGGTTAAAGGTGCAACTACAGGCGATTGGGAGAAGTATGAAAGTGGGGAAAGAAACGATCTTCGGCCTTCTTCAAGCCCTTGATGAATATGGGAATAAAGAAAATAAGAGTGAGCAAGAAAAGGAAGCCTTACAAGAACTTCTGCACCTCAATGATTGCGTGGGTGTTCAGGTTACTATTGTTCAGGATGAAGCTGGGCGAGCGATTTATCGGGCGAGGATTAGCATTAATCCGCTCAAAACAAAGGTGACAGCAGCTGAGGTCGTTACTGGCTTGCGAGACGGAGAGATAGCGATCTACACAAGAGATTATGGCGTAAAACAAGGTTATTTCGATATTGATCCACGGCCACTTGCTGAAGGAGACATTAGCATTATTAAAGAGAGAATACAAGCTTTAGTCGGTGGTGAGTGCTGATGCCATGCATAATAAGGATTTTAGATGCTCATCTGGCCATGAACGAGGCGTACAGAGGAAAGAAATCGGTGGATCTGGATGTCTAAGAAGATCGCCGCTTTTGGAGAAGTCATGATGCGCCTACAAGTCCCAGGTTATGAATCCTTATCACAAGCAAGTACATTAAACTATACGTTTTCTGGTACCGGTGTTAACGTCACTTCGGCGTTGGCACGATTAGGACATCACGGTTATTTAATCACAAGACTACCGGAAAATGCGCTTGGTGATGCTGCCTTTTCCTATATTCAAAAGCTGGGAATATCCCCTGAGTTCATCAAGTGTGGTGGGGAGCAGCTAGGTTTGTATTTTTTAGAAAATGGCTATGGTCCCCGGCAGAGTCGAGTCACTTATACCAATCGACAGCTGAGTAGTTTTAATACTGCCCCTATTGACCTTTATCCGTTTGAGGAGATCGCAGTGACCATGGATATGGTTCATTTTTGTGGGATTGCTCTTGCGATGAATGATCGCGTCCGAGAAAATATGAAGCAATTGGCCGAAGCAACTAAAATGGCGGGGGGAATGGTTGTCTTTGATTGTAACTATCGCCCCTCACTATGGGGAAAAGAGGGCTATGAAAAAGCTAAACCCCATTATGAAAGGATGCTTTATTTAGCTGACATGGTGATGATGAATGAAAAGGATGCTCGGTGGATTCTCGGGATGGAGACAGAAAAGGAATCCCAAGAAGAACAGCTTTTAGACCTCATCCCTAGAGTTGCTAAGAAATACTCGATTTCTACGATTGCTGGGACTCATCGTTCGATTTATCCTAATCATTCTCACTCATTGCGTGGCTACATTTTTCAGCAGGGCAGCTTTCAATTCTCTAAAATGTTAACGTTTTCGGTATTGGATAGAATCGGGGCAGGAGATGCTTTTACAAGTGGGATTTTGCATGGCATCATCCAAGGATTCTCTTTAGAAAAGACTGTGACGTTTGCGGCAACCTCAAGTATGCTGGCCCACACGGTTGTCGGCGATACGCCCACTGCAACGGAAAAGGAGATTCTCCGAGCTATGACGATGACAGCCACTGATGTCGAACGGTAGTTGTGGATGAGTATATGAATGGATATAATGTTTGCATCCTTTAAAAATAAAAATAAGCATGACACGAAAACCCGTCAACGGACGGGTTTTCTTTTATGGCAAATAGATAAATTAGTGGAAGAAACTTTTAAATCTGACATAGGCTTGTCACCATTAAAGCTTGGCGACAAGTCAAGTTTTCTAATTTTCGTGTCGGGGATTTGAGAGGGATCATTGCTCTATTGAAATAAAATTCCGCATATTTTATAAAATCGTGGAATAAATTTATATCAGATAGCAGGTTTAGGAAGGCGTCTGTGTAATGTTTTGTCTTTTATGAAAGAAAACAAAACCTTGTAGGCATTATGGTTTATACCATTGGCCGGACTGGACAGGCATTGTGTTTCTTCCTGACCTATCATTTTTGTACGTTGTAAAAATTATGGTCTATTTTTTTGCGAAATAATGTACAAAGGAGTGCTTGAAGTCTATGTCGCCAAAACCATCATTGGAATTATCCTCCTTAATAACGGAACAAAGAAATACAAACAGTATTCATATCGATGAGCTATCAACATTGGAAGTTTTAAAGATTATTAATCAAGAAGATCAGAAGGTTGCGGTGGCAGTTGAAAAAGTCTTACCAAAGATTAAAGAAGCAGTCGATTTTGTCTACTCAAGTCTCTTAAATGGCGGAAGGCTTTTTTATGTGGGAGCGGGGTCGAGCGGAAGGTTAGCGATTCTTGATGCTTCTGAATGTCCACCAACGTTTATGGTACCGCCTCAACAAGTTCAGGCTGTTATGGCAGGGGGGATCCGAGCAGTTACAGAGGCCTTAGAAGGATCAGAAGATAGTGAGTCCTGTGGAGCTAGTGATTTAAAGGAGAGACAACTCACAAAGGAAGACGTTGTCATCGGCATCACAGCCAGTGGTAGAACACCCTACCCGATTGGGGCTTTAAAATATGCCCAACAAATAGGTTGCAAGACGATTTCATTAACCTGTAATCCCAACTCAGCGATCAGTGAATGGGCAGATTGTAAGATTGAAGTCATTGTGGGACCGGAAGTCTTAACGGGCTCTACTCGAATGAAATCGGGAACAGCTCACAAAATGGTATTAAATATGATTTCAACAACGGTCATGGTGAAATTAGGAAAAATCTATGAAAATCTTATGGTCGATGTCCATGCAAGTAATTTCAAATTGCGAGAGCGAGCCAAAAGGATTGTCATGGAAATTACTGGAGTATCTATAGAACAAGCTGGGGAAGTCCTAGAGAAGACAGGACACAAAGTCAAACCCGCGCTAGTCATGATCATGGCTAGTGTCTCCCATGAACAGGCCATCGCTGCTCTTCATCAGCATAAAGGTAATGTCAGATTAGCGATCAACGGGACATAGGGACAGGTTCCTTGTCCCATCCGAACTCAAATCGGTATACAAGATCCTGACCCTCTGTTTCTTTATATAACTTTTATCATAAGGGGTGGAAAGTCATGAAGGCTAGAAAGAAAGGGATGTTATTCTCTGTTGTTGCTGTTCTCTTGGCCATGTGTCTATTAGTTGGTTGCTCTTCTTCAAGCTCAAGCAGTTCGAGTTCTGGATCGAAATCAGGAAAGTCTAGCGATGGGTTGTCAGGCACCCTAGAAATTCAATATTTTGTCGGTGGATATGGTGACGCCTGGTGGAAAGATGTGATTAAGGATTTTCAGGCTAAGCATCCTGATCTCACGATTAAGCAAGATGCTGGACCCAATGTGAATACGCAAATGAAAACACGTTGGATATCCAATAATCCTCCGGATGTTGTCTATATTGATGGTGCCGGTGCGAGTGAGACGCAAATGATTGAAGATAGTCAGCTGATGGATCTGACGGACTGGGTGAAGTCAATTAAGCTAGACGATGGTACGCCGTTGATGGATAGTTTTATCGTACCGCCTAGCAATTATGATGGCAAGATTTATAGTCTTCCCTTAGTGTTCGATACTTGGGGCACTTGGTATAACAAAGCGCTCTTTGAGAAAAAAGGCTATGACGTTCCAACAGACTTTGAGAGTTGGATGGCGTCAATGAAAAAAATCAAAGAAGATGAAGGGATTGCCCCATTTACGACAACGGGTAAGTATCCTTATTACTTTTTAAGAGGGGTATTGTTCCCAGCCTTTGCATCCGTTGGTGGCGAGGATCTTCTCAATGCCTTAATTGATGGGGATAAAGGGGCTTGGACCGATCCTCGAGTTGAAAAAATCATGGGAGACGTTCAAAAAATGCAAGAAGCGGGTTATATCGATAAGGGATTTGCAGCTCTAAGTCATACGCAATCACAAATGAACTTCCTTTTAAATAAAAATGCCTATATTCCAGTAGGCTTCTGGTTGCCGAATGAAATGGCTAAAGATGTTCCTAAGGATTTTAAATTTGGGTTTATCCCGTCACAAATGCATGAAAAAAGTGATAAAGCGTCGATCGTTCCTGATTTACGGCCTTTAGCCATTGCCAAAAAGGCTAAAAATCCCGAGGCAGCCAAAGCGTTTGTTGAATTCGCCTTCCAAAAAAAATATGCTCAGACGTTTGCAGAGAAAACAGGGGCGATGATGAACATGAAAGGTGTCGACTTGGATAGTGACGCTAAGGTTCCTTCTTACTTGAAGGATGCCAATAAAATGATTAACTCCGGCGATGTTCAAGTGGTTCAGAAAGACCACCCTATGAGTCAGGATTTTGAAGATCCACTAAGCGATGCTTTGGTTTCTTTAATGCTTGGAAAAATGGATGCCAAAGCATTTTGTCAAAAGGCAGAAGCAGCTGCCCAAAAATACAATGCTAAAAAATAAAGATGACGGTGAAATGTAAAGGCTCTAAAGGGGTCTTTACAATTCACCTTTTTTCAAAACGCGTCAAAGTGTTACGCAATTTAGAAAAGGAAGGGGCGAGGGCATGGTTCAGTCCAAAAGGCAAAAGTATCTCTTCTTATTATTTTGTTTACTTCCGACTTTAGTCGTGTTTGTTATTTTTACAATTTATCCTTTATTTAATGGCTTATATTTATCCTTTTTTGATTGGTCAGGGACGGGCAGTGTCAAAACCTTTATCGGACTAGGGAATTATAAGGAATTGCTCCATGATCCGATTATCCCTAAAACGATTTGGCATGATTATTTCCTCGTGGTCACTAAAGTCATCGGAATTATGATTATTGCGACGTTCTTTGCTGTCGCTCTGACGCAATTGAAGGTCAAAGAGGCCCCGCTATACCGAGTAATTTTCTTCTTTCCTAATATCATGTCTGTTGTGATTATCGGGATCTTGTGGCAGTTTATCTACAATCCGGATTTAGGTATTTTTAATACAGGACTAAAAGCAATAGGGCTTGGCAGTTGGACACGCCCCTGGTTAGGAAGTATGGAGTGGTCTTTACCAAGCTTGGTGTTGCCCTCTGTTTGGGCAGGTATTGGTTTATTTATGCTGATGCTCATGGGTGGGATTATGAATGTCTCGAAAAGTCTTTATGAAGCAGCGGAGATTGATGGGGCGAATCAGTGGCAACAGTTTTGGCGTCTGACCGTTCCACTCGTGTGGCCACAGATTAAAACTTCCATTTTATATATTGTGATTACCACGCTTAACGGCTCTTTTGTCATCGTTCAAATCATGACACAAGGGGGTCCAAATAATGCCACCCAAGTGATGGGCTCTTATTTATATCAGAAAGCCTTTCAAGAATTCCATTTTGGTTACGGAGCCACCATTGGCGTCATGATCTTAATTTTATCCTTGGCAACAGTATTAGTCCTACAATTCTTATTAAAAAGGGAAAAAGTAGAGTATTAAAGGGGAGGTGAGCTGATGAAGCTTGGAAGGATTCTTATGAAAACAGTGATACGTGTTCCCTTGATTATTTGGGCCTTGGCTGTTCTCTATCCTATCATTTGGATGTTTCTAGGCGCCTTTAAGTCCAACGGGGAGATCTTTGCCTCACCATGGTCTTTGCCCAAGGTGTTTAACTTTCATAATTTTGTTTCTGCCTGGACAGATTTTAATATCGGAACGAGTTTTCTAAATAGTATTTTTGTCACCGTCTTAGGGACAATCTTGAGTTTATGTTTTGCATTGCCGACTTCTTATGCGATTGAACGTCTACAATTTCGTGGCAGTAAGGTGCTATTTAATCTCTATTTGTCGGCGATGATGATTCCTATGGTATTGGGCTGGATTCCGCTCTTTTTTCTCCTTTTAAAATTTCATATGATTGATAATTTGTGGGCCTTGTCCCTGATTTATGCGGTGACACAGATTCCTTTTAGTGTGTTTATTTTAACGAGTTTTTTGGGGACAATTCCGAAACAATTAGAAGAGTCGGCAGCAATCGATGGTCTCTCACCCTATGGGATTCTCTTTCGTATCGTGACCCCTTTGATGATGACGGGGATAATTACGGTTTCCATCATGAACGCAGTGAATTTCTGGAATGAATATTTCATGGCGATGATCTTCCTGCAAACCGATGAGCACCATACTTTAGGAGTGGCCATGGATTTGATGAATCAACAAGCACAATATACCAATGCCTGGGGAGCACTCTTTGCCGGTCTCTCCATAGCGATTATCCCGATCATCATTGTCTACGCTATCTTCCAACGACAAATTACTAAAGGAATGACTGAAGGTGCTGTAAAAGGGTAAATAATGATAAGACATAGTGCTAAAGGTCATATCTCGTGGGTCCTGGCAATGAACTTGTGAGCTGGCCATTCCTCTTATCCAAGTCTGGGACAGTAAACCTGTCCCTCTGTCTCAACTTAGTGTAGAATAATAGTGAAATTGTGGACAGATAAGAGAGGTGGCCTTTTATGGTAAAAATGAATCCTATTAAAGTGTATCGTGGTCAGTATTTAGAAAGTACGCACGATTTTCATGCGGCTGTTGTTGATAAAGAGGGCCGTTTACTATATAGCTATGGTAATCCTGAAAGAAATACATTTGCCCGGTCTTCGATGAAGCCATTTCAGGCTATTCCTTTAATTGAAACGGGTGCTGCTGAACATTATAATTATGGTGCTCGTGAGATTGCGATTAGCTGTGCTTCCCATAGTGGTGAAGACTTCCATCGGGAAACGGTCCAGGATGTGTTAGATCGCATTGATTTAAAAGTTAATGACTTACAATGTGGGATGCATCCGCCGAAAAATGATGAAGACTATAAGGCTTTGCTTCGTTCAGGTGGTGACTTGACGCCGCTTTACTCTAATTGCTCAGGAAAGCATTCGGGCATGCTAGCGACAGCTGTTCATATGCATGAGGACTATAAAACCTATCGAGACATTGATCATCCTGTTCAGCAAAGAATCATCCGAGCCATATCTGAAGTATGCAATACCCCTATTGAAGCGATTGATTTAGGTGTTGATGGATGTGGTGTGCCGGTTCATCGCCTGCCTTTAAAACAGACCGCTTACGGTTATGCTCAATTGGCTGCTGGACAGTCGACAACTGAACCCGAGAGAAGTCAGACCTTGCAAATGATTCGAGACGCGATGATGGCCTATCCAGAAATGGTGGCCGGGACAGACTGCTTTGATACTGATTTTATGAAAATGTTCCCTGGAAAAGTCGTTTCCAAAGGCGGAGCTGAAGGTGTTCAGTGCTTTGGGTTAGTGGAAGAAGGCCTTGGATTCATCATAAAATGTGAAGATGGTAATCCTCGTGCACTCAGTGCCATTACCTTAAAGATCTTAGAAGACCTTGGGTTTGTTTCTGATGAGCTGAAAGCAACCGCACTCTATCAAAAATATCGTATCCCAACAGTGAAGAATATGCGTAAGGATAATATCGGTGACATCGAAGTTGATTTTGAATTAAAAAAAGAAAATGAGTAAATAGAAGAGAAAAAGGCGACTCACAATGTCGCCATGAACAAAATAAATGACAAGCAAAAACGCTCAGATTTGAGCGTTTTTTTAACAGGGAAGAAAATATAAAATTTTGGATATAGCCAGAGTGAACGGTGTGGATCTCCACTCCAGAGCGATCCTTGCTGTTCCAGCATGACTCTAGTTTAGGCATTAGTGAGCAGTGGCGCTGAGGAACACACTTAGTATAAGTGTTCCGAATCTCGCGTCTTCAGTTTCAATCAACTGAGTTGCTAATGCTGCTTGCCTTTAGCCGGCTGATGCTGATTTTCTAGATTTCTTTGAAAAACGGTCACCAAGACGCGGTTCTGATGCCCGTTTTCTAGATACTTATGAAAAACGGTCACCAAGACGCGGTTCTGATGCCCGTTTTCTAGATTTTTACGAAAAACGGTCACCAAGGCGCGGTTCTGATGCCCGTTTTCTAGATACTTATGAAAAACGGTCACCAAGATGCCGTTCTGATGCCCGTTTTCTAGATTTTTACGAAAAACGGTCACCAAGACGTGGTTCTGATGCCCGTTTTCTAGATACTTATGAAAAACGGTCACCAAGATACCGTTTTGATGCCCCGTTTGCCTGTAATGTCGGCGTATCATGTAATGGAAAGCCTTATAAGAGCAACTTTAGCCTTCGTCATTAAGGCTTGGCGATAGTGTGTGAGTGTGAAGGCACGAACATCAGGCTGTGCTTAGTGAAGTGTAAGCCAAGTTTTCTAAACAGAGTCCTTCTTCACCTAAAGCCCAGTTACCACAATGAGTTTATACATCGTGACTGCTCGTGCTACCTGAAATAAAATACTTCTTTTCAATTTTTTCGAGAGGATATATTAGAGATAAAATCAACCAGGCAACGATTTTACTCATAACACTAGCGGTTGAGAGTGCTGTTAAAAATACAAATAAAAGGAATGCAACCAAATAAACAATATAACGAAAACTTTTAACGGTCTTTGCTTTGCTGACCTTTGATTTCTGTGGTCTTTTCGGTTGTATGAGTTCAAGGATGAAGAGGACACCGAAAAGAAATATAATGTTTCCTCTATCGCCGATAGCCATTAAATAAACAAAACAAAAAGGGATGACTAAATTTAAAAAGGCAAAGATAAATTCCCTCCAGAAAGTCTCTTTGTTCCATGCCTTTGCCTCTAAAATAAAATCGCCATCGTTTTTTTCAACGGCTCTTTTTATGAACAAGTATATGATGTATATGATTAAAATAGCCATCAAAGCAAATATTAAAAAATTACTGAAGGCGAGCTGCGCTAGGCCTCCCATAGCGATAACAACCCCTTTCTTATGAATACTTTTTCTTATGAATATCCCGTCAAATAATGAGGACATAATTTTTAAAATATTATATTATTAGGTTAACATAAATTTTCCATTTATAAAAATCGTCCGCCAAAATTAGCGAACGATTTCAAGTGTTAAATGACAATAAAAGTAATAACGATTTAGCCATAATGTTAGCTCACAAACTAACGGAAGCACGATCATCTACCGAAAGAGGATCATATAAGTAGGTATTTGCGAGCGGCTTAAGTTCTATTGGCTTTTTTATGAGGTAAGAACACGATAAAAATGAGTGACATTAAGGTGAAGCCGACGGTCCACATAAAGGTATGATTAAAAGCAGTGTTCCGGGCGGCAATAGTGAGAGCTGATTGAGAAGTCATTTGATTTTGTAAGATAACAGCAAGCACTGAAGCACCAAAAGCGCCACCAATTTGCTGTAAAATTCGAGTGGCGCTACTGGCATGTGGGATCTGTTCCTTGCTTAATCCGTCATAAGCGGTTGCCATAATGGGAAGCATAACGCCTCCAAGTCCTCCACCACGGACAACGAGAGCGATGGCCAGCAAAAATTCACTCGTATGGGCACCGCAAAAGGCAAAGGGAATAGTACCAATGAGTGTTAAAAGGGTACCACAGAGTACGACCCATCGAGAGCCGATGGCATCTGTCAGTTTTCCCGCTAATGATCGCGTCAATAACATCCCGACACCTTGAGGAATCAATAGTATTCCTGAAACGAGCACGCTCTCTCCACGGACTTGTTGATAATAGAGTGGGAGTAATAACATCCCGCCATAAGAGGATAGACCTGATAAAAACAAAAGACAAGAAGAGGCGGTAAATGGCATGCTTTTAAATATACGGATATCAATGACTGGGTTGTGAGATTTTCTTAAGACATAAAGGCAGAAGACCATCATAAATATAAGGCCAATGACAATGGGGATGATGACTGAACTATGAAAAAAGCCAAGACGCGCGCTGACCTTGGTGAGCCCATAAATCATTAACACAATACTAGGAGATAACAAGGATAATCCAATGAAATCGAGTTTTTGAGATTGATTTGTGGCTTCATCCTTTGGTAGTCCCCATACGGCAAGGATTAAGGCGATCAAACAAATAGGAATATTAACATAAAAGATCCAATGCCAGTTAAGATAATGAATAATAACTCCACCTAATACGGGGCCGAGAATAGGACCGATGAGTACCGGTAAACCAACAATGGCCATTAGTTTACCTAATTTCTCTCCGCCAGTTGCCCGCACAACCATGGTTTGCATGATGGGCATCATCAAACCACCACCCATGCCTTGAATCACTCTAAAGGCAATGAGACTTCCTACATTCCATGATAAACTTGATAAAACAGAACCTATTAAAAATAAACTTAAAGCGAATATCCATATATTTTTACCCCCAAAACGATTAAGTGCCCATCCTGAAATAGGAATAACAATACCAAGGGCGATTAAATAACTTGTCATCACCCATTGAATCGTGGAAACCGATGTGTGTAAAGCATTTCCAAGGGTATCGATGGCGACATTCATGATCGTGGTATCGAATAATGGGGCAAGAAGTCCAATTAACAAAATCCATGCCATTTTCATAACGGCTGGATCTATTTTTTTATTGGCTGTTTGTTCAATAGGTTTATCCATGTATGTTACACTCCTTTTTTTGCTATAAGATACTCAAAGTTTCTTATTTAAACTTATGATATAATAAAACAATAAGAAACGCAACGTATTTTATTTCAGTCTCGACCGTCTGTAAGACTCCCACTTCAAAAATGGGGATGCAAAGCTGTTTAAGTGGGGGTAAGGGACGCTAACACCACGACGAGTTCAACTAACATCAGTAGGGGAAAATCAAAAACCCCCACCGATTGGAGTTTCACTTTATGGGAGGTTTTCATGTGAATAAGAAAAATGAAGGAGAATTTCCGACAAGACGAAGAGGTGCAGAATTAGAAGCTGCCATTATGCAAGCAGCCTGGGATGAATTGATGGAGGTAGGGTTTCCAAACTTTACAATAGAAGGGGTTGCTGCTCGAGCTCAAACAAGTAAGCCCGTCATTTATCGCCGTTGGCCGAATCGCGAGGAGCTTGTCTTGGCAGCTATTCATAAAATTTTACCGGCACCACCGGATGAAGTTCCTAATACTGGGGAGCTTCGGAGCGATGTCATTATCATATTGAATCAATTGAATGACATACTCCGTAAGATTGGGCCAGAAACGATTCATGGATTAATGTCTGTTCTAACAGGTATACCCTTATCTGAATTGATCAATTTTCGAAGAACCAATGCGATGTCAACCATTTTAAATCGTGCAGTGGAGCGGGGAGAAATTCGTCATGAAAAAGTGACGGCACGCATTACAAGGCTGCCTGTTGATTTGGTCAGACATGAGGTGTTAATTACCTATGAACCGGTGTCACAGGATACCATTGCAGAAATTGTGGATGAGATATTTTTACCATTAATTAAATAAAGCTACTGTATCAAGCGCTGAAAAAAATAACGCATTTTATCTCGGTGTAGCCGTCCGTAAGATTCGTACTTTAAAACATGAATAGTACAAAGACGTTTAAGTGCGAGATAACGGACGCTGACACCCTAATTGAAGTTTCACTTTATATAGAAGATGGGACTTCCATCAATGTGAATGTTGAGCAGGATTTATGCATAAAGAGCTTGAATTCTTACTAGAATGAGATATATTTCATATAAACGTTTTCGAAATTTTGTAATCGGTTGCATTTAAAAATTGAGGAGAGGATGGCAAAGGATGTTTAATGGATTAGGCATGGGGCTAGGCAATCTCTCTAGACTTTCGCATGCAAAAACGCGTTCCATTAGCCCGGAAAATTTCACGGGGGAAAAAGGGAAAGGTGCAATGGCAGTTGAGGGGACAGGAGCCCAACCAGCTAGGGAGCTCGGAAAGGGCTGGAAGATCTCTCCTTCCGTCGATATTAAAGGAGAGACCACATTCACAGTAGCAGACATTTCTGGGCCAGGGGCGATTCAACACATTTGGTTGACGTGTCATCCCAATCATTGGCGAACGTCAGTAATTCGCATGTATTGGGACAACGAAGAGGCGCCCTCTGTAGAAGTGCCTTTAGGTGATTTTTTCTGCAATGGTTGGTGTGAGCGAAGTAACGTAAACTCCTTTCCCGTTGTGGTTAATCCAGCCGGTGGGATGAATTGTTATTGGGAATTGCCGTTTAGGAAACAGGCCAGAATTACAGTAGAAAATTTAGCTGAGGAAAAAATGACGCTGTATTATTCAGTGAATTACACGTTAACAGAAGTCCCAGAGGATGTTGCTTATTTCCATGCGCAATGGCAACGCAGCAATCCGGTTCAGTATAAGGATGTTCATACGATTGTTGAAGGGATTAAGGGTCAAGGTCATTACGTAGGGACTTATATTGCTTGGCAAGTCAATAGCAATAATTGGTGGGGAGAAGGCGAGTTAAAGTTCTACCTCGATGGGGACCAGGACTATCCGACGATTTGTGGGACCGGAACAGAAGATTATTTTGGTGGGGCATGGAATTGGGAGCAGCCAGCAGGACAGTATAGTACATATTCCACACCGTTCCTTGGCATGCATCAATTGATTAAACCCGATGGTCTTTACCGAGCGCAGCAACGGTTTGGGATGTATCGCTGGCATGTCATGGATCCGATTCGTTTTGAAGAGGATTTAAAAGTCACCATTCAGGCGCTGGGCTGGAGATCGGGAGGACGCTATTTACCCTTACAAGATGACATTGCTTCTGTCGCTTTCTGGTATCAGGCCGAGCCTCATACAAGCTTCAAAGCACTTCCAGGTAAAAATGACTTAGAAGTGATCTAACGCGCCGGTTGAGTAGTAAGCCATTATTTAAAATAGAAAAGCATAGAAGGAAGCCTATTGAAAAAATGGTCGGGAGCGGCTGGCGTGTGTGTTAATGATAAAAGCTAATTCCTGATGGTCAAGCAAGGTCAACCAGAAGAAAACAAGACATGGACAGTGCCTTCGGGTGGAAGCGAAGAAAATGAATCGCTTGTAGCTTGCTGTATTCGTGAATGTTATGAAGAGACAGGTTATCACGTTGAGATTGTTCGCTCGCTTCATCTTAAAGAAAGAGTGACTTTTGGTCATGATGTCACCGTTCAATATTTTGAGGTGCACATCGTCGGAGGGACGAGGTGTATTCACGATCCTGATGAACTAATTTATGATATCGCTTGGAAATCGGCAGATGAAATCAAGAAGCTCTGAGCTTTCTTTTCCTGAGGATTTAGAGTTTCTGTTGAATTTTATCTATCAAAAGGAATTGACCCAAAAAAAATGAGATGCAATATAAGAGGGTGAGACAGAGGTATTTCACTCAAAGAAAAATCCGAACATTCTTTTTTGAATGAACGGATTTTTCTTTATTCTTAGCATGAGGCGAAGCGCTCTGTCAAAATACTTCGCTTTCCTCATGCCCACACGACTAAGGAAAGCTACTTAGAGAATAATCCTCGCAGAAAAATCGTGTTTTTACGATTTTTTGATGTGGGTAGGGTCGACGTTCGACGCACCATCGGGGTCCCCGAAAAGTGCTCTTTACTTTTTGGGGTGGTCATCGGGGTCCTCGAAAAGTGCTCTTTACTTTTTGGGGTGGTCATCGGGGTCCCCGAAAAGTGTTCTTTACTTTTTGGGGTGGTTGAGGTGCTAGCTTCGACGTTGTCACACGGATGTGACGGTTTTAGTCGATCGTCCTTAGTTGGCCTCAGCTCACTTGGGAATGGATCATTTGGTTTCCCAAGTATTTATGAATAAAAATCCCCTGTTCCTGCGTCTACTCGTACCGCTTCGTCGCCAGCTTTCTCGGAACAACTCGACGTTTATTCGAGAAGTACCGCTGGTTGCTATTCCCGCCTGCGTCTTCGTATTTTGACTACGCTCTCCATTTCCTGCTATGCCTCTGAAAGTATATTGTTCGGTATGTGTATTCATTATTTTGTATTGTCATAGCTTCTGATCTCTTTTTTTATTTAAGCTGGTCTTTATACAGCCCAATTCCCGTTACGGAAGAGCGGAATGACTTCTCCTGATGCAGTGGTCGCATCGATCGACATTTCTGCTGATCCCATCATAAAATCGACGTGGGTTAAGCTGTCATTGGCACCCAGTTTCGCAAGCTCTTCTTGAGTCATATCTGATCCGCCCTTAATATTGAAAGGATAAGCTTTACCAATGGCTAAATGACAGGAGGCATTTTCGTCGAATAAGGTGTTAAAGAAAATAATACCGGTATCCGAAATAGGAGAATGATGAGGAACAAGGGCGACTTCGCCTAAATAATGAGATCCCTCATCGGTTTCAATAAGATGCTTAAGCGTATCTTCACCGTTCTCTGCTTTATAATCGACAATGCGACCCTTTTCAAAGGTTAAAGTAAATTGGTCGATAAGCGTTCCCCCGTAATTCAACGGCTTAGTGCTGGTTACATAACCATTCACACCGGTTTTTTTAGGCATACCGAAAACTTCCTCAGTAGGCATGTTAGGAACAAAATATGTACCTTTACTATTTGGGCTTCCTCCGCCCATCCACTTATGTTGGTCGGCAAGCTCAATGGTGAGATCAGTACCAGGCGCTTGATAATGAAGACTTTTAATCTCTTTTTCATTTAAATAATTGATTTTTTCAGTCAGTGTTGCTAAGTGTTGTTTCCAGTTCTCAACTGGATTCCCATGGGACACGCGTGTTGCTTGAAAAATCTTTTCCCAAAGCGCTTCAACAGCTTCTTCTTTGCCTAAGTCTGGGAACACTTTTGTTGCCCATTCTGGTGTTGGCACAGAGACAATCGTCCAGCTTACCTTGGATGACATTTGATACTGCATAAAGGTTTTCATTGCTGCACTGGCTGCTTTATTCGCAGTTGAGATTTTCTTAGGGTCAACCCCTTTTAAGAGATCTGGATTACTCGCAGAAACACTCATGAAAGCGGCGCCCTCTTCAGCAAGCTGTTCGAATCCTTTGGCTTTCCAAACTGGGAATTCTTCAAAAGCTTCATCAGGTGCCATATCAAACTTGAGGCGTCCAATGACTTCATCAGACCAATCGACAATGACGTTTTTAGCCCCAGCTTCATACGCCTTTTTAGCGGCGAGTCGAACAAAGTCTTGAGCAATAATCGGAGTACGGATCACAAGGGTTTGTCCCTTTTGTAAATTAACGCCAATTTTAACCGCAAGCTCCGCATAATTTTTTAATAATGTGTTGAAATTCTCCATAGAATTCTCCTCCTCTTCACGTATCCTTATTCTATCACATTACGTGAAACACTATATCATGTGAATTCCTTATAATAAGAAGATTTACACGATAATATGTGTTAAAATTCAAGCGACGGGTAAATGAAATCATGCAAACTATGAAACCGTTCTACTATGAAAACAAAGAACATAATAAAGGAGTCTCGTCATGTATAAGGAACCATTATTTTTAGAACCAGAATTGAAGGAAAGAATTTGGGGTGGAGAGCGATTACGGACTGAATTTGGCTACCAGATTCCTTCGGAGACAACTGGAGAATGCTGGGGGATTTCAGCACACCCACATGGCCCATCGACGATTAAGAATGGGGAGCTTAAAGGAAAAACGCTTATAGAGGCTTGGGACGAGCATCGAGAGCTCTTTGGCCACTTCTCTTCAGAGCAATTCCCGTTACTTACAAAAATATTAGATGCTAAAACTGACCTTTCTGTGCAAGTTCATCCTAATGATACCTATGCCAGAGAAGTTGAAAATGAGCCCTATGGAAAAACGGAATGTTGGTATATTATCGATTGTGAAGAAGGATCAGAAATTGTCTACGGTCATCATGCCAAGTCTCCTGAGGAATTTCGATCATTAGTTGAAGAAGGACAATGGGATCAACTTCTCCGTCGAGTTAAAGTGAAGCCAGGCGACTTCTTTTATGTTCCCAGTGGAACGATTCACGCGATTGGTGGAGGCATTATGATACTCGAAAGCCAGCAAAGCTCTGATATCACCTATCGTGTCTATGATTATGACCGAACAGATGCAGAGGGGAATAAGAGAGAACTTCATATTGAACCGTCCATAGAGGTTTCTCAGTACCCTCATCAATCCCCTGAATTAACCTATAAAGTGGAGCAATATCGTGAGGCAAAAGTCACGGAGCTCGTCAAAGCTGAATATTTCACAGTGCATCATTGGGATGTCCGTGGCCAGTACACATTGAAAATGGACCAACCTTTTCTCCTTGTTAGCGTTATCAAGGGTGAAGGGACTATCCAAACAGAGGGGCAACAAAACCCTATCAAAAAAGGAGACCATTTCATCATTCCGGCAACAGTAAAGGAAATCGAACTTCTCGGTCACATAGAGTGCGTCGTCTCACATCCCTGATCGTGGTCTAGAATGACATAAGACAAAAAAGCGGCTTAGCCTATGCGTTGAGCCGCTTTTTAAACACTTTGGAAGGTAAACCAATATTTATTTTAGAGTTTGCACTAGATTCTGTTCGGACAGAAAAGCGCAGCAAACACGCATGACAGTCTGAAGTTGCCCTAAGTTCGGACAGAAAACCGCTGCGATCTCGTATGAGAGTCTGAAGATGCCCTAAGTTCGGACAGAAAACCGCTGCTATCTCGTATAAGAGTCTAAAGTTGCCCTAAATTCGGACAGAAAACCGCTGCTATCTCGTATAAGAGTCTAAAGATGCCCTAAGTTCGGACAGAAGACGGCTGCGATCCCGTATGAGAGTCTGAAGATGCCCTAAGTTCGGACAGAAAACCGCAGCTATCTCGTATAAGAGTCTAAAGTTGCCCTAAGTTCGGACAGAAGACGGCTGCGATCCCGTATGAGAGTCTGAAGATGCCCTAAGTTCGGACAGAAAACCGCAGCTATCTCGTATGAGAGTCTGAAATTGCCCTAAGTTCGGACAGAAAACCGCAGCTATCTCGTATGAGAGTCTGAAATTGCCCTAAGTTTGGACAGAAAACCGCTGCTATCTCGTATAAGAGTCTAAAGTTGCCCTAAGTTCGGACAGAAAACGGCTGCTATCTCGTATGAGAGTCTGAAGATGCCCTAAGTTCGGACAGAAAACCGCTGCGATCTCGTATGAGAGTCTGAAGATACCCTAAGTTCGGACACAGAAAAACCCTGCGAACCTAGATGACAGTCCGAACGATCTTGTGGGTCGAGTCTGCAACCGTAAGATGCTCTCAGCCCCTAACAGTGTACGAACAGATCTTTAACAGGATTAATCTTTAAAAACCACAGCGGTCCCATAGGCAATCACTTCTGCAGCAGAATTCATGATCTGTGAAGACTGGTAACGCATGCCGATAATCCCATTGGCTCCCATGGATTCGGCCTCCTGAATCATTCGCTGTGTTGCAATTTCACGTGCTTCGTTCATCATTTCCGAATATCCTTTAATTTCGCCACCAACAAGTGTTTTAAGTCCTGCCCCAATATCGCGTCCAACATGCTTGGATTGTACGGTACTGCCTTGCACTAAGCCTTTAACGTCGACAATTTCTTTTCCAGGTACATTTTCTGTTGTTGTGATGAACATAATGGCGCCTCCCCCTTCATTGCGTTATCTTCAAAGTCCATTATAAAGCATAAATGACTGAGCATACGATTTATTTTGGTATGCCATCTTCACTTTTTAGGAAAATTAGTAACAAACCCACAAAGGTGAGGATGTTTGTTATGCCAGAGTTACCCGAGATGGAGAATTATAAAAGATTATTGCATCCAATGCTTAGGAATAAAACGGTAGATGCTGTTGTTATTAACCGCTCGAAATCTGTTAATGAGCCTGAAAATATTTTTATGAAAAATATAACCGGAAAGGAAATCATAGCGATTGACAGGCGAGCAAAATATCTTTTATTTCATTTAGATTCAGGTCACGTGCTGCTTTTACACTTAATGTTGGGTGGGAAACTTTTCTTTGGGAAAGAGGAAGACAGTCCAGACCGAACAAAACAAATTATTATGACTTTTGGTGAGGATCGCTTGTTTTTTATTGGGTTGCGCTTAGGGTATTTGCATATCTTAACCCCTGCTGATATCGAAGAACAGTTAGGGCATCTAGGTCCAGAACCACTTGATTCATCCTTCACATTAGACGTTTTTAAAGAAAGTCTGACTCACAAACGAACGAATATAAAAAACGTACTCCTCGATCAAGATATAATTGCAGGTATCGGCAATCGCTATTCGGATGAAATTTGTTTCGAGGCGAAAATTCTACCTAAAAGGAAAACGATTGATTTAGCGGAGACTGAAGTTCAAGCACTTTTTCAAGCGATAAAAATGGTCCTAACAGAGGCTGTTGCAGCCGGGGGCTATATGGATCAGCCTCTATTTAAAGGGGATAACCAAACAGGACGTTATCTGCCTCATTTTAAAGTCCATGGAAAAGAAGGTGCTATTTGCCCACGCTGCGGAGGAACAATCGAGATGGAAACCATGGCATCAAGAAAGGTCTATTATTGTCCACAATGTCAGCACTAATAGAATTGGCTCACAAAAGCATGCTGAGCGCGCGCATAAAAAGGAGAGGACAAACAAAAGAGGAAGCGGCCCGCACTAAAGCCAGCAACACCTCACAAAAGGCGCCCGAAACAAGGTTGGAACTCGCAAAAGCGTGCTGCGCGCACATAAAAAAAAGGTGCCGCCTAACGAAAGCGGCTTCGCCCGGCACAGGCCACATTACCTCACTAAGAAAAACCGGGCAAAGCATGCCCGCTCCTTATTAAAACACGGAATAAGATTTTAATCCCAAAAGGCATCGTCAGCAACTCAGTTGATCGGAACGGAAGGCGCGAGACTCCTTCGGGAACAGCACGTGTCCGAAGATCCATTTTGGAACACAAAGAGTCTATTCCAAAATTAGCTGAGGCCACTAAGGACGATCGGCTAAAAACGTCACGTCCTGTGACAACGCCGACCCTACCCACATCGTGTGGGCATGAGGAAAGCGAGCGACCTGGAGTGGCGATCAACACTATAAGCGTTAAACTTATAAATTCTGATACTGTAAAAAGACCGAGCCAACGCGGCTCGGTCACTTTCATCTATTATCTATTACGCATGTTCAGTTGCATGTGGATTGGGGATCTGAATATGCTCAATTTCTGCTTCAGGCAGCTGATTGGTGCTTTGATATTCTTCCTGCTGTTTTTGCTTAAGCAAGTTCCGACCACGACCATAAGGGATACACATTGGGGTTCCGAAAATGGGATCTAAGACAATTTCTGCGTCCATTTGGAAGACGTCTTTCATTAATTGCGTATCCACAATATCTTCAGGTGCTCCTTGGGCATAGATTTTTTTATCATTAACAGCAACGATATGATCTGCATAGCGACAAGCCAAATTAATATCATGGAGCACCATCGCGATGGTGCGTTTTTCCGTCCGGTTGAGTGCAAATAAGAGATCAAGAATATCGACCTGATGGGCCAAATCCAAGTAAGTTGTAGGTTCATCTAATAATAAAATATCAGTGTCTTGAGCAAGAACCATGGCGATCCAAGCCCTTTGGCGTTGACCGCCAGAAAGTGAATCCACTGGTCGATCAGCAAGCTCAACTAAATTGGTGACGTTTAAGGCGTGCTGGACGATGGCTTCATCATCAGCTGACCATTGATTTAACCAATTTTGATAAGGATAACGTCCTTGACGCACAAGCTGTAGAATGGTTAATCCTTCTGGAGCAATCGGTCCCTGTGGCAGTAAGGCCAGATCTCGTGCCACCTTTTTTGTCGCTGTTTTGGCGATATCTCTTCCATTTAAAACAATAGAACCATCTGAAGGTTTAATCAATCGGGCAAATGTTGACAACAACGTTGACTTTCCGCAACCATTTTTACCTATAAAAACGGTCACTTTTCCTTTTGGAATCTGTAGATTAAGGGTCTCTAATATTGGATCATCACCATACCCCACTGTAATGGACTGTGCTTCCAAACCCATTCAATTTACCCCCATTTTCTCGTTTTATAAAGCAAGTATATAAAATACGGCGCACCGATAGCGGCAGTAAACACGCCGGCAGGAACCTCTAAAGGAAGGAAGACGGTTCGACCAATAAGGTCCGAGAGCATCACGACAAGTCCCCCAAGTAGGCCAGAAACCGGAATCAGGCTTCCGTAACTCGAACCTACAAGTCTTCTCGCCATATGAGGAGCCATCAATCCAATAAAGCTTATTGTTCCAGCGTAAGCCACTGAGCCGCCAGCTAAGGCAGTACTTATGATTAATAAAAGAACACGATCTCGACGAAGATTATTGCCGATCCCCACAGCGATCTTTTCACCAAAAGTCTGGGCATTGAGTCTTCGTGATAAGCTTAATGATAATACCAAAAACACGAAAATCCAAATAAAAAGGATGAGAACCGAAGTCCAAGAGGCGCCATTAACAGAACCCGTCATCCAAATAGAAGCCTGTGAGGCAAGGTATGAGGGCCCAAGAACAAGCATTAGATCTGTGAAGGCTTTTGCGCCAGCCGAAAGGCCAATGCCAATAAGCACAAGTCTAGTCGCTGAAACCCCTCGCTTCGAGAGGAAGTAAACCAGTAATCCCATAGCTAATGCGCCAATAAAAGAAAAGATGGGCAACCATTGAATGCTAATGTTCATGGATGTTTCACTGCCAGCGCTAAAAAACGTAAGGAAGATAACCGTCGTTAATGAAGCTCCTGTTGTCACACCAATGATATCGGGAGATGCTAAAGGATTGCGAACTAAGCCTTGGAGGATAGCACCGGCAACGGCGAGTCCCATTCCGGCAAGTCCCGCTACTAATATTCTTGGAAAACGGAAGGATTGAACAACGAGATTATTCATTTCCGTAGACTGACCAAAGATGGCTTTTACAACACTTAACGGTGAGATAAATAAGTCGCCAAGACCAAGACTTAAGACGATCATGACTAAAAAAAGTATGAATAAAATCAGGGTGATACCGAAGGCTCTTTTATCAATTAAAAAAGAAGCGTTGCGAGCGCGAAGGCTCCAATACTTTTGGTTTTTCATGAGCTAAACACCCCTCTTCGGGCAATGAAGATGAAAAAGGGTGTCCCAACAATGGCGGTCATAATGCCGACCGGAACTTCACCTGAATGCAAAATCAGACGAGAAGATACATCTGCAAGTAATAATAATATGGCGCCTAGTAAAGCGCAATAGGGAATCAACCAACGATAATCCTGACCGACGAGCCATTTGGTAATATGAGGAATTATAATGCCGATAAACCCGATCGGTCCAGCAACAGCCACTGCCCCTCCGGCAAGTAAAATAACCACCAGTCCGGCAAATAGTTTTACGATAAACGTGTTTTGACCTACACCTTTGGCAATGGTTTCTCCTAAGGCTAGTGTATTCATTTTTGGACTAATGAGAAGTGCGATCACCCATCCTATGCCAAAATAAGGTAAAACGTTTTGGAGAACGGAAAGATCTCGACCTTGAATGGAGCCGACGAGCCAATACAAAACACTTTGCAGGGTCGGTTCACTCATAGTCAAAACCCCTTGAGTCAGTGAGGCGAACAGGGCTGCCATTGCGGCACCTGCGAGTATTAATTTGACGGGTGAAAGACCATCAGGACCTAAAGAGCCAAGAAAATAAACAATCACTCCAGCAACGGCGGCACCGGCGAAGGCGAGCCATGTAAAAGCCGTTAATGATTGAACGCCAAAAAAACCAACAGCAACGACAATAAAAAAACTAGCGCCTGAATTGACTCCCAATATATTGGGGGCCGCTAAAGGATTGCGTGTCAAGCCTTGCATGATTGCACCGGATATTGCTAAGCTCGCGCCTACTGCGGCCGCGATAAACATTCTCGGAATACGTTCCTCACGAACAATAATTTGATTATTGGTTTCTGTGAAATGAAAAAGCGCTGTATAAACAGTATGAAAGTCTATATTTGCATACCCTAGAACAAGACTGAAGAGACCACAGAGGAGTAAAAGCGCTCCCGTAATCACCAAACCGACAGCTTTAGAAAGTTTAGTTTTTAACACACCGACCACTATTGTCTTCCTCCCGCATTATCCACCCATAATCTGAGAGTTTATTCTCTATTCTATTTGAGACAGTATTTTCTACAATAGTAAGTCTATTTTAAATAGAGAAGCCTGTCAATGAAATTGATAATTATTCTCAATTTGTATTGACAACCCTTTCACTGCACTGTATGCTATTGCATAAAAGTGATAATCATTTTCAATTGGGGGAGTGGGTCAACAAATGATGAAAAAAAGATACCTCATACTTTCAGCTATTATAGTGCTGCTTTTGGTGCTTTCCGGATGTGGGGCTTCAAATAAAGCCTCAAGTGCTTCAGGAGATACCTCGTCTAATGAAAAAGGGTCTGCCTCTTCTTATACTGTAAAACATGCGATGGGGACAACCACTATTAAAGGCACTCCAAAACGAGTTGTTGTTTTAACGAACGAAGGCACGGAAGCGTTGCTTTCGATGGGAGTCAAACCTGTCGGAGCCGTCCAATCATGGACAGGTGATCCATGGTATGACCATATTAAGGATCAAATGGATGGTGTAAAGGTTGTTGGGACTGAGAGTGAAATTAACCTTGAAGCCATAGCCAGCTTACATCCAGATTTAATCATAGGGAATAAAATGCGTCAGGAAAAACAGTACGATAAGCTAAAAGCGATAGCACCAACGGTATTTTCCGATGAGCTCCGAGGCGATTGGCAAATCAATTTTAAATTGTATGCTAAAGCGCTCAATAAAGAAGAAAAAGGAAAAGAAGTGCTGGATGCCTTTAATGATAAAGTCAAAAACCTTCATGATAAATTGGGTGACAAAATTAATGCTAAGATCTCTCTTGTAAGATTTATGGCCGGAGATACAAGGATCTATCATAAAGATACTTTTGCAGGCGTCATTCTTGATGAAATTGGATTGAAGCGTCCTGCCTCACAAGATAAAGATGACTTTGCAGCCCAAAATGTCTCTAAAGAAATGATCCCGGATATGGATGGTGATTATTTATTCTATTTCACTTACGAACCGAGCGGGGATAATGGTCAAGCCGCCAAACTTGAAAATCAGTTTACCAATAATAAGATATGGAAAAATCTTAACGCAGTAAAATCTGGGCATGTCTATAAAGTTGACGACGCCATTTGGAATACGGCTGGCGGTGTCATTGCGGCGAATAAGATGGTCGACGAACTTAGTCAATATCTCACCTCAGATAAATAATTACACGTTATTCTGCAGAAACTTCTATATAGATAGAGGTTTCTTTTTTTGGCAGAAAAAGGTGTAAGGTTCAAGCCGTTAGAGACAATGATTCCTGCTTCAACGAAAGAACCGTGCATTTTGTACTAAAAAACCTTTTGAATCTTTTCTTAAGGCTCTAGCGTTATTTAAGCTTGCCTTTTATTAACACTATAGAAAAGTAAAAACTGACGTGGAAAGTAAAAGGGTTAATGGAAAAATTTACTTAGGGTGGTAGAGACCAGCGAATTTCGTAACAGACCAAGTGATCCAGTGTGTCTCTCGGCACGATGTCATAAAAATGTTGATTTGAAGGGGTTTTCATAAGCATTTCATTTATCAGTGGGCTTGAAATTTATGTTAAAATGAATCAGTAATAACTGAGGTGAGGAAGGATAGACGATGGAAAAGAAATATTGCAAGGATTCACGCGTTGTCAAAACAAGCCGCGTTTTCCCTACACATACAAATAATCTTGATTCTTTGTTCGGTGGGATGTTGATGAGTTATATCGATGATGTGGCATCCATCACTGCAGAACGTCATTCACGACGCGATTGCGTGACGGCCTCAACTGACCATGTTGATTTTCTTAGCCCAATTACCCCTAGAGATTCAGTGTGTCTAGAGTCCTTTGTTGTGTCCACGGGTAGAACCTCGATGGAAGTTTTTGTAAAGGTCGTTGCGGAGAATTTAAAAACAGGTGACCGTCGCATTGCAGCGACGTCATTCTTAACCTTTGTTGCTTTAGATGAAAACAATAAACCTGTAGAAGTCCCAGGTGTTATTCCAGAAAGTGATGAAGAGAAAAAACTGTTTGAAATGGCTGAACGTCGTGCAGAAGATCGGAAACGTCACCGTCAGTCAAGTAAAGAATTGGCAAAGGCATTAACGACTCATAAACATTGGGAAGCTTATCTTGATACCCAAATTAATGTTTAATCAATACCGCTGCTTCAAAACCATTCTAAGGATGTTCCTATAAAGGGCATCCTCTTTTTTATGATCAAGCACGTGTTTTTTATTTGTTTTTACACTAAATAAATGGGGGAAACCTGTCGATAAATTTTATGAGGCTTAAAGTTTGATTTAGCCCCGTGCCTAATCCTTCTGGGATATACTACAGTATGTTCTTCGAGACTAATGAAGGCTTCCTTATAGAAATCGTAGGGGAATGTCTAAAGTGTCGGCGCATTAATTCTCACCGAGCGTTTATTTGGTGTCGCAGATACAGGATTTGAGAAATGAACATTAAGGCACTTGTGCTTTTCATATTGGAAGGTGGAAGTTACATGGATATAACAACACTCCTGGGTATTATCATCGGTATCGTTTCCCTGATTTTAGGTTTTGTTCTGGAGGGAGGAAAGATAGGGGCCCTCATTCAATTGACAGCGATCATTATTGTTTTTGGGGGAACGATTGGAGCGGTCATAATAGGGACACCGTTTAAAAAACTTAAAAAAGTGCCTTTTATTATTAAATATGCTTTCGTAGATGGGAAAGCAAGCCCCAAGGAAACCATAGATCAACTCATTGACCTATCAAATATCTCCCGACGAGAAGGGCTACTAGCATTAGAGGGTGCCTTACATGATTCGGATAATGAATTCTTGAAAGACGGTATCCAGATGATCATCGACGGTGGCGATGCCGAGATGATTCAGGATATTATTAGTCGTAAAATTGAAAAGCGTGAAGAAAGAATCCTATCGATTGCCAAAGTGTTTGAGGCTGCTGGTGGTTTTGCACCGACGATGGGGATTATCGGAACGGTGATGGGACTCGTCCATATTTTAGGACAACTCGATGACCCTCAATCCTTAGGTCCATCAATCGCGGTGGCTTTTATTGCCACTTTATATGGTGTGGCAAGTGCCAATATGATCTATCTTCCTTTATATAATAAGGTGAAAGCCCGTTTGAATGAAGAGATCATGATGATGGAATTACAAGCTGAAGGCCTCTTATCGATACAGTATGGAGAGAATTCGACGATTTTAAAAAGCAAACTGATGGCTTTTTTAGATGAGCAGGAATATGAGGAATTGACAGACAAAGATGTAATAGAAAGTGAATGATAGGAAGTGAAGAGGGGCCATGCGGAAGCGACGGAAAAGACACGAAGAACATGAGAATAATGACCGGTGGTTAATCACTTATTCCGATTTAATTACACTTTTGTTAGTCTTCTTTATTGTGCTGTATTCGATGAGTGAAGTTCAAAATGATAAGTTCAATGCACTTGTTCAATCACTTCGTACGACATTTAGTGGAGATGCCGTCATGAATACATCGGATAATCCGCCCACATCGATTACAGAGGATATACCTAAGGCTGCTAAGGACCAGAGTAAGGCAGATGATGGTGAAGACGAGAAGAGTGATAAGGATCAATTGGACAAGTTGTATGTGAAGCTCCAAGACTATATCAATAAGAACCACTTAGACTCATCAATAGAATTAGAGAATATTCCTCGTGGGGTCCAAATTACCTTTAAGGAAAAAATCCTTTTTGATTTGGGCAAGGCAGACATTAAAAAGCAGGCCGAAACGATTCTGCAATCCATGGGAGGAATATTAAATTCCGTCTCCAACCCTATTGCGGTAGAGGGACACACAGATAACAATCCTATTATCAATTCCTCTGAATTCCATTCAAACTGGGAATTGGCTTCTAAGCGTGCTGAAAACGTCATGCTGTTCCTCATAAATAATGATGATATAAAATCAAGTCGAATGAGGTTTACGAGTTATGGTCAGTACCAGCCTGTAGAGAAGAACGACACAGCGGAACATCAGGCCATGAATCGCCGCGTGAATATCGTTATTCTAAGAGAAACATCCGCCTCTCAATAAATGAGATAGCGGATGTTTTTTTTATAAAAGATTAAGAAAGAATAACCCATCCCATGGTAGTAAAAGAAGATCGGTAGAAAAACCTTTTTCATGGATAAGGACTTGGTGTGAGCCAAATTTTTCAAAAAACATACATTAATGAAAGAAGAAAGGTGTTTTGGCAAAATAGACTTTCTTTGATGAGGCTACTTCGGACAAAAACGAGAGCGAGCAGCCGACCAGAGTCCGAAGACAGGGCAGCTTCGGACAGAAACAAGAGCAAGCAGCAGATTAGAGTCCGAAGACAAAGCCCCAGGGCTTGGAGGATCGCGAAGCTCTTTTTTGTTTTTACAAAACATGTAAAATGCTTACTTTGCTGATAAATAGAGAAAAATTTTCCTCTATATGTGGCATTCTCCTTTTAAATGGTAAAACAAACCGCTCTCGCCATAGTCAACCACTAGAGGGAAATAATAATCAAGAGTTTTCTGTCTATTAACGCTACCGCAACATCTGTTTAACATTCCTGTAATATTTCTTAAATAATATAGTTCTCACAAGAGCATTATATATTGAATCTAAGGAGCCAGTCACAAACTATGAAACTACCCGCTAAGAAACTCGTTATTTCATCCATTGTCGCTGCATCATTTGTTGTTCTTCCGCAAATCGGAGGTCATCATTCAAGTGCTAAAGCAGCCGCTATCAATACCAATCAGGTCCTTCATTATGGTGAATCTGATAGTTCAGTCAAAGCCCTCCAGGATAAGTTGCAGGACTTAAACTACTATAAAAGCACCATCGATGGTATTTATGGAAACCAGACACGATCCGCGGTACGATCCTTTCAAGGTGATAATAATCTCGCCGTCGATGGGATTGCCGGTCCAAATACATTGGGTAAGTTATTTAGTGCCAAAGTGAGTACACAAAAGGTAAGTAATGACGTTACACTCACAACAAATTTAAAATACGGTGATCGTGGACAAGCTGTGAAAGATTTGCAATCTACATTAAATAATTTAGGCTATCATGCAGGAACAGTTGATGGTATTTTTGGTTCAACAACATTAAATGCAGTCAAAAGCTTTCAAAAGGCTCAAGGCTTGCAATCCGATGGCATTGTAGGGCCCAACACACGTGCTGCACTTGCTGCACCAAAAACAACATCTACCCCTAAAAAGACGAATAGTAATGTGAATGCAATCATTGCTGATGCGAAAGCTCTTATTGGCGTACCTTATGTGTATGGAGGAACAACGACGAAGGGTTTTGATTGCAGTGGATTTACACAATATGTATTCGCAGAAAATGGCATTTCTCTTCCAAGGACAGCAGCGGCGCAATGGAATGGCGGGACAAAAGTGAATTCCCCATCTAAGGGTGATCTTGTTTTCTTTGCTACTGTAAACAACGGACCTTCTCATGTGGGCATTTATCTTGGTAATAATCAATTCATTAATGCAAGTTCCTCCCATGGCGTGACGATAAGCGATATGAACAACTCCTATTGGAAGCCACGCTACTTAGGTGCACGTTCTTACAACTAAATTAAAAATAATCAGTGACTTAAAACTGTGGAGAACCTTAAAGGCTCTTCACAGTTTTTTATTGTTTAGGAAATTATAAAGTTCGCGACTTGTGGATAGCTATTGAAGTAAATTGAGGAGAAAAGTTATGCACAAGCGGACTAGTGTCAACACATCTAAGCGACTTAGATGCCCATTTGTTCTCCTTGTTCTAGAAACGGTCATCAAGCCAGCGCGGTGATACCCGTTTTCCCGATCCATTTGAAAAACGGTCATCAAGCCAGAGGTGTGGTGCCCATTTTTCCGAACTCTTTGAAAAACGGTCACCAAGCCAGCGGTGTGGTGCCCGTTTTTCCGAACTCTTTGAAAAACGGTCATCAAGCCAGAGGTGTGGTGCCCGTTTTTCCGAACTCTTTGAAAAACGGTCATCAAGCCAGAGGTGTGGTGCCCGTTTTTCCGAACTCTTTGAAAAACGGTCATCAAGCCAGAGGTGTGGTGCCCATTTTTCCGAACCCTTTGAAAAACGGTCACCAAGACAGCGGTGTGGCGCCCGTTTTTCCGAACTCTTTGAAAAACGGGCATCAAGCCAGCGGTGTGGCGCCCGTTTTTCCGAACTCTTTGAAAAACGGTCATCAAGCCAGCGGTGTGGCGCCCGTTTTTCCGAACTCTTTGAAAAACGGTCATCAAGCCAGCGGTGTGGTGACCGTTCTCCTGAACTCTTTGAAAAACGGTCACCAAGACAGCAAAAGAATGAAGAACGCGAGGAGGTAACTAGACTCTGATGAAAAATTCACTTTTCTATATTATGAATTGGCGATAGCAAAGGAATGCTTTGTTTTCTAGGTCCCTTGATTTGAAGTGTTTTTAGAAAATTAGTTCGAAATAGGCTATTGGACCTATGGGGGAAGAGATTTTATGGTATACTCAAAAGGGACTTTTAGACAAATTTATACATATTTCGTTTTTATTCTATTTAAGAGGAGGGACCGCTGAGTGAAACGATGGGCCATAGTGGTTTCAGTAATTATCTGTCTTGCTATTGTATTTTTAAGCCGTTTGCATTGGAAAGATGAGATAAGAGCGACCGCACAAAAAGCCAAAGCACAATTGGCTGGTCAAACAGTTTCTACAACCAATCAAGACTCTAAACAGGAAAAAAGTGCAAGCAACGTTGATCTAAAGAAGCTTACTGTGAATCTACCAGATCACTTGCAACAGAAGGTTATTCAAGCCTATCAAGCCAAAACAAAAGTCAAAGTTCTCATGGCGGGGGATCAGGAAGTTGAAAAATTGAGTCCGCTGTTACAAAAGAAATTGGACCAGGCCTATGGTCAAAACGTTTTTGATATTGTACCTATCGATTTTCAAGGCCATACGTCCAAAGAAGTTTATGAAAATGGGTTGTACGATGAAATGAATGAGCAACATCCTGATGCCGTTGTCTTTACTGCTTTACTTTTTAACGATAATCGCAAGGTAGGCACAAATGATGCTGCTCATTTTCTTATAGAAATAGGGAATGACATGCAAGAGAAAAATACCGATCTGAGTTTTATGATTGAGCCGAATAACCCTGTTACTTATTTTAAGGTCATTAATGATCGTATCGGCATTTTTAAATCGGAAGTGCAACAGAGTGACTTCACTTACCTTGATAACAGCACTCGTTGGCCGAAGCAGGAAGATTTACCAGCGGTCTTAGATCGTGAGGGGAAATATCCTAATGATAAAGGGAATGAGCTTTGGAGTGACTATCTTACCGATGTCTTTACCGGTGGTGACATAACGCCATGAAGATGAAAAAAGAGAGGGCGACATAATAGACATTTTGTCCTTGCTTAAGTGCCAGCATGAAATAGTGGGCTCTCGTTGGAGTAGCCGCTATTTCATCTCGTTAGCTGAAAAAATAGTTGGAGTAGAAAATTTGGCTTCCGCCCAGTCTTGATCAAAGAAGACAAATTTTTTCATCGATCCCTTTATTGCTTCGACGGCTTATAATTAAAAAAGGAAACCCTATTAAAGGATTTCCCATGAGCTTGTTAGTCTATGATTTTATTTTCAGCTAAAAAGGCTTCAATGTCCTCTACCGTCCGTGGTAAATCAGGTGTTAGATTTTCGTGTCCAGTATCTGTGACGAGGACATCATCCTCAATTCTTACCCCAATTCCCTCTTCAGGAATATAGAGACCGGGTTCAACCGTGATGACCATGCCAGGTTCTAGATCTCTTTGTCGAATCGAACCGACATCATGAGTATCGAGGCCGAGAGAATGGCTCACACCATGGAAGTAGTATTTTGAGATGTCTTCAGGCTCTTCAATTAAGCCAATCTTCATACATTCCTCAGCAAGGAGCTTGCGAGTTTGCTCTTGAAGGGCCGCAAAAGGCACACCCGGCTTAATCATATCGCTGATTTCATGCAAGGCCTTTAAAACAATATTGTAAATCGTTTTTTGGCGTTCCGTAAATTTCCCGTTAATCGGGAAGGTGTAGGAAATATCACCATTATAATAATTCCACTGGGCACCAAGATCAAGAAGAAGCAGCTCTCCATCATTAACAATTGCATTGTTGTCTTCATAATGTAAGACTGTAGCATTTTGGCCACCAGCAGCAATCGTATGGAAGGCATGATGCTTCACACCGTTTGATTTTAGGACAAAATCAAAATAAGCCTCGAGTTCATATTCCTTCATCCCAGGTTTAGCATGTCTCATTAAATGCTTAATCCCCTCAATGGTAATGCGACCGGCCTCCTTAATTTCTGCAATCTCTTCTTCCGATTTGATGAGACGCATGTCACAAAGCGTATGGTAGGCATTATGTAGTTGGAGTGAAGGATAACGCTGAGTCACTTCCGTTGCAAAGGCTTGAGCAGGTGTTTGTGGGGCATCCCAAGCACGTTTTTCGAGATCAAGATAAAGATTTTTATAAGGGCGTGCCAGTAATTGATTTTGTATAAAGGATTGGAAGTCCTCGAGATATTCCACCTCTTCAATACCAGAAGCATCAGTTGCTTGGTCAGCAGTCATACTTTCGCCAATCCATTTAGCCATGATGGGATCGGGCTTTTCTACAAAAAGCTGCTCTGAGAGTTTACCATTATACTTGGTAAGGACGAGAATGATTTTAGGCTCATCAATCCCTGTCAAGTAGTAGAAATTTCGATTAGGTACAAAAGGATGAAGCTGATCAGCTGAAGACTGAGGTGCTTCGCCTGCAAAGAAAACCGCAATCGACTGATCCTCAAGCGTTTTAGCAAAACGCTCACGGTTGCGTTCGAAAAATTGAGTATCCATAGCCATAATCTCCCTCACTTTTATTTGGGTTCTGGCCCCATTATAACACAATTTATCTTGAAGGACTGATTAATAGAAGGAGACCTGTCAAACTATTGGCAAAACTAATCAGATTTTTTTGAAGATAGTTCTTACTATGTTAAACTATATTGGAGTCGAGCAGATGTTAAGCATTTTGAGTGTGATATGTGAAAAAAGAGTGAAGCGGTTTGGGGCTATCCTGATAAGTTCACTTGATGGCCCAAGCTCTCGGGCTCTTTTAATTGGGAAAAATGATTCGCTTATTTCACTGAAAAGGCTTTCGGTATCGTGTTTTCGATAATAGCTCAGCTCAAATTCACATCATAAACAATGAGAGGCTTAAGACTTTTTTATGTGTCTTTAGGCTCTTATTGAGGAGGTTAAAATGGAGGAGAGAGCGAAGCTACAGAAGACTCTAAAGCCACATTGGGTTTGGGCGGTGGCCTTTGGATCTGCGATAGGATGGGGGTGTTTTGTTCAGCCGGGTTCCTGGATGGGAACAGCAGGTCCGCTTGGTGCGATTATTGGTCTTAGTATTGGTGCACTATTCATGATTGTGATTGGCCTAAGTTACGGAACACTGGTGAAGCATTTCCCTGTTTCTGGAGGAGAATTTGCCTATGCTTATGCCAGCCTCGGTCGCACTCATGCCTACATTTGTGGTTGGTTTTTAGCCCTCGGTTATTTGTCGATTGTTGCCCTTAATGCGAGTGCATTGGCATTAATGGTAAAGTACATTTTCCCCGGAGTTGTCCAACACCTTTTCTTATATAATGTTGCCGGTTGGCATGTCTACTTTATTGAAATCCTCATTGCTAGCGCAGCCCTAATTGTGTTTGGATGGTTGAATATCCGAGGCGGTGGTCTTTCGGGACTCTCGCAATTTATTTTTTGTATCATTTTAGTTATAGGAGTTTTATTGTTGGGGATCAGCCTTATCGTCAGTCCCGAAACGTCCTTTCATAACCTTACACCAGTTTTTAAACCAGGGACGACGGCTTTATCGGGGATTATCGCGATGGTGGCCATTGCGCCATGGGCTTTTGTCGGCTTTGATAGCATCCCTCAGGTTGCTGAAGAATTTAATTTTGCACCGGGTAAGGCACTGAAGCTGATTATCATGGCTTTAATTGCAGCAGGTCTTGTCTATTCTTTGATGATCTTTGCAACAGCAGTAGCCGCGCCTTGGCAATCCTTATCTGGCGCCAATACGATTTGGGGAACTGGTGACGGAGTAAGGAGTGTTTTAGGGAATGTAGGTTTACTTATTTTGGCAGTAGCCCTTTGTATGGGGATATTCACAGGTCTCAATGGGTTTATCGTCTCCACCAGTCGATTGTTATTTGCGATGGGAAGAGCACAGATATTACCGAAGGCCTTTGCTAAGCTTCATCCGAAATATCACACACCTTACATTGGCATTATCTTTACTTGCGCGATGTGCTTGATTGCCCCTTGGTTCGGTCGCAATGCTTTGAACTGGATTGTGAACATGTCTTCTACGGGGGTTACTATCGCCTATTTCTATTGTTGTTTCGATGCGTACAAGTTTTTTAGATGGTCGGAAAATGGCAAAGGGACCGCTCTTGTGGCTCCAGTAAAAAAGGCATTTTCATTATTAGGTGCCATACTGAGTCTGGTCTTCTTAGGGTTACTTCTCATTCCTGGGTCACCGGCTTTTCTGGATACGCCAGCATGGATTGCTTTAGGCATCTGGATTCTCCTAGGCGCACTGTTCTATGCTGTTAAAGGTAAAGAATATAGACGCATTCCAAAAGCGCAAATGGATTACTTAATTTTAGGCGTCGAGCAACCCTCTAATGACGATGACCGAGCATCATAAAAGAGGAATGTAAAAATGAGCAGAGGAGCTTTTCGCTTCTTTGCTTTTTTGTATTGCTCCACTATATGGGGGCCAAACAAACATTTCAAAAAAAAGAGGTGGACTAATTGGGGGTGAGATAGAACGAAAAGTATTTATGAGGTTGATCTAGTCGCAGAAAAATAGCAATTTTCTTGGCAGCCGATGAAAAGATTACAAAAGCATATATTATTAATGAAAACTGAAGGATTGGTTGGAGAGGCAAAAGAACTTAAAGAAAAAGAGGAATTAAAGTTTGAATTATTTAGAGATAGTTAAAGCATAACATAATGACTAGGATACCATTCTGAAGGAATCCTTTATTGGTAATGTAAAACGGTCATATGTTAAAAATAAAAAACCTCTAATATGAATAATTAGAGGCTGTTGCTGGTACAATATATAAGTGAATTAGAATTCGATGTGTGCATAATCCTCATAGTCAACAATGTGAGGTATTTGGTCTTCATACATGAGATCGCGTAAGGCTGTTATCGTAATAGAAACGTTAAAGTCTAAAACATCCTCTTCATCAGTGACAACATAAGGGACATTTTGAACAACGTATTCGGTTGAATTAATATTCCAGACGATATCTTTTTTTACTACTCCTGGGTTGTTCACAGTATGAACCTCCCTATTTTTTGTAATCATCTAGTCTTCAGCCCCTTTACGCTTTAGCTTTGCCTTTGAACTGTATTCTATACCTTTATTTTAGCATATTCAAGTGGTGTTCGTGTGGTTATTGATTGTTTTTACGACTCTGTTCTAATAGTTTTCGCTTAAATTCAACCATTCGTTCGTTCATTGCACTATCTTGAATAATATTTTGTGTCAAATTCTTTGGAGGGGCTCCTCGGAATGCTATCGTAATCATTCTCACTTGCCTTCTGTCTCTGTACAATTTAAATGTGATGGGTAATTTATAATGATCAGGGTCATTTTGAATAGCAGTTGTGTAAGAGAGCGTAGAATAACCTTTAAATTGTGCTTTTAAAACGCTATCAACTGCAACGATCTTATCAATTAAACCTATGATAATAGGTAATTGGTTAGAACCTTCTCGTTCTAAGGTTCTTTCAGTGAAATGCAGTGTAACAGATACAATTTTTTGTTTCCTTAACTCCTCAGATGTTTTACCGGCTACAAGTCTATTTTTGAAATTTATAACAGTTTGTTTCTGTTGCTTAGTCAAATAAGAAAGATCCTTACCTTCTGGTTCACTTTTAAGTTCTTCTTTAGTATGATTTGATGCTATGTTTTGAATTTCACTAATTTGTCTAGCTTCAAAACTAATGACATCATCAATTCTAATACGTTTACCATCTCGAAACTTTACAAGGAACCTTTTAGCCAAAAAAACACACCCTTTTACCCAACATCAACCAAGCTAATTATAACAAATTTTAGCAATACGAATACCTTATTTTTACATAGGGCTAGAAAAAATTAATCAAACTCCATTGTGTGTGTATGTGCAATGCTCTTATGTGAGTTTCCCCTTTGATACGTGCGCGATTTGTGAGTGGAGGTTGGCTTTTGTTAGTCAGCGCCCTCTTTCGATTTCCGATGCGGAGACAAGAAAGAGGATGGGGAGAAAGATTGATCTTCCTTGATGAGGACTTGGTGGTAGCCATTTTTTCTTGTAACGTCAGAATTTATAGTTTTGTGGAAGACCTTATAAGGGCAACTTTGGCTTTCACCATTAAGACTTGGCGACAAACTTAATATGTGAGGTGTATGCTTGAACAACAGGCTGTACTTAGCGAAGTGGTGAAGTGTAAGCCAAGTTTTCTAATATCCTTCTGAATCTATATCAGATATAGTATAATGTGTGTAAAATTATCTGGAAAGGAGCCGTTTATGGGGAAGGTAAAGGTAATGACAGTGTTTGGGACAAGACCCGAAGCGGTAAAAATGGCACCACTTGTTCTTGAATTAAAAAAATATCCTGAAAGCATTGAACCGATTGTCACAGTCACAGCTCAACATCGGGAAATGTTAGACCAGGTTTTAGAAGTATTTGAGATTACACCAGATTTTGATTTACATATTATGAAAGATCGCCAGACATTATCGGATATAACGGTAAGGGCCTTGACAGGTTTGGATAAGCTACTAAAAGAAACAAAACCCGATATTGTGCTCGTTCATGGAGATACGACGACCACATTTGTTGCAAGCTTGGCCGCCTTTTACAACCAAATTGCGGTGGGACATGTGGAAGCTGGCCTTCGGACATTCAATAAATATTCACCCTATCCTGAAGAGATGAATCGGCAATTGACAGGTGTCATCGCTGATTTACATTTTGCGCCAACTACACAAGCAGCTGAGCATCTTATGAAGGAAAATAAACGTAAAGAGACTATTTTTGTGACAGGAAATACAGTGATTGATTCCCTAAAAACGACTGTCAGAGAGACGTACAGCCATCCCGTTCTAGAGGAAGTCGGCGATCGCAAAATGATCTTGATGACCGCTCATCGCCGTGAAAACCTTGGGGACAAAATGCAAGGGATGTTTAGGGCCATTCGAAAAACTGTTGAAGAACACGAGGATGTTTTTGTAGTTTATCCCGTGCACCTCAATCCGGCTGTAAGAGAGCTGGCCGACAAAGAGCTTAAGCATCCGCGGATACGATTAATTGAACCTTTGGGTGTGATTGATTTTCATAACTTCCAATCTAGAGCCCACCTGATCATGACGGATTCCGGAGGGGTTCAAGAAGAAGCACCAACCTTTGGAGTGCCCGTTCTCGTGCTTCGTGATACGACGGAACGTCCAGAGGGAGTAAAGGCAGGCACGTTAAAGCTAGTCGGGACCGATGAACAAAAGGTCTATCAAAGTGCTAAAGACTTGTTAGAGCACCCTGAAGAATATGAAAAAATGAGGCGGGCTGCCAATCCTTATGGTGATGGACAAGCCTCCAAACGTATTGTGGAAATTATCATCGATAAATTTAAAGCAAATTAATGAAGATCCTTTTTGGTAACAAGAGTAAGGTGACACGTCCTACTTAAGGTTCCCAGAAAGGATTTTTTCTTATGTGTTAATCCCCTTTAAGTCATGGCTCCTGCCCCCCTATGATCTCTGTCCTTGACTACGCAATCCCCTCCTATTTTGGCTAAGATCGATAACCTTATAAGGTTAATTTTTCTCAGAGTTTGTTCAGAAAAAAACGATAGGTTTCGGAACATTCACTGTAATCCACTGCCTAATCCCCCCTCACTTTAACTAAGGCCGATAACCTTATAAGGTTAATTTTCTCTAAGTTTGTTCAGAATGTTAACGATAGGTTTCGAAACGTTCACGAATGGTGACGAAACATCAGCAAAGACTATGAGTAAAGGACAATGATGAGAGATGAAAGTTGGCATAATAGGAAATTACGGCAATGAAAATAATGGCGATGAAGCGATTCTCTCTGGGATTGTTACACAATTAACGCGGAGATTAGCCATTGATCTATCAGATATTACTGTTTTTAGTAACCATCCAGAGAATACGCTTGAAAGACATAGAGTGCAGGTTGCGCCTTTAATTTATAGGAAAGGGAAGTTATCCATTCCTTTAACCATTCTCAAAAGTTATCAAACCATGAGAGCGATCGATCTTCTTATTATAGGGGGCGGCGGGCTGCTCATGGATTTATATAAAAGAGACGCTCCTTTATATAGTACGTTAGCCTATATCGGAAAAAAGGCAAAATGTAAAATTATTGTTTATGGAGTGGGAGCCGGTCCACTAAATACCCGGCTAGGAAAGTTTTTCATTCGCCGCTTATTAAAAATAGCCTCACATATCGCAGTGCGAGATGAAAAATCTCAAGCCTTGCTCCATTCGTTGCAAACAGGAAAGGAGATCCACTTAACGATAGATCCGGCCTTTGCCTTAAAAGCCGAGCAAAGGCGGAAGCCAAGTGAAAAGGTGACAAGAATTGGCGTTACGGCTGTGCCTTATTTTAATGGGAGTTATTGGCCGACAGAGGATAAAGACCGTTATCGTCAATATATTGAAGGCATGGCCCGTAATCTAGATAGGCTTGTTGAGGGTCAGCCATTAGAGCTCACCTTTTTTTCGACGAAATTTCCTGAAGATGTTGAAGCGTCAAAGCAAATTAGAATGAAAATGAAGCATCAGGACAAGGCAAAGGTCATTGACGCGCGTTTAACACCAGAAGAATTACTGGGGCTTTCTGCGCAGCAGGATTTGGTGATCGGGACGCGTCTCCACTCGATTATTTTGTCGATTGTGACAGAGACCCCTGTATTAGGTGTTGCCTATCATCATAAAGTGAATGATTTTATGAGCGCTCAGAATCTCAAGCATAGGGTTATACCTGTGACCTCTTTACACGAAAGTGATCACCTGATGGCGGATATATATGAGGATATCCAGCAGAATTGGCATCAGGAACAAGTGGTGTTTCAGCACCTTTCCAATCAATTACATGAAGAAGCAAGTCAAGGATTTATGAACTTGATCGGCAAAGCCATTAATGAATGAGGAGGGATGCGATGTCTTCCAAAACAAGTAAACTGATCACGATTATCGGGGGAGTCGCTGTCCTTAATTTACTTTCTCGATTGTTGGGCTTTGTTCGTGATATGGTGATAGGCTACCAGTTTGGGACACATGCGTTAGCAGATGCCATATTTGCCGCTTACTCGCTGCCTTACTTTTTATATGTTGTGCTCGGGGGCGCCCTAACGACAGCCTTTATCTCTATTTACAATAAAATAGAGGACCCTCTTGTTCAAAAGAGCTTCAGGCAACAAATCTTATTAGGAACAGGTTTGCTTACTATTATTGTCAGTTTAATCTTTGCGAGCGCCTCGAAACCAGTGACTGCGATGGTGTTCCATGGTATGTCAGATCAGGAAAACCTTGTGATTGCTCATTTGTTAGCCCTTATGGCTCCATCGGTATTTTTTATGGTCTTCTCGATGGTCCTGTCGGGTATTTTAAATGTTCATGGCTATTATAAATTAACGGCCTTTGCAACCATGGTTATGAATGCCTTTTTGGTCATTGTTGGTCTGCTTTTTGCTCATCTTTGGGGAGCAGAGGCGCATAGTGTGGCTGTGGTGGTTGGTGGAGCGGCGATGTTTATAATCGTTAGCATCCAGCTAAAAAGGAAAGGGCTATTAGGCATTGGATGGGGGACAGGAACACACACGCATATGAAAAGCTTTTTTAAGGTCTTTGTCCCAATTCTTCTAGGAGGCGCTACCTTACAATTTTATACCCTTATTCAAAGGATTTTTGCGTCAGGTTTACCCGAAGGCTCAATATCATCCTTAAATTATGCCATGAAGCTGGTCCAGCTTCCGCAAGGAGTCGTTATGGGGGCGGTCACCACCGTTGTGTTCCCTAAACTCGTCGAAGTCGTGGCTAAAAACGACCAGATGAAGATGCAGGAATATTACATTAGAGGATTAAGATGGCTGACGCTCGGGATTGTTCCTGTGTCATTTTTTGTTCTTATCTTTGCAGAGGATTTGATCCGAGTGGTTTTTCAACATGGGATGTTTAGTCAGTCTTCGACACATTTGACAGCAACTGTTTTGCAAATCATTGCCTTATCGATGCTTTTTAACGCGGCAAATGTATACATCACGCGATTTTATTATGCTTATGAGCACTCTATTTCCCCGGTAATATTTAATCTTTTGTCCATTTTTGTCATTAATGTCGGGGTGACAGAGGTGACGATGCATTGGTTAGGTGTTTATGGGATCGCCTTGGGAACAATGATCAGTACGCTTGTGAATTTCATTTTGCTTATTTGGCGCATTCGTCCCACCCTTGAGGTGACACCCTTTGCCTTTATAGGTTTAAAGGAGTGTGGTTTTCTCGTATTCTTTGGCATTCTTTTACTCGGCTATCGGCGGTTTTTGCTTCTTCAAGGTTCTCCTTATTTGAATATAACGTTAGAATGCCTTTATTTCCTTGTTGTAGGCCTAATGTTAGCTCTCCTTTTTAAGCTACCAGAAATGGATAGAGTAAAAAGATACTTTGTAAAAAAGTGAAAATCAAGGTGTAAGATCCGCTGTAAAAGGAAATGAATAAATCTTAGAGCCTTCATCTGTTGGTGAGAGTCATCAGAGTATCTGTGCTTGGATGAGGCTACATATCTAGTAAGTCAATAGAAATTGGATATACAACATGGGAGAGAAATGATGTTGGTGAGAAAAGTTGGTGTCGATATGAAGCAGTTCGGCTCGGAGTACGGTGAGCTCCTCATTGCCCTTTTATTAATAATACTTGGGGGATTAACGCATAATGCTTTGATTTGTTATGGTCTAACGATCATTATCGCAATTTATAGCTTTTTTCGTCCTAAAAAGGGTTTGATGGTGCTTGCGATTTATGTTCCCATAAGACCTTTTTTAATTGAAATAGAAGGCACTTTAAAAGCTGTTGCTGATGGCATTATTTTGTTTGCACTTCTTAGGGTCCTTTACGATGCCCGCCATAATCTGAGCAGTATTTTCCGCCTGAAGTGGTTTGAATGGGCCTTCTGGCTCTATTGTATTATTGGATCACTTTCCGGACTTCTCACAGGTGTTCCGCTAACCGCCGTGATCTTTGAATCACGTGCACTTCTTCTTTTCTTCTTATTATTTTATATCATCAGGCGCCTTGACATCACACAGGAAGATATTAAACGTTTGATTTGGATTGTCTTTTGGGTGGCCATCCTATTATCCCTTCATGGTTGGGTGGAAAAATTGTCGATAAGGTCTTGGCTATTGCCGCTAGATTGGGTCATGCGACCACTATCACCAACCAATCGCATCCGCATCTATGGGTTAATTGATAATCCGAATACATTAGCTCTTTTTCTAGTCTTAAGCTATTTCTTTTCTTTCTACCTTAGAGGCTTTTATAAAGGAGCGCTTAAGGTTACTTTGCATATCGGTTCAGTCATCCTCTTAGGGACGATGATTCTTACTTTCTCAAGAGGTGTTTTTATTGGTCTTGTGTTTTGTTCCTTACTGTATTTGGTTTTGTCAAGACATTGGCGCCATATAGCGCAAACAGCACTGTACCTTGCTCTTGGTATCCTTATTGTCGCCTTGCCCATTATTTTACTCTCAGGGGTTTTAGACGATACGTATCTAGGAGAGACCCAGCATAGAATCATGGAGAAATATGACCAAGAAGGCACGACAGCAACGAAGCGATTATCGGGGACCTTTGGCAAGGATAATATCGAGCAGGATTCTCGGACAGGACGGATTTTTTATGTCAAAAAGGGGCTAGAAATCTTTCGAGATCACCCGATTTTAGGAACAGGATTTGATACCTTTGGCGATTCGGCAACATTAAGTTATCCTTCGCCTATCTACACGGACTATGGTATTGCAAAGGATACCCATATTTACTCGGACAATCAGTATATTCAAGTCATGGCACAAACGGGTGTAGTAGGTGTTCTTATTATTGCTGTCTTTTTGCTCGGAATGTTAAAGGCGATATGGGATCGACGGAAGACCTCGAATTTAGCATTACCTTTAGGTGTTTTTTTGATTGGACTCTATGTCACAGGGTGTTATTACAATGTCTGGGAGAATAACGTTGTTGGTTTATTCTATTTTCCCTTTCTTGCGGTCGTTCTGCCATTAAAAGATCAAGCTGACGAACGGAGTCATGAATGAATCCATTAAAGAAAGTGTTTTGATGCGTGTGAAGATCCTTGTATTAAGCAATATGTATCCAAGTGTAAAAGCTTTAAGCTTTGGTATTTTTGTCAAAAATCAAGTCGAAGCCTTGAAGAAGAGAAACCTTGATGTTGATGTGATCGCCATTGACGATGCGCGCATGGGACTACGCTTCGCTTTACCAAAATACAGCAAATGGTTATTAAAAAACATCATGCGCATGCTAAAGGCTGGGACCTCATATCACATCATTCATGCCCACTATATTTTTCCTACAGGTATGGTGGGTTTATGGTATAAAAAACTGTTCAAGGCAAAGCTCATTGTGACCGCCCATGGGGGAGATATTGATCGTATGGCACGGAAAAGTCAACGCCTTTTTACCTATACACGAAAAGTCCTTGAACATGCCGATCACATTATCGCTGTTGGTGAGCAATTAAAGGAGGACATTGTTCGAGACTTTTCAATAGAGCCGTGCAAGGTTTCCGTCTTAAATATGGGCGTCAACCGAGAATTATTTTATCCCATCGATCAGAAACTCGCCGTGCGTCGGTTAGGTTTAAATCCGAGTAAAAAGCACATACTGTTTGTAGGGAATATCATCAAGGATAAAGGACTTCGCGAGCTTTTTTCGGCCTTCCAAATCCTATCGGCCTCTGATCGTGAACTAGAGCTTCATTTAATCGGCCATCATAAAGAGCCGGTATTTTATGAAGAGTTGGCGGTACAAGCTAGCCAAATGGGATCTGATCGTATTCACTTTTACCCTGTTCAATCACAAGCGCAGCTAGCCTGCTGGATGTCAGCCTGTGATCTGTTTGTCCTCCCCTCTTATATGGAGGGCTTTGGTTTAGTCGCTCTTGAAGCGATGAGCTGTGGCACACCGGTCGTGGCTACGGCCGTTGGTGGATTAAAATATCTTATCGGTGAGGAAAACGGCCTTTTAGTTCCTCCGAAGAATAGTGAAGCTTTAGCCGAAGCGATGGCTCATGTATTGAATGACAGTGAGGTTTATACCAACCTGGTAAAAAACGGCCTTAAGCTCGCAGAATGTTACTCGGAACATAAATTGATTGATTCCTTAATTAACCTTTATAAACAAACAAGAAGCGAGACGATGAATCATGACGACTGAGAGAAAAAAGGTGATGTTTATCTCTTCAATTGGGGGGCATCTCACCCAATTGTTGCAGCTGAGTCCGTTATTTGAGGAATATGACTATCATATTGTAACAGAAAAATCCGAAATTACCTTGAAAATGAAAGACCAATATAATATGTCCTATTTGGTTTATGGGGCGCGGAATTACCCGCTAAGATATCTTTATAAATTTACGTACAATATCTTAAAGTCCTTAGCCTTATTTCTGAAAATAAAGCCAGAAGTCATTGTCACAACAGGGGCGCACACCTCTGTGCCGATGTGTTATATTGCCAAGCTTTTTAAGCGGAAAGTCGTTTTTATTGAAAGCTTTGCAAAATCCAAAAGTCAGACACTTTCAGGTAAAATTGTTTATCCGATTGCTGATCTATTTATAGTGCAGTGGGAGAGCATGCTCGAATTTTATCCTGATGCTATTTATGGGGGGTCTATCTATTGATTCTTGTTGTTTTAGGTACGCACGAGCTGCCCTTTACGCGGTTATTGGAAGCAGTCGAAACGAGCCTAAGGAAGGGTGATATTAAGGATGAAGTCATTGTCCAATGTGGGCATACATCCTTCCAATCCGATTATATGACCCAATATGATTTTTTGAGCTACGATAAAATGGACGAGTTTTATGACCAAGCAGATATCATCATAACCCATGGAGGTACAGGATCCATTGTATCTGGATTAAAAAAGGGTAAAAAAATGATTGCGGCAGCTCGTTTGAAAAAGTATGGTGAGCATAATGATGATCATCAGAAAGAAATTATTAGTGAATTTGTGAAAGCCAATTATTTATTAGAATGGCGAGAGGAAGCCCCTTTAGCGAGCGTGATTGAAGAAGCTTATCGCTTTACCCCCGAACCGTTTGTTGCGGGTCGAGATAAAATCTTGGAAATTATTCGCCGGTTTATATCATAAAGATAATAAGGAGGAATGTCAGGACTTTCATTATAAAGGGGTGAAGTGAATATGAATATTGTCATTGTCGGAACGGGCTATGTTGGTCTTGTTTCCGGCTCTTGTTTTGCCGATAAAGGTCACCACGTCTACTGTGTCGATAATAACCAGTCAAAGATCAAAGACCTGAAAAATGGCATCATCCCAATATATGAAAAAGGACTAAAATCACTGATCGATAGAAACACAGCCAATGGACACTTAGAATTTACGACTTCTCTAAAGGATGCTGTAGGTGAGGCGGACTTTATTTTTATTGCCGTAGGGACACCAGAAATGACCAATGGAGAGGCTAATTTAGAGTATGTTTATCATGTCGCAGACGAATTAAGCGAGGTTTTAGATGATACGCGCTATAGAGTAATTGTCGATAAATCCACCGTCCCCATTGGAACTGCCTATGAAGTTCGGAAACGGATCGCCCGTAATATCCCCACGGCGGCCTTTGATGTCTGCTCAGTCCCAGAATTTTTAAAAGAAGGTTCAGCGGTTCATGACACCTTGCATCCAGACCGTATTGTCATAGGCACGGATTCAGAAAAAGCCCAAAAGCGTTTAGTGGAGCTTCATCGTCCATTTTCTAATCAACTTTTTGTAACAGATATTCGGAGTGCAGAAATGATAAAATATGCATCGAACTGTTTCTTAGCCACTAAGATCTCTTTTATCAATGAAATCGCCAATCTGTGTGATGCCTATGGGGCAGACATAAAAGAGGTGGCCGCAGCGATGGGGCTGGATAAAAGAATTAGTCCTCACTTTTTAAATGCTGGTTTAGGCTATGGGGGGTCCTGTTTCCCGAAGGACATTAAAGCACTCATTAATATGGCCGACCAAGTAGACTATGATGCGACCCTCCTCAAGGCAGTCCAACAAGTAAATACTAAACAAAAGTACCGTGTGATCTCGCATTTACACAATGTCTTCGATCATGAACTGGCAGGTAAAAAAATCGGTATTTTGGGCTTAGCCTTTAAACCAAATACGGATGACTTTAGAGAGTCCCCGTCCTTATTTATCATTCATGAGTTGGTTAAACAAGCGGCCACTGTTGTTGTCTATGATCCTGTCGTTGGACATAAGGCCCGTCTTCCAGATAAAGTGGAAATTATGGAGGAGGTTACCTCAGTTTTTGACCACGTCGACGCTGTCGTTTTGATGACGGAATGGCCTGAGTTTATCCATCTCCCCTATGAATCTTTGAAACATAAGATGCGAACCCCAGTAGTCATCGATGGTCGAAATGCCCTTGACCCCGTTGAATTGAAAAATAATGGCTTTATCTACCATGGGATTGGTGTAAGGTAAAATTTAACTAGTAATTCTACTAGATTTTCAATAAACTAGAGAGTAATATGAAGAAATAAAGCTAAAACTTTAAGCAAACATGTTGCTCAAACATTCACAGTACAAGACAGGATGGATATTTTGAAAACTGTAGAATTACTGGGGACCAAGTTTATTAGTAGTCCTATGGAAGCCTTTGTTCAAGAATTGAATAGGCGCCTGATAAGCGGCCAGCAAACCTTCGTTGTGACCGCGAATCCTGAAATTATGATGTACACCTATAAAGACCCGAACTATGCCCAAGTGCTAAAGCATGCTGACTATATTATTCCTGATGGTATAGGGGTCGTGATGGCTTCGAAAATCCTTAAGAAGCCCATAGAAAGTCGTCTGCCGGGATTTGATCTCATGATGCATCTTCTTGAGTTGGCTACAGAAAAGAACTATTCCGTTTATTTTTTGGGAGCCAAGGAAGAAGTCATCGTCAAAGCCGTGAAGCAGGCTGCGATTCAATTCCCAAAGCTAAAAATCGCTGGCTACCACCATGGTTATATAGATTTTAATGATACGTCTATTATTGAAGAAATACGATCAAAGTCACCGGATATTGTCCTTGTCGGATTAGGGTTTCCGCAACAGGAAATGTGGATTCAAAACAATCGCCACGTTATGGAAAAAGGCGTGTTTATGGGCGTTGGTGGCAGTTTCGATGTCCTTGCTGGCCTCGTCAAAAGGGCTCCAGAAATATGGCAAAAACTCAATTTAGAGTGGCTCTATCGTTTGATTAAGCAGCCCTCGCGTTGGCGACGGATGACCGTCCTCCCACTTTATCTTCTCAAAGCAATCAAAGCTCGTCTAAAACGTGAAAATTAACCTATCTCAGTGACTATGGGGTAGGTTTTTTTATATGCGGAAAGGCGTCGATTGGTGCTCTGACAAAGGGGGTGGCTGCTTTCAAGAAGTGGTGTTCGTCAAATGGGATCTGCCAGCTTTCGAAAGGAGTGCTGTGGCGCACGAAAAAGCGCTCGAGCTTCCAAAACGAGTGGCGCGCCGCTCAAGAGAAACTGGCTACTATCAAAACAAAAGGAAAGGCTGGCGTCTCAATCAATGCTCCCACTGCCAAAAGGAGAACGAAAAAACGCTTCGGGCTGCCTTTTGGTAAAAAACTTTTTCATTATCTAGACGGGAACCGGGCGCTCTTGCCGGGTTTTTTTAAAAGAAAAGAAAGTATAAGCCGTCGAAGCAATAAAGAGATCGGTAGCAAAATTTGTCTTCTCTGATGGGACTTAGCGGAGGTCAAGTTTTTTTATCAATTCATCCCTCCTTTAGTATCGTTGGCGGTCACTTCTTAGAAGAGAGTGTCATTGCACGTAATGATTCCCCATTGTTCGTCAATTCCTTAATCATACCTTTACTTTTACTTTATAACCCATTAATAAATGTATTTTATGCTATTGATGAACACGAATTCACAAGGGAGGGATGGCAGGAGGATGAAGGAGTTATTAATGATTTCACAAAATTACTATCCTGAAATTGGTAGTGCAGCGAACAGAATGAAAAATATTCACCGCTTACTCAAGAAAAATCAAGTGAATGTGACGGTTTTGACCACTGAGCCGTGTTACCCTAATCGTCAATTATACGAAGAAGATTCGAGCTTTTGGTCGCATGAAGAAAGCGAAAGCGGGCAAGAAGTGATAAGAGTCCATCCTAAAATGAGAAAGTATACGAGTAATATGCTCAATCGATTACTTCATTATTTAGAAATTATGCTCAGGTTGACGATGGTCATTTTCCATTTGAGACGCTCCTTTGATTACGTGTTGGTGACCTCGCCTCCGATTTTTATAGGTGTGGTAGGGCTAATTGCAAAGTGGAAATATAAAACACCATTGATTTTAGATGTAAGGGATCTTTGGCCGGAGACTCTAAAGGGGGTTGGGATCATGAATCATAAGCCAATTTTAAAATTAGCCTATCTATTTGAAAAGAAATTGTATCGATCTGCTGACAGGATCATCGTGAATAGCCCTTCTTTCAAGTCTTATATTTTGGCAAAAGGGATAGCGGAAGAGAAGATTAGTTTTATGCCCAACTCATTAACCGAGGACGAACTTTTAAAGGCAGAGACTCCTGTTAAGAAAGAGGGGCCATTAACTGTAATCTATACTGGAAATCTCGGACTCGCTCAGGATGTCGAAAAACTTGTCAAAATGGCTGAGCACTTTGCGGATCGCAAGGACATTCGATTTAAAATTATCGGTTACGGCTATAAGAAAGCAGTCATTGCTAAAACGATTAAAGCTTGCCAATTAGATAATATTGAACTCCTTCATCCTAAGACCCGTGAAGAAACCTTAACGGCCATTCATGGTGCAGATATAGCCTATGTCACCTTGCAAGATAAAGAGGTATTTAATACGGTGCTACCTGGAAAAATCATGGACTATATGGCTATGAGAAAACCAATCGTTGGTGATGTTGCGGGCTACAGCAGTTTCGTCATTCGAGAAGCTAAATGTGGTCTAGTTGCTGAGGACAGAGATCTTGAGGCCTTGTGTAAGGCGATCACGAGGCTTGTCGAAAATCCTAACCTAAGAAAAATGTATGGCGATAATGGCTATCGCTATGCTTATAGGAAATTAAGATGGAATACAAATATACAAGTATTATTGACTATTTTGGAGGCCTTCAATGAAGAAGAGGGTTTGCATGTTTGTTTGGAATCACTTTACAAATGACGCTAGAGTTTTGAGAGAATGTACGGCCCTTGCTGAAGAGGGATATGAAGTGGATTTAATTGCCATTCATGATCGAAAGAACCCAAGTCTACAACACTATGAAAAAAGAAATGAGTTATTTTCAGTTATCCGAGTTAAAAATCACTTTCCTCTGATTACAAAAAGTCGTCACTTCCTCAATAAATGCAAGACTATATTTAAAAACCATATTATATTAACCCTTTTAAGTGGCTTGATCATATGTTTGGTTTTATTCACACTCTCTCCTTATTTTTTGCTAGTACCTTTAGCCCTGTTCATTGCTATGGCTAACCTAACATTAACGAAACTCCCCAAATATATGGTAAGATTATTGATTTTTCTACAAATGGTGAAATACGGCTTGAAAAAGAAATATGATATCTATCATTCGAATGATCTCAATACGCTTCCCCAGGGCTGGCTTTGTGCGAAGCTCCTTCGCCTAAGAAGAAAGCCATTAATTTATGACTCCCATGAAGTGCAAACGAGTCGCACGGGCTATAACAGTAAAATATATGGCATTTTAGAAAAGTTTTATCTCTATTTTGTTGATGTCATGATTATGGAAAATCACACGAGAGCAAAGTATATCGAGGAGCGTTACGGATTTTATCCGGCTGTCGTTCATAACTATCCTATTCCGACTCAACCTGAAGAAAATCATAAGATTAACTTAAAACAAATGTTGAACATTGATGATGATGAACCGATCCTGTTATATCAAGGAGGGATTCAAACTGGGAGAGGATTAGAGCAAATTGTGCAAGCAATCCCTAAGATTCGAAAAGGGAAGGTTGTTTTTATAGGCGATGGCAGAATAAAAGAGACGCTGGTCCAGATGGTCGATGAGATGAATGTACAGGATCGTGTTCATTTCCTACCGAAAGTTCCTCTGGATGAATTGCTTGATTATACAAGAAACGCCTATCTTGGGTTTCAGGTCCTTAATAATGTCTGTTTTAACCATTACTCAGCCTCTTCTAATAAGCTTTTCGAATATATGATGAGTGGCGTCCCGGTCATTGCATGCAGTTTTCCTGAGATAAAGAAGGTTGTAGAAAAAGAAAACATTGGCATTTGTGTTGATTCCCATGATCCGGATTCGATAGCAGAAGGCGCCAATTATCTCATCAAAAATCAGGAAGTACACCAAGAGATGCGAAGGAATTGTTTTAAAGCAAGAGATAAATACAATTGGAGACATGAGCGTTTGAATTTTTTATCCATATATGAACACATCGAATATAGTCATAAATACACCGTGGCGCAAAGTTAGAGCTGGGCAAAGCGGTGTGTTTTTTAGAAGCAAGTATAAAATTCTAGTCTTCAGGATGGTGTGGCTCTCCGCACTAGAACGCTTGCTTTCCTCGGAACAACTCGGGCGTCTATTGGTGAAGTAACGCTCGCCCCGTTCCCGAAGGACTCTAGTTTAAACATCCGTGAGTCAGCGACGCTGAGGAATACACTGAGTATAAGTGTTCCGAATCCAGCGCCTTCCGTTCCGATCAACTGGGTACTAACGCAGCCTTTGGTAAAAAAACTTTTCATTGTTTTAATAAGGACCAGGGCTTTGCCCGATTTTTCTTAGCTTAACGCGCTCAACAAACCTTCACCGAGACTTTACTATCCGTCAACTTGCTTTTTACAGTACGTTTACCTTCAGCTGTTACGATGGATTCAATAAGAAAAAGGTTGCTGAATTCAAATGCTTGGAGGAGAGTATTATGAAAATTTGTATGATCGGATTAGGGTATATTGGATTACCGACAGCAGCAATGTTTGCGAAAAGTGGTCTGGAGGTTGTTGGAGTAGATATTATGCCAACTATCGTAGAAACACTTAATAATGGGGAGGTCCCTATTGAGGAACCAGGGCTTGCCCCTCTGGTTCAAGAGGTTGTAGGCAACGGGCGCTTGCGAGCATCCTTATTTCCAGAACAAGCGGATGCCTTTATTATCTCAGTCCCTACACCTAATCGTGAAGATGAGTACAAGTCCTGTGATCTTTCAGCTGTGCTTCATGCGACCAGGCAGCTCCTCCCTTATTTACAAAGCGGTAACACCATTATTATTGAATCGACCATAGCTCCAAGAAGTACAGAAGACTTTATTCAACCCTTGATTGAGGAGGCGGGATGGACCATAGGTAAAGATATTTTTCTTGTCCATTGCCCAGAGCGTGTATTACCAGGCCAAATATTACATGAGCTTGTTCACAATAATCGGATTGTTGGCGGCGTAACGCCGGCATGTGCGGAGGCAGCGGAGTATTTATATAAAAAGTTCGTCAAAGGTGACATCATCAAGACAAATGCTAAAACTGCAGAAATGTCCAAGCTGATTGAAAATACTTTTCGTGATGTGAATATTGCCTTGGCTAACGAACTTGCAAAATTATGTCATGAACTAGGGATAAATGTTTATGACGTGATTCAAATGGCTAATAAACATCCACGGGTCAATGTACATCAACCAGGTCCAGGGGTCGGTGGGCATTGTCTGGCAGTTGACCCGTACTTTATTGTCGCCAAGGCACCAGAAACGGCTAAAATGATTCAATTGGCTCGCGACATTAATGTTTCTATGCCCGAATATGTCGTGGATCAGGTCAAAGCATTGCTCCATACGATTGATCGACCGAAGATTGTCGTTCTAGGGATCACGTATAAGGCGAATATTGATGACATCAGGGAAAGTCCTGCATTAGAAATTATTGAGAAGTTAAAAGGACAAGGGGCTCAAGTCATTATTTATGATCCTCATGTGCATAAGGGTTTTTATAAAGAACAACCTTTAGAGGAAACCGTCGAAGAGGCCCATATGTTACTTTTACTCACTGACCATGATGAGTTTAAGTCCCTAAACTATGATCAACTGGCAATGAAGATGAAGAACCCGCTCCTGTTTGATACCCGTCATTGTATTCCCGAGATACCTTGGAAGACCATGCAGGTTTTCAACTTTGGAAATCTTTATGAAGAAGCCAATAGTCCTTCTGAAGCGCAATACATTAAGAGTTAAGTCAATGCTCATTTTGAGTATTTCACAGGGTTAGCATGCTTTATTATGCTGACCCTCTTAATATGGGTCAAAAATGTGTAAAAAGCTTTGGGTGTGACCAGAAGCGCAACAGGATTTCGTTTAACAGCTTTTAGAACTCACATATCGGTTAGATGTCCCTAAAGTCCTCATAAATGCCTCTCTGCTATCTTGGAAAAAAATCACTTCTAATCTATTTTACCCCTGATTATGTAAGAAATACAGTACGGTAAAATCTAACAATCTATTGCAAATATCGCCCTTCCCTATTAATCTTATATACAGAAACATGAAGTGTTCAGTGGCTATTGACTGGCGCTAGAATGTATCCAATCCATTTCAACTCATTTTTTATTTTCCCTTCAAATGTTTTTAATTTATTTCTTCTTCACTTCTTTCCGTTTCAAACCAAAATTAAGCCTTAAAAATATATATTGAGAAAGTAGGTTGGTGCTTTGAAGCCATTTCGAATGACTTCTTCCATCTTGATTTGTGCACTCTTACTCATGGGAACATGGGTCACAGCCTTTTCCAAAAAAGGATTTGCAGAAACGACAGATGTATCAACAAAGACAATAACTGATGGTGAGCAAACTATCAATCTTTCAAATAGCTTTAGTCTTCATATAAATAATCAGTCGCAAGGGGCTAATTATCAATTTTCACAATCAGGAAAAACTGTTGATGAGGAGACCTTAAGCCTGGCACGCGTTGAAGTCGTTCAAGAGTGGACCGCCGGCAATAGTGAGTACGTTCTAGTTGAAGAGCGTGAGGACGGTTCAGGTGCTTATCTTAATTTTCGTCTTTTCCAGATTTCTGATACGTCAATTAAAGAAATTTTTCATTCGGACAAGCTCTATCCCAAAGCCTCAGTAAGTGTTGAAGGGGATACAATTAAAGTCACTTATCCTGTTTATGGAAATAATCAACCAAGGTCAGAACCAACGGCGATTCAAGCGGATGAGTATCAGCTCGATCAAGACAAGCTTTCTTATATTACGACAGAGTCCGCAGTGGATCCAGCAAAACCTGCACGGCTTATGCGAGCGAAAGCTTTTTACCAAAATCCTTCCTGGAATGAGATCAGTGACTATTTAACCCAGAAGGCGATTGAACATAATATTCCGCCCGAGATCGTGAAAGCTATTGCGTGGCAAGAAAGTGGCTGGCGCCAATTTACAACAAGTGGTGATCCTGTCATTGGTTTCGATGGACGTGGTTTAGGCATGATGCAAATCACACTGTCACAATCTGTTTTAGATAGTCAGCCAGGATTAGAAAATCAATTGAAGTACGATTGGAAGGCTAACGTTGATTATGGTTTAAACATTCTAGATGAAAAATGGGGATATGGCGGAAAAGCAAATCTCACGCCGACCATTAACGATAATGATAAGAAAAATATTGTCAACTGGTATTTTGCGATCATGGCTTACAACGGCTTTTCGAAGGTAAATGATCCTAATCTTTCGCCTTACACGCCTTATCAAGATCTCATTTACGCTCATATGAAAAATTATGGACTTCTTGATGTTCCAGAAGTCGCTAAATCAGATCTTAATGTGTATTATGTGAGCGGAAGTTCTAGAATGTATTTTAATAATAAAATGAACTACACTATTAATAGTGTCATTAATACGAAATATTTATTCAAAACAGGGCAACAGCTACAAGTGACTACGTCCAATGTTAATTTAAGATCCGACCATGAAGTGACGGCACCGGTGCTTAAGACGCTAAATAGTGGAGATCAGGTCACAGTGACAGGCGCACCGGTCAATCCTAATGATCCCTTGAATCAGTTCACTTTTTACCCAGTGAAAACAGCTGATGGAACAGTAGGTTATATCGCTTCAAGTTATCTCAGTGATCAGATTGATCATTCAGTAACTACGCCTATCCCTACCCCTGAGCAGGAATCGACAAGTGGCGATAACTCGGCAGTGGATTCAGGCGCTGATAAAGGGACGGTTAATAATGAAAAGACCAGTTTCTTTACGGACTTTAAGTCAGGAGATCAAGGGTATAACGAAGTGGCAGCCTTAGCAAAAAAAGGAATTATTAAAGGCCATGCCAATGGAACCTTCGGGCCGAAAGAGGCTCTCACGCGTTTACAAGCGGCTTTTATTTTTGTTGAGGCCTTAAATTTGCCGACGCCAGCTGTACAATCTACAGGCTTTAAGGATGTCAAAGCAAGCGTAGAAAATGCCAATATCATTGCGGCGGTGAAGAAGGCCGGGATATTTAGTGGTGATGATAAAGGGAATTTCAATGCTAACCAAACGTTGACCAGAGGACAAATGGCCAAAGTCCTTTGTGAAGCTTATCATCTTCAGCACAAAAGTAGTTATAGTTCACCTTTTGCCGATGCGAAAAGCAGTAGTTTCAAAGATTACATTGAAACTTTATATGCAAATGGCATTACTAACGGTGTAACAAGAACGACATTTGGCGTCAATCAAGCGATGAGTCGTGTTAACTTTAGTGTATTTGTTTACCGCGTGCTTGAGAAAAAAGGGCTTCTCTAAAACCATTTTGTTCCGTTGCTAAAATTGCATAGGGATTTTTCTTAACCAAAAACCTCTACATGAAATGTGTGTTTTGCATTTTATGTAGAGGTTTTTTTATAGTATCAGAATTTATATGTTGAACGATTTACGGACGTCCTTTTTTGTTGATTAAATGATTTTTTGGGGTGTTGATAAAGTAGAGGGCGTTGATCTCCACTCCAGATCGCTCGCTTTCCGCGGGCACGGCCTCAGCTAACTTGGGAATAATATAGTGGGGTTCCCAAGTGGATCTTCGGACGCGTGCTGTTCCCGCAGGAGTCTCGCGTCTTCCGTTCCAATCAACTAGGCGCTGATGTTGGCTTTTGGTAAAAACTCTTTTCATTGCTTTAATAAGGACCAGGGCTTTGCCCGTTTTTTCTTAGGAGATAATAAAGTAATCGACTTGTGGATAACAGTTCTCTGAAATGTTCATAGATAAATTGAGGTGATTGGTTACGGACAAGGTGCTTAGTGTCACCACATCTAAGTTATTGAGTCCCCATTTGTTCTCCTTGTTCTGAAAACGGTCACAAAGCCACTTTGTTGATGCCCATTTTCCAGATTCTATAGAAAAATAGTCACCAGGGCGCCTCGCTGATGCTCGTTTTCCAGATTCTAATGAAAAACGGTCACCAGGGCACTTTGTTGATGCCCATTTTCCAGATTCTATAGAAAAATAGTCACCAGGGCGCCTCGCTGATGCTCGTTTTCCAGATTCTAATGAAAAACGGTCACCAGGGCGCTTTGTTGATGCCCGTTTTCCAGATACTTTTGAAAAGCGGTCACCAGGACGCCTTGCTGATGCCCGTTTTCCAGATTCTAATGAAAAACGGTCACCAAGCCACTTTTTTGATGCCCATTTTCCAGATTCTATAGAAAACTAGTCACCAGGGCGCCTCGCTGATGCCCGTGTTCCAGATTCTATAGAAAAATAGTCACCAGGACGCCTTGCTGATGCCCGTTTTCCAGATTCTAATGAAAAACGGTCACCAGGGCGCTTTGTTGATGCCCATTTTCCAGATTCTATAGAAAAATGGTCACCAGGGCGCCTCGCTGATGCTCGTTTTCCAGATTCTATAGAAAAATAGTCACCAGGACGCCTTGCTGATGCCCGTTCTCCAGATACTTTTGAAAAGCGGTCACCAGGACGCCTTGCTGATGCCCGTTTTCCAGATTCTAATGAAAAACGGTCACCAGGGCGCTTTGTTGATGCCCGTTTTCCAGATTCTATAGAAAAATGGTCATCAGGACGCCTCGATGATGCTCGTGTTCTAATAAGTGTGCTGTTCTTCGGACACAAATCGGTGCGAGTTGGTTATGAGAGTCTGAAGTGTGCTGTTCTTCGGACACAAATCGGCGAGAGTTGGTTATGAGAGTCCGAAGTGTGCTTGTCTTTAGACACAACTGAGCTGATGCTTGTTCAAACCGTCCGAAGGGGTCGGCTTTCGGACTCGGGTGACTAGGAGATGGTGGTTCCTGTCCGCATTTTCGGAGGCCGCTTTTTGTTCCGGAAAGGTCAGTTTTTGAATAAACATTTTTTCTTCGTCACTGACTAGCAAATGTTTAAGTTCCTCAATCGCTTTGCCATAAGAATTATTTTCTTTTCCTGAAATGGAGCCAGACGCTTAGATTTTTATCATAAGTTAAGGAGGATTATCGTATGTGTATAAAGGACCAGATTGTGGATTTGCCGACACGTGAGGTTTTCAAGGAACATACACTGAAGAGTAAATAAGGCAGGTTATCTTATTCATTAAAGTGCTTAAGTTTAACTAAGAGTAGCTTATGATTTTGTGTTCAGGTCAGCACGCTTTTAGCAGATGAAAAGCGGTTTAAGGCTTTACGAATAATTAAAAACTAAGTTTTTCTATTAAATTAGTAGGAATTAAGGTATACTATGTAGAAAATTAATAATAAGTTAAGACTTCTCTGTTAACATGTCCTCTAAAGCATTAATAAAAATACAAGAGTTTAAGAGTAAGAATCAAAATGTAAAAGGATTTACATAAACTTTTAAATATTACTCTTTTTTTGATAGTGTTGAACTATAGATATAACGTTCTGTATTTTCTATTAACGTTTTAAGACTTGAGTTAAAGGGAATCTATAATAAGTTTTAAAGGGAGGAATTCATTTTGACATCTATAACTCAAACAAACTTGCAAGCACATGGAGGACCACTTGTAAACCGAGAGCTTTCTGAAGAAGAATGGAAGAATGTTGACAAGGAAGACTTACAGGCGATTACAGTTTCACCATGGACCGTTTCAGATATTGAACTCATTGGTATCGGAGGATTCAGCCCACTGACGGGATTTATGGGAAAAGAAGATTATCTGAGTGTCGTTAATAAAACTCGACTAGCAAATGGGCTCGTTTGGAGTATTCCGATTACACTACCAGTGACTCGAGAAGAAGCTGAGCAATTAAACATTGGGGATCGTGTTTTGTTGCTAGGAGAAGACGGCATTACTTATGGTGTGCTCGATCTTGAAGAAAAGTATGAATACGATAAAGCCTTAGAAGCGCAGAACGTTTATGGAACAACAGACAGTGCCCACCCAGGGGTTAAAAAAGTCTATGAAAAAGGAGAAGTCTATCTCGCAGGGCCGATCCATCTCGTCAATCGTCCAGACCATGGAGACTTTGCCGACCAGTATATGGATCCAAAAGAGACGCGTGCGATGTTCGCTGATTTAGGCTGGAAGACGATTGTGGGGTTCCAAACACGCAACCCTGTTCACCGTGCCCACGAATACATTCAAAAATGTGCTTTAGAGGCTGTTGATGGTCTATTGCTCAATCCACTTGTCGGTGAAACGAAGAGCGATGATATTTCAGCCGAAATCCGTATGGAAAGCTATAAAGTCATCTTAGAAAATTATTATCCAAAAGATCGGACGCGCCTCGTCATTTATCCCGCGGCAATGCGTTATGCAGGGCCAAAGGAAGCGATCCTACATGCCATTGTGCGTAAAAATTATGGATGCACGCATTTCATTGTGGGTCGTGATCACGCCGGTGTCGGTGACTATTATGGCACTTACGAGGCTCAAGAACTGATCAGTCAATATGAAGAGGAATTAGGTATTGGTATCTTTAAGTTTGAGCATGCCTTCTATTGCAAGAAGTGCGGCAATATGGGGACGGCAAAAACCTGCCCACACGATAAAGAATTTCATGTCCATTTAAGTGGGACCAAAGTGCGTGAAATGCTTCGTCAAGGCATCAAGCCACCAGCAGAATTTTCACGCCCTGAGGTTGCGGAAGTCCTCATTAAGGGTATGCAAGTTCAAGAGTAAAGGTTGGAACGCCCATGACTTGGCAGATCCTGCTTGTGCTTAGTGTAATTATGTTAATGATGGTCGGGCTGATTTTTGAATGGGCTCGACCCGATCTCATTGTTTTTACTGCCCTTGCCATTTTCTTATTAACAGGCATCGTATCGCCAGAGGAAGGGTTGCAGGGGTTTAGCAATGAAGGTATGTTGACAGTGGCACTTCTCTTTATTATCGCCAGTGCCATTCAGAATAGTGGCATATTTAATCGGATAATGGTAAATGTCTTAGGTAAAAAGTCACGAGGTACTTTAGCTCTGTTACGGATGCTCGTCCCTGTTTCAGGTCTTTCGGCATTTTTGAATAATACACCTATTGTCGCCATGCTAACGCCTGTGATTCGGAAATGGTGTGAGGATCGTGGGATCTCTGCCTCCAAATTTTTAATTCCGCTATCGTATGCGACAATATTAGGTGGAATGATCACGATCATGGGGACCTCCACAACTCTTGTTGTTCATGGAATGCTTTTAAAAAATAATAATGAAGGATTTTCCTTTTTCCAAATCGCGATCATTGGCATTCCGGCCACTCTTATTGGTCTGCTTTATCTCGTGACAGTGGGTTATAAATTATTGCCTAACCGAAAAGGACGGGAATTTGATCGTACCGATAACAGTAAAGATTATCTTGCAGAATTGGTCGTTGAAGAAAACTATCCATTTATAAATCAATCAGTGGAACAAGCAGGCTTAAGACAACTCAATGGACTCTTTCTCATCGAAATTATCCGAGAATTTGAAGTCATTTCACCAGTAAGGGCATCAACCCTTATTCGAAAAGGCGACCGCCTTATTTTTACCGGGGAAGTTTCGACGATCGCCGAATTGCAAAACACAAAGGGACTCCGTCTCGACCCTGCTTCTGATATTTCAATTGAACAGCTGATTAATGCGGAGAATCAAGTGGTTGAGGTGGTCATCTCTCACCAATCCTCATTAATTGGGAAAACAGTAAAAACAGTGAATTTTAGAGGGAAATACGATGGCGCTGTTATTGCTGTTCATCGTCATCACGAAAGAATTCGAGGAAAGATTGGAAATATCATTTTAAAACCTGGAGATACATTATTAGTTTTAACAGGCTCAGATTTTAATATCAGACAAAATATGAATGACTTTTATGTCGTGACTCCCATTGCCAATCCTTTTATCTCAAAGGCGAATATTAAAAAGGGCTGGTTTACGATGGTGACCCTTGTCATCACGATTGGACTGGTGACCTGTGGATTTTTATCCATGTTTAAAGGGATGTGCCTTGAAGTCATCTTACTTTTACTTTCAAGAACAATCACTATTGAAGAGGCACAAAAGGCCTTGCAGTTTAAAGTTCTTCTTATTATCGCCTCAGCTTTTGGCGTCGGCGCAGCAATAACGCAGTCTGGTGCGGCGGAATGGATTGCGTCGGGGCTTGTGAAAGTCGGCCAACCCTTAGGGACACTGGCCCTTTTGTATATTGTTTATTTCTTAACCAATCTATTTACAGAATTTATTACGAATAATGCGGCTGCCGTGATGATGTTTCCCATAGCCATGTCAGTCGCCGATGCCGTTCACGTTGATGAAATCGCGTTTGCGCTCATTATTACTGTAGCTGCCTCAGCCAGTTTTATAACACCCATAGGGTATCAAACGAATCTCATTGTCTATGGACCAGGGGGTTATCATTTTAAGGATTATGTAAAAGTCGGACTCCCACTCAGTTTAATGGTTATGGTTTTGACAGTGACGATTGTTAAATTTGTATGGATAGGATGATGAAAATGACAAAGGCAACAAATATTGTGTGGCATGATGGTCAAGTTTCGAAACAAGATCGTCAAGCACTTAATGGACATAAAAGCGCCGTCCTTTGGTTTACGGGTCTTTCAGGTGCAGGTAAATCAACAGTTGCGGTAGAGGTTGAAAAATTGCTTCACAAAATGGGCATCCGCACCTATATCCTTGATGGTGATAATATTCGGCACGGTTTAAATAAAAATCTGGGCTTTTCTCCAGAAGATCGAAAGGAGAATATTCGACGGATTGGAGAAGTTTCCAAGTTATTTGTCGATGCTGGACTTTTCACACTCACTGCTTTTATTTCCCCTTATCAAGAGGATAGAGATTTAGTCAGGGATATTTTAGGGGAGAAAGAATTTATTGAGATTTATGTGAAGTGTGATCTGGAGGAATGCGAAAAACGCGATCCAAAAGGCTTGTATGCCAAGGCTAGAAAAGGTGAAATCAAGAATTTTACAGGGATTGATGCTCCTTATGAAGCTCCTGAAAAACCTGAGCTTGTGGTCGAAAATGATCGCCAGACAATCGGAGAATCAGCGCAACAAGTCATTGACTATCTTCAAAAAAACGGGTATATCTCCTAATGGAAGCTGATGCTATCAATATTCAGCATTTAATCGCAGCAGCCTTAAAAGCAGGAGAAGAAATCTTAAAGGTTTATGAAACAGATTTTCAGGTTGCACATAAATCAGATGACTCCCCACTGACACTGGCCGATCAAAAATCGCATGATACAATTGTCCATGCGTTAACCAAGCATTACCCAGAGATTCCGATTCTTAGTGAAGAGGGGCAGGATATTGCCTATGCGGAGAGGCAGCAATGGCACACCTTTTGGTTAGTAGATCCCCTTGATGGAACGAAGGAATTTGTAAAGCGGAATGGGGAGTTTACGGTCAATATAGCGCTCGTTGTCAACGCTGAACCCGTTATTGGGGTGATCTATGCTCCTGTCCTTGATACCCTATATATAGGAAAAAAACACTGGGGTACCTATAAAATAGAAGATAGTCACGAAGTATTGAATAGCGATATTAAAATAGAAGAGCTCGGTATTAGGCTTCCAAGTTCTAAGACAGAAACCTATACGGTTGTTGCCAGCCGTTCACATATGTCAGAAGCAACCGCAGCCTTTATAGCTGAAGCCAAAACAAAATACGGAGAAGTCATCACCTTATCAGCTGGAAGCTCACTCAAACTCTGTCTTGTTGCTGAAGGAAAGGCCAATGCCTATCCTCGTTATGCCCCCACAATGGAATGGGATACAGGGGCCGGTCAGGCCATTGTTGAAGCAGCTGGCGGAACGGTGACTGTGGCCGACAGTAAAGCCGTACTGACTTATAATAAAGAAAACTTGAGAAATCCTTGGTTTTTGGTGGAGCGGGACTAGAAATTAGCTAAGGCTCTTAAGGAAATTAAATAATCTTATTACTTTTGCTATAATTACAAAGGAGCTACTATTTGGTAGTTCTTTTTTTGTGTGTCTGCAACAGGCCTAGTCGATATTTGGAGAAATTTATCAAAAAAAGTAGAATTTTAGCTTCTAAAAAAGTAAAACTATGGTAAAATAGTCTTAGTAATTTTGGGTTACTAGTAAACTGTTTGCTATTTTTTTACGAAGGGAAGTTTAATTGTGAAGTTTGGTAAATTAGTAGTTGTAGGTGTCATTTTTTTGCTATGTTTTTCCTATATTCCATTAAGTGCAAGCGCAAGCACCAATGTTTTAGGAGATTCAAGAAATGCAGTTAATAATGTAAAAATATTAGCAGCTGAAGATAACGGAAAGGTAAATATTCACAAAGAAGCATCTGTAGAAAGTGATGTACTAGTATCTGTTCCTTCTAAGACAAAGGTATTAGTTTTACAACAAGGCTCTAATTATACTCAGGTCAGTTACTCTAATGAAGAATTAGGAGAACAATGGGTTGGTTTCGTTGCAAATAGCCTGCTTAAAGATGAGAAACAAGAACAGGCGGATGATGCAACGAAGGAGAATGAACAAGAAGCCCAGAAGAGTAGTAAGCAGCCAAGTAATGCTAGTGCAGATATTGAAGCAAAAGAAGTAGAAGAGCCCTCAACAGATTCACAATCCAAAAGTACTGAAAAACAAACAGTGAGTGATAATAAAAACACTGCTGAAAAAACAATCAAGAGTAAAAAAAGTGATAGTGTTGTAATAAGTGACAAACCTCAGAATCAAGTGACCTCTCCGAAAAAAGAATTGTTGAAAGGGCTATTATCAGCTCAAACTCTCCATGGTGTGGCCTTGAAGAATCCCACAAATATTTATTCGGAATCATCTGCTGATTCAAAAACCATTAAAAGTTATGCACAAGGAATTCTATTAAAATTTAAAACATTTACCTCAGATTGGTATGAATGCACAGTCTACATAAAGGGTAAAGCGACAACAGGCTATATCAATAAAAATGATGTAGAAGTACCAACAGCAAATCAAAAGACCTTAAAAGGGATTGGGACGAAAAGCTCAACCAAAGTTTACTCAAAAGCCTCGACAGGATCGAAGGCCTTAAAAAGTTATGCCCAAGGCTCAACATTAAAGTACAAAACGTTTACCTCAGATTGGTATGAATGCACAGTCTATATAAATGGCAAGGCAACGACAGGCTTTATCAATAAGGATGATGTAGAAGTTCCAACAACAAGTCAAAAAACTCTAAAAGGGATTGGGACAAAAAGCTCAACTAAAGTTTACTCAAAAGCCTCGACAGGATCGAAGGTCTTAAAAAGTTATGCCCAAGGCTCAACATTAAAGTACAAGACATTTACCTCAGATTGGTATGAATGCACGGTCTACATAAAGGGTAAGGCGACGACAGGCTATATCAATAAGAATGATGTAGAAGCACCAACAACAAATCAAAAGGCCTTAAAAGGGATTGGGACAAAAAGTCCAACCAAGGTCTATTCAAAAGCATCGACAGGATCGAAGGTCTTAAAAAGTTATGTTCAAGGCTCAACATTAAAATATAAAACTTTTACTTCTAATTGGTATGAATGCACGGTCTACATAAAGGGTAAAGCCACGACAGGGTATATCAATGTAAAAGATGTCTCTGTTCCTACAGCAAATCCTACTCATTTAAGAGGCGTTGCTCTAGAAAAATCGACAAAAGTGTATACAGAGGCTTCAGCAGGCTCAAAAAGCTTAAAGAGTTATAGCAAGGGTTCCATTTTAAAATATAAAACCTTTATATCTGGGTGGTACGAATGTACAGTTTATATAAAGGGTAAAGCGACCACGGGTTATATTAAAGCGAGCACAGTGGAAAATGCGGTAACAAAGCAAACAACTATAAAAGGTAGTCCGATAACAAGTGTCAAACACGTGTACATTGCACCTTCTACAAGTTCAAAGGTTTTAAAATCTTATCAAAAAGGCGCTGTCTTAAAATATAAAACTTTCACATCAAATTGGTATGAATGTACCGTTTATATTAACGGCAAACCAACGACAGGCTATATCTATGCAAAAGTTGACCCTGTGAAAGATTTAAGTGATAGAGTTATAGTTTTGGATCCTGGTCATGGTGGGATTGATCCTGGTACAACCGGAGTTGATGGGCTAAAAGAAAAGGTTATTAATCTTACATATGCAAAGACGGTGAAAAATGCCCTTGAGTCCAAGGGAGCAACTGTCATTATGACTAGAAATAAGGATGAGAATTGTCAGACAGGAGCAACGGGACACGAAGAACTTCAATGTCGTGTGGATATATCTAAGAAGTATTCAGCAGACGTTTATATTTCAATTCATGCGAATTCGTCCACCAGTAGTAGTACAACTGGCATTGAAACACATTATAGTTCAAAAAATGACCCTGAATATCCTGGCGTTAATAAGTATCCAAAGGAAAGTAAATTGTTAGCTCAGGCTATACAAAAAGAGATTGTGCCAGCTCTTGGGGGAAATAGTCGTGGTGTGATTAGTGACAACTTGTATGTAACAAGAAAAAATACTTCACCTGCAGCATTGATAGAAATTGGTTTTATGTCAAATAGCTCTGAATTAAATCGTATTGAAGAAAGCTCAGTAAGGAATAGTTTCGCCAAGGCATTGACTGCGGCTTTAATTAATTATTTTAATGAAATCTATTAAATGATAAAATTGATTAGTAATTTGTTGTTTTACTAAATATTTTAATCTACTAATCCGATATATTTAGTGAACCTGTTACATCTTTTTTCATTAACTTAAGGAGGGGTTGTGTTGAAATTTGGGAAGTTAGGAGCTGTATTTTTAGCTATCGTTTTATTGCTGTCAATCAGTCCTTTTTATGCTAAAGCGGACTCAAATGACACGATTGTCAGTAAAAGTGACGCTGGTACAGCTATAGTTTATGGACAAGAAGGGAGTGACACTGTCGATATTTTGAAGGAAGAGACACCGGAAAGTGAAATATTAGTCTCAGTTCCTTCATTAACTAAAGTTTCTATAGAAGAAACAAACTCAGACTATTCCAAGGTCAGTTATACTGACGAGAAGACAGGAAAAACATGGGTTGGTTACATAACTAACGATTCATTTGTTGAGCCTTCTATAAGCAGGGATGACCAAAATGTTGAAAACAGTGATCAACAAGGGACAGACCAGGATAAGTCTGAAGATAGTAATGAGGCTCAGGATCAGCAATCTCAAGACACTGTAGCTGAAAATAAAGATCAAAGTCAACAATCAGATGAAACAACTACTGAAAGTGATAAAAACTCTGATCAAGCAGCAACTGAAAACGATCAAAAGGAAGCAGAAGATGATTCCGTTTCAGACGATCAAAAGAGTGCTGAGGAGTCAAAGGATTCTAAGGTTGAAAATAGTAGTGATTCAGATAAATCAGTTGCTGAGGATAAAACTACCACAGTTCAACCTAGAATATTGATGGCAAGAACCATGTCTGTTAAACAGGCTACACTTCATGGTATTGCTTTAAAAGACAAAACCAATGTTTACGAGAAAACTACAGGTTCAAAAGTTTTGAAGAGTTATGATCAAGGGTCTGTTTTAAAATATGAAACTTATTCTTCGGATTGGTATAAATGTGTTGTTAAGATCAATGGCAAATATCAAACCGGTTATATTAAGAAAACAGATGTTGAAAATGAGGTATCCAAACAAACAACCGTACATGGTATTGGCTTGGATAGTTCTACTAAGGTTTATTCCAAAGCTTCAACCAGTTCTAAGACACTTAAAACCTATGCACAAGGTAGTGTCCTAAAGTATAAAACCTTCACATCAGGCTGGTATGAATGTACCGTTATTATAAAAGGTAAAGCTACTACGGGTTATATCAATAAAAGTGATGTAGAAAACATCGTAACCAAGCAGGAGACTTTGCACGGAATTGGAAAAGGTACAACCAAAATCTATTCCAAAGCCTCTACAAGTTCAAGTGTATTAAAGAGCTATGCACAAGGTAGTGTCTTAAAATATCAAACGTTCACATCAGGTTGGTATGAATGTACCGTCTACATTAATGGTAAAAAGCGGACTGGTTATATTCAAAAAAGTGCAGTGGAAAATAGTGTAACCAAGCAAGAAACGTTACATGGTGTTGGAAAGAGTACGACTAAAGTCTATTCCAAAGCCTCTACAAGCTCAAGTGCATTAAAGAGCTATCCACAAGGAAGCGTCTTAAAATACCAAACGTTCACATCGGGTTGGTATGAATGCACCGTTTATATCAATGGTAAAAAGACCACAGGCTATATCAATAAAAATGATGTGGAAAACAGTGTATCAAAACAAGAAACACTTCATGGCATTGGAATAAAAAGTCCAACGAATGTTTATACTTATGCTTCGACTAGTTCTAAGGTACTAAAGTCCTATAAACGAGGAGCCTCGTTGAAGTATAAAACCTTTACATCAGAATGGTATGAATGTACTGTTATTTTAAATGGAAAATCGGTGACCGGTTATATTAAGAAAACAGATGTCGGGCAACAGTTATCAACAAATTACGGTGTTTCCTTCAATGATATGGTTGACTTAGAAATGACTAGAAGCCCTGACACAGACCTAATGATTGGTTATCTTCGTGAGGATGCTTTCGGTAGTATAAGTGGTTCTACAGGAACCATTAAAGGTACTGATTGGCGTGTGAGAAGTGATACAAATACAGATGCTGATGTCCTTGGATATCTTCAAAATGGAGCAAGAGTTGAAATTTTGAAGAGAATCAAAGTAGGTAACTATTACTGGTATGAGATCAAGTGTGTAGTAGCTAGTAGAAGTGCTTATAGGAATGAAGTAGCCTATTTTCTTGATCCTAATAATTTTGCAAAAGGAACACCAGAGTATTTGCAATTTTTAAACCTCACGAGTAGTGCTGGATTAAATGTTTCTGAGGTCAATGAAAATATTTTAAAGGGTAATGGTATTTTTGAGGGAAAAGCACAATCCTTTATTGATGCTGGTAAAAAGTATAGTGTTAATGAGATTTATCTTATTTCGCATGCTTTCTTAGAAACTGGAAATGGTAAATCTGAACTAGCTAATGGTATTAAAGTTAATATAAGGCTCGATTCAAAGGGCAACGTTGTATTTGCTGATAATGGTGAGAAAGAAGTTGACGTTCTTCCATCAAATGCTAAAAAATATGATGCTATTGTCTATAACATGTACGGAATTGGAGCCGTTAATGATGATGTTATCCATGGAGGGGCAAGAGAAGCCTTTAATAGAGGCTGGATAACTCCTGAGGATGCAATTATCGGTGGAGCACAATTTGTTTCAGATAATTATATCCATGCTGGTCAGGATACTTTATATAAAATGAGATGGAATCCTGATACGGCTAATATATGGCATCAATATGCTACAGATATTGGTTGGGCTGTTAAACAGACTTATAATATAAGTAATCTTTATGACTCACTTGATTCTTATACTTTAGTTTATGATGTCCCAGTTTATAAATAATTATCTTACAAAAATAGCTGTCGATTCATTCGACAGCTATTTTCACTTTTCTAAGGGGATAATTACTTTACTCATTGGACTTCCCTTAAAATAATTGATAAGTTATTATTAGATTTGTATTTGTTTCTTAAGGAGTAGAATTCCGAGTGAATAAGATATCTGTAATAATCCCTATATATAATACTACAGAATTTCTAGATGATTGTATTGGATCAGTTTCTGAGCAAACTTATAGAAATCTTGAAATTTTATTAATTAATGATGGTTCAGATGAAGAATGCACAAAAAAGATAATAAGTTTAGCAAAAAATGATGAGCGAATCGAAGTGCACCATCTTTCAAGAAGAAAAGGTGTGGGATGCGCTAGGAATTATGGTCTTGAAATAGCAACGGGTCAATACATATATTTTTTAGACAGTGATGATTATATTTCCAAAGAGACATTGCAAGAACTGGTGGAGAATATTGGAGATTATGAGCTTATATCTGGGCAGATCGAGGAAATAAATAAGGAACCCAGTGAAGTTGGGAACTCAAAAACAGAAATTGTAGTGGATAAGGACAAAACAAGGCAATTTAATAATAAGTCTGTGTTGCACCGACTCATTTCTAAAGCGTTCATTGATAAATATCAATTAAGATTTAACGAGGACGTTAGATGTTACTCAGATCTGGCATTTGTTGTCCCTTTGATGATTAATATTACCAAAGCACCACAATTACTCGGATGTATTTATTTTAAAAGGTTTCGTAATGATCCTATTTCCAATCCTTCATTGATGCAATCTGATATGGGGAAAATAATAATTGATTTTATAACCATATATAATCAATTAAGAGATAAGTATCAACAAAATGACGAGGCTCAATCCTTTTTAGATAAACAGTTTCTTAACTTATATAGAAATGAGATTATAGGTTATGCCAGCATTAGGAAGTTTAGCCAAGTTGAGTTTGATCAATTAAGATCTGCAGTCTCAAAGCTAGACAAAAAGCAGCTTGCTAAAATGCCTTTAATGATACGATCAGAATTAAAGCAATTAATAAAAGGTAAGCAAAACTTATTTTCAAAGTTGTTAAAGGTGCATGTAAACTTGGGGCTGTTAAGAAGAGGTTATCGAAGTCGGACGAAGATGTACCTTCAATTATATAGATCTTTGTTTACAAAAATGCCTATGAAAGAAAATTATGTGGTATTTGAAAGCTTTTTAGGAAAAAATTATTCTGATAGTCCAAAATATATTTATGAATATATGCAAAAGTATTGTCCGGAATATAAATTTGTATGGATTTATGCCGACCAAAGAAGAGAGATTCCAGGAAACCCCAAACAAGTTAAACGCTTTAGTTTCGCGTATTATTACTATTTAGGAAGATCGAAGTACTGGGTAAGCAATTCTCGTTTACCAAAGCATTTGAATAAACGTAAAGGAAATATTTACATACAAACTTGGCACGGGACTCCACTAAAAAAACTTGTCTTTGATATGAAAGATGTATATTCTGCGAATCCGAATTACAAGAAGGATTTCTATGAACAATCAAGGCGTTGGGATTATCTTGTTTCTGCGAATCAGTATTCATCTGATATATTCAGGCGGGCGTTTAAGTATTCCAAGCCAATGTTAGAGTATGGCTATCCTAGAAATGATATTATGTATGCTGAAAATCGTGATCAGATTGCTAAGTCTATCAAGGCAAAGCTCGGGATACCAGCAGGTAAAAGAGTCATTCTCTATGCACCAACATGGAGAGATGATGAATACTACGGAGCTGGTAAATACAAATTCAGCTTAAAATTAGATTTAGAAAGAATGCGCAATGAATTAGGAGAAGACTATGTTGTTATTCTCAGAATGCACTACTTTATTGCTGATAACCTAGACATAGGGGATTATAGTGGCTTTGCTTTCAACTTTTCAAAGTATGATGATATTGCAGATTTATACTTGATTTCTGATATACTCATTACAGATTACTCTTCAGTCTTTTTTGATTACGCTAATTTAAGAAGACCAATCCTTTTCTTTACTTATGATTTGGAGAAATATCGAGATACATTGAGAGGGTTCTACATCGATATCGAAAGAGAAGTTCCTGGACCTTTATTAAAGACCTCAGGTGACGTCATTAATGCTATTAAGAATATCGAAAAGATTGAAGAAGAGTACAGAGGGAAATATAAAGCATTTACTGAAAGATTTTGTAGTTGGGAGAAGGGAGTAGCCTCAGAGCAGATTGTGAAACATGTTTTTGGTCCCAAAAAATAGAAACTGAATAGGGAAATTTGATTAAAGCTAAAATAAATTTGACATCAATTTTATCGTAGCCTAGGAGGAATAGAATTTGCGAAAGATTAAAGTTGCTGTTATTGGATCAGCTGCTACTAGGGGGTGCTTTGAACTAAGTAACCAATCTGATTTGGATAACATATTGGAAGTCCATCTTTTAAATTATCAGTCGTCTTTAATCAGTATCATGTCAGAACCAATGGAAAGTTATTCATTGAAAGATAACGTGAGTTCATTTACTAAAAAAATTATTAGAGATGATTTTGAAAAAGGGATTTTTGATAAATTAAACGCTATTAACCCGGATTATGTCGTGATGGATTTTACTTCAGATGTTGCTTATGGAACATTACAAATTGGGAGTAAATACGTTACAAATAATCAACCAAGATTAGATCATGTTGAAATACCAGAGACAGGGATTCCCTTTACTTTAAAAACAAATCGTTCTGAGTATTTACAAAAGTGGACGGAATCTTTTAATGAGTTTACTCGCAAATTAAAAGAATCGTGTCCCTCTACGAAAGTTGTCGTTCATGCGGCAAGTTTTGTAAGTTCCTATTATGAAGAGACTTATCTATTAAAAAGCCTCCAGAGAAATGATGTCCAAAGCAAAAATAAGTTATTAAGGACTTTAGAAGGTACGATTACAGATAACGAGGTATATTTTATCGATCTTACAGATCGTAAATTTCATTCTTCTGAAATGCATAAATGGAAATTAGGCTATTTGCACTATGAAACAAAGTACTACAACGAATTTTTACTTGAATTCTTTAAATTAATCATTTGGTCTAATATGAGATAAAATATGAAGGATGATCTAAATGTCAAAAATTACCTTTTCAGTAATAGGTTCTTGCGTGTCGAGAGATGTTTTTAACCGGAAGTTTGTTCCGGAATATAAAGAGTTTTATGAATGTATAAGTACAGCATGGCAGAGTTCAATAATAAGTTTAATGTCTCCTAAAGTAACTCTTTCAAAAGATGACTTGGAGCTTTCAGAGGAAATTAGTAAACACAGGCATAATACACTAATGGAAGATTTATCTAAAGAATATTTAGAGGAGATAAAAACAAATCAGCCAGATTATATTATCATTGATTTTTATGCTGATATGAGATATGGTGTTGTTCAAATAGGTGATCGTTATTTAACAAATAATCCGAATGGGTTTAGGAAAACCAAATTCTTTCGTGAAAAAAAGTTTGACAATAGCTATCGTTTTCGTAAAAACCTTAATATCTACAGAGAATTATGGGAAAAAGCGTTTGATGACCTTTATAATTATGTGCAAGAACATTTACCAAAAACAAAATTGATTTTGAATTGTTTTCGTTATGCTAATTCCTATGTGAATGAAAATGGAGAATTGGTCATGTTTGATCAAGAGCGCTATAATTATCTTGATGCAGACACAAAACTTTATAATGAGCTTTATACTTATATTTTAGACAAGTATAAACTTCGTAAGATTGATTTAAGAGAAAATGAATATTATGCAGATGGTAATTATGCTTTTGGATTAGCTCCTTGGCACTATGAAAGAAAGTATCACAAGGATTATTTCCATACATTAAATCAGATCTGCTTAAGAGATTATGTATTTACAAAAAAACAGTCCAATGGAATTAGAGCAAAAATAAAGCGCCTATTAGGATAGGCGTTTTATTTTTTGCGTAAGTATGGGAGAAATAAGAACTACGAACTAAGATTTTCATACAAGTTGCTTAATATTTATTTTATATAATAAGGTGTAAAAATAACCCTTTCTAAAAAGGCTTTTATACCATGTGTTTTTATTCATTATTAAGACGTTTGATTACAATTATATGTCGAATTCCCTTTAATAATTGTTGTATCCTCAGGCCATATTATATAATATTAATTGTGACTTGTTTTTATTTAATTGGAATTGCCCTAATTAGTATACTGAGGTGACAACAGATGGTTGTTCGATTCATGAGAAAAGTTAAAAATCGTTTATTTAAAAAAAAGCAAAAGAAGTTAAAGCATTTTTTGAGTTTGGATCAGAATAATGAAAGTATTAATATAAGAGGTACATTGAGTAATGATAATTACATAGTTAAAGAACTAAGATTTATATCTCGGGACAATGAGCGAATAATAAAAATTAAAGCGAATCAGGCTTCATCAACATTTGACTTTAAAGTGAATCCTTATGAATTCCCAGAATTTCAAAACGGTGAAGAGCAATTATATAATTTATTTTTATATGTTAATGTGCCAAAGCGTATTTTTAGTGAAATAAAGGCTGAAAAGCTAGAGTCAAATGCTGAAGAGGTAATCAAAAAAGACGGTGAAGTTTATTTCGGCTACCCAATTAGACTAGGGAGATTTGAAGATACAGTTAGTGAAAACCTTAATTTTATTGAACATGATGGTTCGGTGTGTTCATTATACATAACGGTTAAAGGTAATGTTTCTTTTGTAGTTAATCGTGAGTTAAAGCAAAGCAGCAAAACAAAAATTGATTATCTAAGGTTAGAGCCCCATCGATTGATGGTTGGCGGGAAACTTTATACAAGAAATTCTAAAATCAATGACATTAAATTAATATTATTTGGAAGAAAATTAAATGTATCAACCACCCTTCCTCTAAAGTTGAAGTTTTTAGAAGAAGCAACCCGAAGGAAATATGGTTTGAATCGATATGATTATCAGGCTGATATTGATTTAAATAAACTATTTGAAAACGAAGCGCTTGATGAGGATATCTATGACTTACATTTTGAAGTGCAATTTCATGATTGTAAAGAACCGACAAGGATAAGAGTGGGTAAACCAAGAATCAAAGCAAGGAATTATTCGAATAGTAGCAGTGCTATTCGAGGAAATAAAGTATTTGGAGTTAGTCCCTATTACACATCAAAAGGATTTAATCTCTCATTACAAGTTGATAAGTTTGAAAGTGATACATATGAGTACTTAAGAAAGCTAATGCGTTGGTATTGGCTGATCCGTCCTTTTTATAGAAAAAAAAATATTTGGATCGTTGGAGAACAACCCTTCAAAGCTCAGGATACGGGGTTGGCTTTTTATAAATATGTGAGGAAGAATCATCCTAATAAAAACGTATATTATGTTATTGAAAAGGACTCCCCGGAATTTAGAAATGTAGAGCCATATGGCAATATATTAGATTTTAAATCGAAAGAGCATATATGGCACGTGCTGATGGCTAGAAAAATTGTGGGCTCTCATCATCCTGATTATTTATATCCACTTAGGACAAATGAATTTAAGAAAAAAGTAAAAGCAATAAAAGTTTTCCTTCAACATGGTGTTATGGGGACAAAGAATTCAGTTCACTTTTATGGGAAAAACTCGCCAGGTTTTGATGTTGATATGGTTTTTGTAAGTTCTGATTATGAAAAGGATATTCTTGTTAATGACTTTCAGTATAGACCTGAGGAAGTTAAGGTTACTGGATTATCGAGATTTGATACCTTACTAAATGGTGATGTTCAAGTTAAAAGGCAACTGTTAATTATTCCGACATGGCGGGAATGGTTGGTTAGTGAAGAACAATTTCTCGAGAGTGAGTATTTTGAAAGGTACACTACTCTAGTCAATGATCCAAGATTGCATGAACTCTCGCAAAAATATAATTTTGAGATCACATTCTGTCTACATCCAAATATGCAGAAGTTCACCTCGCTTTTTAAAAATGCTCCAGTAAGAGTGATTAGCCAGGGAGAAGTAGATGTCCAATACTTATTAAAAGAAAGTGCCATGATGATTACGGATTATTCCAGTGTGGCCTTTGATTTTAGCTTTTTGACAAAGCCGATTATCTACTATCAATTTGATCGAAGTAGATTTATTGGAAAACTGGGTTCCCATCTTGATTTGGATAATGATTTACCAGGTGATATTGTTTATGATCAAGAAAGTATTTTACAGTTAGTAGAAGAATATGCACAATCTGATTTTGAAATGAAGAAGGAAAATGAAATTAGAGCTTCTAAATTCTTGAAGTTCAAGGACCTCCGTTCGTCGGAAAGAATTTATAATGAAGTTACGAAAGTCCGCAAGAAGGGCATCATTAAGTCTGCTTTAGAGAGTAAAAAATACAGGGATTTTTACAACCGATTTAGAAAGAGTAGATATTATTTCCCAAGTATGAAATTGTTTTACGCGATTGCCAAAAGAATATTACCCGTCGATAAAAATTTAATACTTTTTGAAAGTGGTGTAGGAAAGCAGTATTCAGACAGCCCTAGATATATTTATGAGGAGATTTTAAAAAGAAGGCTTAAATATAAAGTGATTTGGGTTTGTAATAAACAAATTCGCTTTAATGATCCGAATACCAAGCGGATAAAGCGACTGAGTCCTCAATATTACTATTACTTAGCTAGAGCAAGGGTTTGGGTTAATAACCAAAATTTTCCCACTTACATTATCAAAAGGCCACAGACAACATACATCCAAACATGGCATGGCACTCCTCTTAAAAAAATGTTGTTTGATATTGAAGAGGTCCAAGGAAGAAATGAAGGATATTTGGAGCGGGTTTATAACGCAACAAAAACATGGGATTATTTAATTTCTCCGAGCCCATATGCAACAGGAGCATTTAAAAGTGCTTTTAGATATGAGGGGAATATTTTAGAAACAGGATATCCTAGGAATGATATCTTTTACAAGAAGGAGAATGAGAAAGGTAAAATAGCCCATCTTGTTAGGAATAGGTTAAATCTTCCTCATGATAAAAAGGTTATTTTGTACGCTCCAACATTTCGTGATAATCAAACATCCAAGAATAACAAATTTTTATTTGATATCAACATGGACCTTCATAAAATGAAGGAAACAATTGGAGACGATTATATCCTTTTGCTACGTATGCATGTCGCTATAAGTAACAAACTAAAGATAGAGAAAGAACTGAATGACTTCTGTTATAATGTGTCTAGCTATTCGGATATGCAAGAATTGCTACTTATAACAGATATACTGATTACTGATTATTCATCGGTTATGTTTGATTTCGCCAATACAAAAAATCCGATTTTATACTACACATACGATCTTGAAATTTATAGAGATCAAGTCAGAGGATTTTATTTGGATTTTGAAAAAGAAGCTCCTGGACCTTTCATGAGGACAACTGAAGATATAATTGAAAATATAATTGGCGTTAAAGAAGTTGAAAAACATTATCTTGAAAAATACAATGACTTTTATAATAAGTACTGCCTTTTAGAAGATGGTCATGCAAGTGAGCGGATTGTTGATAAATTGTTCGTATAACATATAAATGTGGAGATTTTTACAAGGTTTTAAAAGAGTTGAAAGAAAAACTTTATAATATATGAGAACAATTTAGAAAATAGAAATTGAATTAAACTATTTCTTAAAGGAGTTTCGATATGAAAAAGGTTATAACATATGGAACATACGATTTACTCCACTATGGCCACATCAATTTGCTTAAAAGAGCAAGAGAACTTGGCGACTACTTAATTGTTGGTCTTTCTACTGACGAATTTAATGCCGGAAAACACAAAGAAGCTTATCATAGTTATGAGAACCGAAAGTTAATCTTAGAAGCGATCCGATATGTCGATGAAGTCATTCCTGAGAACAAGTGGGAGCAAAAGATTGATGATGTTATAAAAAATGATGTTGATATTTTTGTTATGGGTGACGATTGGGAAGGAAAGTTTGACTTTCTTAAAGATTATTGTGAAGTGGTATATTTACCCCGTACAGTTGGCGTATCAACAACAAAGATAAAAACGGATTTATTTGCTGGAGATAGAAAGTAAGGATTTTATGATGAATCTCCAATATAAAAGGTATCATCCTCAAATTTGAGTGGTGATACCTTTTTTTAGTATTAAAAACAAGATGACTTATAGGAAATAAGGACTGGGTATAAAGTGATATCGATTACCAAAGAATTTATCTGTAAATTTCACTTGTTTTTTTTTCCAAATTATATTTATGGTCTTGAAAATCAATCCCAGTATGTGTATAATTCAAAAGTGAAGTTTACAAAGAATTTACGACAAATTTACCTATAAAAACAATATTCACATCACTATTCTATATTTTTTGATTATGTGGTGTTTTTTATTGGGAATTATGCCGTTAAATAAGAGACCAGGCAGATTAAATTTGGGGGGCAGTAAGATGATCTATGCTGCAATACTTGCGGGTGGTAAAGGGACTCGTATGGGCAACATAAGTATGCCAAAACAATTTTTGACATTAAAGGATAGACCAATCATTATTCATACTATTGAAAAATTCATTTTAAATGATCGTTTCGAAAAGATTATTGTGATTTCACCAAAGGAATGGTTAAATCATACAAAAGATATCATTAAAAAGTATATTGGGGAAGAAGAACGTATTGCGGTTACTGAGGGTGGTAAGGATCGTAATGAATCCATCATGAGTGGCATCCGTTATATTGATGAAGAATTTGGAATTAATGATGAGGACATTATAGTGACTCATGATTCAGTACGACCATTTTTAACTCATAGAATTATTGAAGAAAATATCAATTATGCATTAGAGTATGGGGCTGTTGATACAGCCATCGAAGCGATTGATACAATCATCCAATCAGAGGATGGCGAGAGCATTTCTGATATTCCCGTTCGCTCTACAATGTACCAAGGTCAGACCCCACAGAGTTTTAATATAAAGAAAATAGTTAAACTTTATAAATCACTTTCAGAGAAAGAAAAATCTATATTAACTGATGCTTGCAAGATTTGCTCTTTAAATGGAACAACCGTAAAAATAGTACCAGGTGAGCTCTTTAATATTAAGATTACAACACCTTATGATTTAAAAGTTGCTCAGGCGCTATTTAAGGAGTCAACTGTCCATGATTAATCAAATTTACCAATTAGTTTCTCCTCGTCAATATGAAGTAGCCTATAAGGAATTTTCATTAAATGATGATCACATTATAGTTCGCCCCACTCACTTGTCAATTTGTAGGGCCGATCAGCGCTACTATACAGGAAAACGTGGTAAGGAAACTTTAGCGAAAAAGTTACCAATGTCACTTATTCATGAAGGCATTGGTAAGATTGTATATGATCCTAAAAAGGAATTTAAAGTAGGGACCAAAGTAGTTATGGTACCCAATACACCTACTGAGTCTGATGAAATTATTGCTGAAAACTACTTGGAATCTAGTAAGTTTAGATCGAGTGGATTTGATGGCTTTATGCAGGACTATGTTTTTCTTGATCGAGATAGGGTGGTCCCCTTGTTTAAAGAGATGGATCCCAATGTTGCTGCTTTTATTGAACTAATTACAATTAGCATGCACGCCCTTAGTCGGTTCGAGAAAAAGGCTCATTCAAGAAGAAATGTATTTGGCGTTTGGGGCGATGGTAGTTTAGGATTTATTACCGCCTTACTTTTGAAAAGAGCCTATAAAAATAGCAAGGTTATTGTGTTTGGAAAAAACGCTCATAAATTAGAACGGTTTTCATTTGTCGATCAGTCCTATCAAATTGATAATATACCATCCAATGTGAGAATTGATCATGCCTTTGAATGTGTTGGGGGGATTGGAAGTCAATCAGCTATTAATCAAATTATTGATACGATTACACCTGAAGGCTCAATTTCTTTATTAGGCGTGTCCGAATATCCTGTTGAGGTTAACACACGTATGATTTTAGAAAAAGGGATAACTTTGATTGGAAGTAGCCGAAGTGGGCGTCAAGATTTTGTCAATACGGTTGACTTTCTGAAAGAAAATCAGGACATTATTGAATATTTAGAGACACTAATTGAGTCAGTTCAACCAGTGAAGACAATTCAGGACATCATAAATGCTTTTGAAAAAGATTTAACCTCTTCCTGGGGAAAAACAATTATGCTTTGGAGAATATAGGCTTTGAGAAAGAGGGGGACTAGTATGAAATTTAGCAAATTGGTAATGACAATTGTAGTAAAAAGACTTATACAAGTTGTCTTTTTTGTTTCGTCTGCCCTCTTTCCAGTTAACAATAATAAAGTAACCTTTGCGTCGTATCGTTCTAGTGAATTGAGAGGTAATTTACTAAATATCTATCATGAATTTTATAATCGTGGACAAAATTACAAATTTACTTTTTTGTTTAAAAGACTAAATTCTACATTTTTGGGGAAAATCAGCTATTTTTTTCATATTATAAGGTCAAGCTATCATTTAGCGACTTCGCGTTTTTTCTTTATAGACGATTTTTATTTCCCCATTTATGTCATTACCCCTCGAAAAGGAACCGAAATTATTCAATTATGGCATGCAGCAGGAGCTTTTAAAAAGTTTGGGTATAGTACATTAAGTAATACCTTTGGACCCAGTCAACAATATTTGAAACATGTTAAAGTCCATTCAAATTATTCAAAGGTTATTGTTAGCTCATCAGAAGTTATTCCTTACTATGCTGAAGCTTTTAACATGTCAGAAAGTAATATTATCCCCTTAGGTGTTCCAAGGACCGATATTTTTTTCGAAAAAGAAAAGTGTAAAGGAATTATTAGTAAATTCTACATTGACTTTCCTGAACTTGCAGATAAAAAAGTTATATTGTATGCTCCGACGTTTCGTGGTAAAAGTCATTATCAAGAAGCATATAAATGCCCAATTGATTTTATTAAGTTGAAGCAATTATTAGGAAACGAGTATGTTATTCTTTTACATCTCCATCCTTTTATGAACTCTGTTTCTTTTTTAGGTGATTATATGGAAGACTTCATTTATCAAATCCAAGATGATTACAATATTCATGAATTAATGATTATATCTGATATGTTGATTACTGACTATTCGTCCGTTGTTTTTGATTATAGTTTACTGGGGCGGCCAGTGGCGTTTTTTGCTGATGACCTAGAGCAATTTAAATTGGAGCGGGATTTTTACTATGATTATGATACTTTTATACCTGGTCCTAGTTTTAAAGAAACAGACAAACTAGCACAATGGATTCTAAAGGCTGAATTTGATATTGACGCTATTATAAATTTTCGTAACAGATTTTTTAATTTTGTCGATGGTCAATCGAGTAAAAGAATTGTTGATTTTTTATTAGATGAAGTTTGAAACGAAGAATATTCTTGTAAAAATTTATTAAATTTACCTAGATTGTTTTCCTTGAAATGTTTTATTACTTTTATATACAAAGGGTTATTCGATGATAAGAACTTCAGATATATTTTATAAGTTTTTTAGAAGTAGGATTTTTAGATCGGTATACAAAATGTTCAAAATTTTACCATTGAAAAAAGATAGAGTTTTATTTATTTCCGATAGCTGTTCAGAATTAAACGGTAATCTTAAATTTGTCTATAACGAAATGTTAAAAAGAAAACTAAATTTTGAATATAGATTTTTGCTAAAACAAAGTATTGAAACAAGAAAAAGTTACAAAGAAATATTAGTACTGGCTTATCTAATTGCAACCTCAAAATTTATTTTATTGGATGACTTTTATCCTATGATCTACCCATTAAAAATCCGAAAACGTTCTGAACTTATTCAATTATGGCACGCTGTGGGTGCTTTTAAAAAATTTGGTTACAGTCGTGTTGGCTCCCAGGGAGGTCCACTTCCCAATTCAAAAAATCATAGAAATTATACTAAGGTTATTGTTAGTTCCGAAAATGTAGCTCAACATTATGCAGAAGGATTCGGTATTGAAATTAAGAATGTTCTTGGAACAGGAATTCCAAGAACAGACATTTTTTTTGATGAGGATTACAGGACAAGTGTTATTAATAAATTTTATTCCGAGTATCCTTATCTTCGAAATAAGAAAGTAATAACTTTTGCACCAACATTTAGAGGAAGAGGTCAAAGTACCGCATATTATCCGATGGAAATGTTAAATATTAAAAGTCTATATAATGAATTAAAGGATGATTATATTTTATTAGTGAAGTTTCATCCTTTTATTAAAGAAAAAATTATTATTCCAAACAAATATAAGGATTTTTGTTTTGATTTTACATTCTATGAAAATATTAATGATTTACTCTTTATTAGTGATATATTAATAACTGATTATTCATCGGTATGTTTCGAATTTGCATTGTTAAACAAACCCATGTTATTCTTTGCTTTTGATTTAGAAGAATACATTCATAATCGTGGCTTTTACTATGATTATCAAACTTTCGTTCCGGGGCCAATTGTACGGAACACAGATGAAGTAATTAAGAGGATTTTAGACAGGGACTTTGATTACGAAAAATTAGAATCTTTCATAGATTATTTTTTTGATCACTTAGATGGGAAGTCTAGTGCAAGAGTTGTTGATCAAATTATTTTGGAAAAGAAACTGGATTAAGAAATTTATTATGTACAGCATGGGGGATATAAAATGTATGAAGAAGAAATAATTCCAAGTGCCTCTTATTCCGCTACTATTCATGATATAGAGTGGGAGAGAGTAAATTTAAAACTAGAAGGACTAATTGCTGGAGACATAGATATAAGTTACAAATTTTATTTAAAACGGAGGAATGAGGATTTCACTATTCCAATAAAAAAAATTCAAATTAGTGGCCATTCATTTTATTTGGTATTAAATGTTTCCACATTAAATAAAGATGACCGTATTCCTGATGGTATATGGGATCTAATGATAGAAAATGAGTTTGGGGAAGTAACCAAAGTTTTACTTGCAGGAAACTTAACTTCTGAAGGTGAAAAAGAGTTCCATAACTGTTATGATAAAAATTTCAAGAGTGGTCCGAAACGTGAATACAAAGTGCATCCAATGTTTTATAAGAATAGTAGTAGCTTTTCTTTGGATGTACATTTCAAGTTCCCTATTCCTAAGACGAAAAAGCCTAAAAAGAGATCTCTGAAAAGGAGAATATCTGACCTCAGAATTAATTTGTATCAGTTTATTTTTGAATTCGCTAAGAAAAGAGTCAAAAAGAATGGTAGAAGGGTTTTGTTTACATCTGCTTCACGAGCGAGTATGGGGGGAAACCTAGGTGCAGTATATAATCGTATGGTAGAACGAGGATTAGACAAAGAATATTCTCTGAAAATGGCGTTTAAGTCCAACATATGGGGTAGAAGTAAATGGATAGATAAGTTTAAATTACCGTATTATCTTGGAATATCTGATTATATTTTGATAGAAGATTATCAACCAATGGTAAATAATATGAATTTTGATCAAGATACTGAGATTATTCAATTATGGCATGCCAATGGCGCTTTCAAAACGTTTGGTTACAGTCGCCTGGGTAAGCCTGCTTCACCACAGATTGATGGAATTAATCATCGAATCTATACAAAAGCAATTACAAGTTCAAAACATGTTATTCCTTATTATGCAGAAGCTTTTGCAATAGATGAAAGTAAAGTAGTGGCTACTGGTATACCCAAAACAGATATGTTTTTAAATGAAGTTTATAAAAAAAAGGCTATAGATAATGTTCTAAATGTTTTTCCTCAACTTAATACAGATAAAAAGATAATATTATTTGGGCCGACTTTTAGAGGAGGGGGTCCAAAGACAGCATATTATCCAATGACAAAAATTGATTTTCATGCTTTAGCAGATTATTGCAGAAAAAATAATGCTATAGTCGTTTTTAAGTTGCATTTCTTGGTAAAGAATAAATTACAGGTACCGGAAGAATATACTGATGTATTAATTAATGCGACCGACTATAGAGAAATTAATGATATTCTTTTTATCGCTGATGTATTAATAACAGATTATTCTTCTACGATTTATGAATATTCTTTATTAAATAAGCCGATGTTATTTTATGCATTTGATCTAGAAGAATATATTGCAACAAGAGATTTTTATGATGATTTTAAGGATTTTGTGCCGGGGAAAATTGTTAAGAATTTTGATGAATTGTTAACTGCATTAGAAAATAATGATTATGAATTTGAAAAAGTTGAGGTTTTCAGAAATAAAAACTTTGAATTTCTTGATGCTGGAGCATCGGATAGAGTTATAGATTGGCTTATTTTGAAAAAGGATCAGTAAAGTGTGGAGGGGAACCTTTATGGTATTCCTTTAAATAGGCAAGTAGTTGTTATTATTTGAGATAAAAGCATAATTAATTGATGAGAGAGTTATGGAAGGGATTGAGGAAGATTTCTTACGTAATTTATGATGAAGAAATTAATTCAATAAAAACTAATAGTGACCCAACTATTGAACAATATTTGTTTTTAGCAACAAGCATAGAGAACTTAGAGGCTTCACAAATAAATAATATAATTTCACTGTATAATAGTTACAGAGTACCTATAAAGGTTTTATTTCTAAATTATGATAAAGATTTTGATCAAAAGGTAAAATCCTTAGAAGAAAAATGGAATTTAGATTTTAGCAGTGTATTTGTTAACATGTACCGGTTCTATAGAAGTAGCGGTATAAAGAATAATTTGAAAATAAAGCCTATTTATTCTGAGATTGATGAACCTGGATTCTCATGTTTTGAACAAAGTGGAGAAAGTAACGTTTATTTATATTATGACAATTTACGAAATCAATATGGTGATTATAAAAAGAAAACTTTTAACGATGAAAATATCCTGAGGTCAATTGAGTATTTTGACGAAGAGACTAACCTAAAAAAAATCGAAGAATTTGATGAGCTAGGCTATTTACAAAGAAGTGTACATTTTAGATCGGGTAAAGTGTGGAAAGAAATGTTTTTTGATGTAAATGGCGATTGTTTTCTTACAAAAATGAAGAATTTCAAATCTAAAAAGAATAAATTGCAAATCACTTTATTCAATAGAATCGAAAAAATTGCTTATAAATTTAATAATGTAAAAGAACTTCGCTATGTTTTTTTGGATGAATTTGTTGATAACAAAATGACTATTATTGCTAGTAATGAGCCGAATGATTTTATAGAGAACTATTATAATGAATATGTATATAAAGTTTGTTTTATAAAAGATGAAATATCAATAGATTCAATAAATAGAGATTGTTTGTCATTATATGATGGAGTATTTTTTTCAACAAAATTAAAGAAAGATAATGTAATAAACAAATATGGTAAACGAAATAATTTATTTGTTATTCCACCGTTTTTTACAAACATAGATAAAGTTTCAGAATTTAGTGTTTCAAGAAATTATAAGCATGTATTAATTAGACTTAGAGAAATAGATTCAATGCAATTAGAACAAGTTATCCGCGCCTTTAGAATAACAGTTGATAAAGTCCCATCGGCAAGACTAACTATTTATGGTCTAGAAATGTTAGATGAAAGAAGTGAAGAATTAGTTAAGAGTTTGGAGCTTAATAATAATATAGTATTGATTAGTGAAGAAGATGAGGATATAAATTATATTTATAAACTATCTGGATTTTCTTTATCACTTGCAGAAACTCAATATTCTACCCTAGACGTAGTTCAAAGCCTTAGTAATGGCTGTCCCGTAGTCGCTTATAATAATAGCAGTGAACTTGTGGAAATTATTAAAAATGGAATGAATGGTTATTTGGTTAAATCCGGATCAATAAGTGGATTAGGAAATAAAATTGTAGAATTATTATTAAAGCCAGAAATGGTTGATAGAATGTCTGAAGAAGCTATTAATGCCTCATATCAATATACTGAGACAAACTTTTTTGAAAAGTTTAATTATGCAATGAAAGAAATAGTTAGGAATTTTAAATATCGTACTAACATAACAGATATGTTAGTTTATATGTTAGACTCAGGATGGCGAAAAGAAAAGGAATACTTTATAAAAAATAGGGTGACTCTTACAGGGGTTACAAATGATTTAAGTGAGCCACGTCTCTATATGCAGCTTTTTAACAGAAATAACAATAAGATTGTTATTATAAATACCAATGTTAATAAAGTAAATAATAATATTTTTGAGAGCTCGGGTTCTATTAATTTTCCAAGCTTAGACCTTTCTCAGGGTATTTGGGATGTAGCTATGTGTCTTGAGTGGGGAAATAGCTTTTTTAAGAAAAGAGTTGGACATTTTAAAGCAGATGTTTCTGAAATTAGCACGATTGATGTTCTAGTAAATAATCGAGTAATTACTCCTTACTTTACTGAAAAAGGGGATAATTTGAGTTTTAAAGTGGGCAGATTTATTACAGATGAAGATTAGCTTATTGAATTTGAAAGGAGTTTAAATATTTAACGCTTTGGATGGGGAAATATTCAATTAAACGAAAGTGATTAAAGAAGTTAAGTCAAATAATATTAATAACGGTGGGGATTTATAAATGAAAATAACTATTGCAGTTCCTGTTTATAATAGAGAGGCTACACTAAAAAGTTGTTTGGATTCACTTATTAATCAAACTATGAATTCGGAGGAGTATGAAATCATCTGCGTTGATGATTGTTCCAATGATAAAAGCTTAGAAATATTAAATGAATATAAAGAAAAGTATAATAATTTAAGAATCATAGTGAGGGAAAATAACTCTGGAGGGGCTAGTGAGCCAAGAAATGATGCTATTAAGGAGGCTAATGGGGAGTATATATTTTTTGTTGACTCAGATGATTATATTGGAGAAGAGTCGTTAGAACGAATGTATAAATTTGCTTCTGGAAATAACACTGATGTACTTGTGATAAAAACTCGTGGCGTTAATGGACGCGGCGCTGCAAAGTCAATGTTTAAGAATGGAAATATTGAACAAGCTGAAATCATAGAAAATAGATTGTGCTATACGTTAGGACCAGTAAAAATGTTTAAAAGATCATTTTTAGAAAAAAATGATATATTTTTTCCCACAGATATTAAAGTTAAAGAAGACCAAATATTTATGATGCAGGCATATACTTTAGCTAGTGTAATTTCTATTTTGGCAGACTATGATTACTACTATGCCGTTAAACATGATGGTAATCATTTAGGACCTATCATTATGCCACTTGATATTGAATTAAAGAGAATAGCAAGGGTAATTGATGTAATAGAGGAGGGAATTCAAAATATAAATTATAGAAATAAAGTAAAAGCAGAATATTTTAATAGAATATTAACATCTGATTGGACTAGCTTTTTCTATGAGAGGAAGGGTTGGTCATATGAACAGAAGAAAAGTTGGATGAATCTCTTTAGTGATTATTTAAACAATAGTATCGATCGTAAAGTTGATGAATATATACTTAATCAATATAAATACAAAATAAAATGCTTCAGGGAAAATGACTTGGATAAATTAATTAAATTAAGCTCTTTTGAAAAAAATATTTCTATGAATGATATTGTAAGAGTTGAAAATGGACTAATATTAGCAAGGTATGCAGAAGAGAATAAAAATAATTCTTTTGAAGAGGAAATAAAATAGTAGTTAATCATTTAGATTCAACAAGTTATTTTATTGATACTTTGGAGTTTAAGAAAAACAGTTTTAGAATTACTGGACAAATTTCTCATAAATTATTACCAGGTCATGGTCAAAGTATAACACTCTTATTAAGGCATAGAACTAATAATAAGATGCAAATATTTAGTGTCAATAATAGTATTTTTAATTATGGCTTTGATTTTACCATATTTTATAAGGAATTTGTATTCGATGAAAGTACTATTGGAGTTTGGGATGTATTTATTCTTTCAGATTATAACGGTTATGTAGTTGAGAAAAGAATAGGTTCCCAGAGAAATGGTGATTATAAAAATGTCTTGGGAAAGGTTGTCTTTTCGTCCTTTGGTCAATATTTTTCCGCTAAACCATACTTCACTACACCGTATGGTAACCTATCATTTGATACATGTCTTATAGAAGTTTGAACTGGTACAGTTGTTTAATTTATTGCAATATTGACGTCTTTGAATCCCCGTTATTAAGATGTAAAATGAAATTAGGTTTTTAAATTTTCTTAAACACCTTATTAAAAGTAGGATGAAAAGGAAATCCAAAGTTCTTTTGAGTTGGATAAATATTGTTAAAATAATCTTTGTTATTATTAAAAAAGAGGATTGAACTTTTCGTTCAATCCTCGTATAATGAATACTGTACTTTTCATTACATTGAATTTTATTAGGTCATCTTTCTAGCTAACTAGTTAAAAGGAGTGATCTATTTTGAAAAAAATATTTAGAAATGTTTTGAATAGCCTTAATGCACATCTCGTCTATGAAAATAGGAAGTTGTCGTTAGAGGCTATTCATTTTGTTCATTGCAAACGTCGCTTTGAAGTTTTTATGAATAAAATAAAATATGATTTGGTTTTGATGCAAAATGCTTAGAGAACTAGTGATTGAACTTTACTTGTTTATGTTTAAATGTATATTTAATTTCTTAAAGGTGTTTCGTTTGCAGGACAAAGTGACTTTTGTTGTTTCTTTCCCACAGAATAGTGTGCCTCTTTATAAAGAAATGACTCAACATAACATTCCTGTAGAAGCTGTTTTTTTATCGAAAACATCTTGTGCCGACGTATTAGAAAAGCAAACAGGTCATAATGTAATTTGTTTCGAAACATCGAATGTGATAGATATGCTACGTTCCATTTATCATTTGGCCACTTCGAAACATGTCGTGATTGATAATTATTTTGGATTTTTAGCTGCGATTCAATTTAAGCCAGAAGTAAAGTGTGTACAATTATGGCATGCAGTGGGAGCTATTAAAACATTTGGTTTTAAAGATAAGTCAATCAAACATCGTTCTGAGCGCGCAAGAGAACGTTTTGAGAAGGTGTATAATAAGTTCGATAAAGTAGTGGTCGGTTCGGAAGCCCTTGCTCATATTTTTATGGAGGCTTTTCATTTACCAGCTGATAAAATATTGAGAACTGGGGTGCCAAGAACGGATTTCTTTTATGATGTCTTGTCAAAGCAAAAAGTGGTGACAGCATTATATAAAAAGCATCCTGAACTTACGGATAAAAAAGTCATCCTATATGCCCCAACCTATAGAGATCAGGAACTCAATGGGTTTAAGCTGAAGTTAGATATTGAAGATATGTACAAACAGTTAAAGGATGATTATGTTCTATTGTTGAAATTGCATCCAGCCATAAAATTGTCATTAGCATTAGATAATAAATTCGATGGTTTTGTATATGATTTCTCAGGCTATCCTGATATTAATGAGTTGTTATTAATTACCGATGTTCTTATTACGGACTATTCCTCGATTCCCTATGAATTTTCATTATTAAATAAGCCAATGATATTTTTCCCTTATGATTTGGAAGAATATACAAGAGATCGTGGACTTTGGGGTTCGTATCATGAGTTAGTCCCAGGTCCAGTTGTTTACGATTCATCTGATATACCAAGGATAATAAAACAGAATAAATTTGACTACAATAGGATTCAAGAGTACTGTAACAAATGGAATTTTTATTCAAAAGGGAATTCAAGTGAAAATCTTGTGAACACTATGTTTGGTAAAGAAGTTCTTACTGTTGCACAAGAGGCACACAATTAATTATTAATTATAAGTAATTGACGTTAGACCGCTCTAACTTTAAAATAGGTTGAGCGGTTATTTGTTTATAATTTTAAATGCATACTTTTTTAAATTTGTAAAACTAACTGAAATTCTTTTTGCTTATATCAGTTCAATCGTTCACATGGTATAATTAAAAAGGATTTTGTCGATTAATTGCGATTTGGAAGTGAAAAAATGACAAGTTCAGTCGTTGTAAAAAACGTAACAAAACGTTATAAATTGTATGGGAAAAATTCTGAAAAGATCATAGATGTTTTTACGGGCAATCAAGGTGAAGAATTTCTAGCTCTTAAGGATGTGAGTTTTACAGCTGAAAAAGGCGATGTAATTGGTATTATTGGTGTAAATGGATCCGGGAAATCGACACTTTCTAATATCATTTCTGGAGTAATTCCTCCGACTGAGGGAACTGTGAAATCTAAAGGGAAGACAGCATTGATAGCGATTGCATCCGGTTTGAATAATGAATTAACAGGAAGAGAAAACATTGAATTAAAATGTTTGATGTTAGGCTTTAGCAAGAAGGAAATTCGCGAATTGGAACCGGAAATCATTGAATTTGCTGAAATAGGGAAGTTCATTGATCAACCGGTTAAATCTTATTCAAGTGGGATGAAATCACGCCTTGGTTTCGCTATTTCAGTAACAGTTGATCCTGATATTTTGGTTATAGATGAGGCCTTATCCGTCGGTGATCAGGCGTTTGCAGAAAAGTGTTTGGATAAAATGAATAGCTTTAAGGAACAAGGAAAAACGATTTTTTTTATTAGTCACTCGATTGGACAAGTTAAGCAATTCTGTGATAAAGCATTGTGGCTTGAAAATGGGACAGTCAGAGATTTTGGATTAATAGAGGAGATTGTTCCAAAATATCAGCAGTTTCTAAAGGAATATAAAATGATGACAGCTGAAGAAAAAAAAGCCTTTCAGCAGGGGAGATTAGGAAATAAAAGTAATGTGAAACAACAAGAGAGCGAAAATGGAAAGGTTACTGAAAGTGGTGCTGAATATTCCACTGATAAGGATGTAGAAAACATCCCATTAAGAACAAAAGAACGTCAAAAAAAGAGAAAGAATAAGCGTGGTAAGAAGAGTCTACTGATTATCATTGTATGTTTGCTAATCCTTATTATAGGAGGGATATTATTCAATTTGAATAATGGGTCCTTCGATAGCCTTAAGTCTATATTTAATCAAAGCAGTAAAGGTGATTCCAGCAAAGGGCTTAGCAGTGATAATAAAGCAAATAATAAGAAACAAGAAACTAAAGCGCAGCCTACCCAAGCAGAAATACAAGTGGCTGAAGATAAAAATGTTGAAATGGTTGTCGTGAATAAAAGTTTAGTTAATCTTCGTAGTAAGCCACAACTTACTAGTAATATTGTCGGAAGTGCTTCGTTAGGGGATGCCTTTACAATCTTGAAGAAACAAGCTGATGCTAATGAAGAGGACGTGACTTGGTTTAATATAACACTTTCTGATGGCTCCAAAGCTTGGATTAGTTCATCAGTAGTCAAGAAAGTGAATAGTTACAACCATGAGGTTGAAACCATGCCATCCGGTTTGAATGCCTTATTACAGGAAAGAAAACTTCCAACGACGTTAGAAGAATTATCAACACTATTTGATAGTCCTTTTGATGAAATTAGAAATGATTATGCAGATCAAGTGATCAATCAAAGTGAAAGTGATCAAGTCGAAACCTTGAAGCTCCAGTCAGCATCTTTAGTCGGAGAGAAGAATTCATTAAAAGAAATTGTCTTGAGTAGTATCAATCAAGATTATGATTTGAAAGCATGGAATGAAGAATTAGGGAATCCTGTTTTACAAAATCAATCTAATCCCGTGAGTATTTATTTTATAAATCAAATGGAGATCAAAATATATATTGATGCCAATAGTCAGTCTATCAATAAAATTAGTCTTTCAATGATTGGAAATTAGTTGTAATTAATACTTAGGATATAGAGAAGAAAGGAACACTTTATGGGTTCATTATTTACAGTTCTAAGAGAACAGATTAAAAGCTTTTATTTAATAAGAAGATTATCCTTTTATGAGATGAAGAGTGAGAATAATAATAATTATTTGGGGATTCTTTGGGAACTTATAAACCCGGCCATCCAGATTGCAGTCTATGCATTTGTATTTGGTTTTGGAATGCGGGGTGGACATAGAGGGGCAGTAGAAGGTTCCGATTTTGTCAGTTGGCTCATTGCTGGATTCGCCTTATGGTATTTTGTCAATCAAGCCATTTTGCAGGGATCAAAATCTGTCTATACAAGAATTAGAATGGTAGCAAAAATGAGTTTTCCCATAAGTGTGATCCCTACTTATGTTATTTTTTCTAAGTTTTATCAGCATCTTATGCTTTTGATTGTTGCCTTCATTTTTTTGCAGTTTACTGGGCATATACCTACAATACAGCTTATTCAATTACCCTATTTTATGTTTTCAACACTTGTTTTTTTAGTTGCTTTATCATTAATCACTTCAACACTCTCAACGGTGATACGTGATGTTCATATGCTCATTCAAGCGTTAATGAGAATGCTTTTATATTTAACGCCAGTTCTTTGGCTACCGGCTTTCACTGGTAAGTATGAGTTTATTATGTACATTATGAAATTAAATCCAATCTTTTATCTTGTTGAGGGCTATCGTTCAGCTTTGCTTGGTGGCCCTTCATGGTACATGTTAGAACATCTCGGGTATACGATTTACTTTTGGGTGGTAGTCATTATTTTATTCTTAGTCGGTTCAAAGGTTCATATAAAATTTAGGGATCGTTTTATAGACTTTTTATAGAAATTATAGTAAAGAAAAGGAGCTGCCGTAACAGCTCCTTTTTTTCATCTTAAAGAGTTGACTTTTTTGTTATGCTCATAATGATGAACTAAATCTTTTAACATTGTTAGAACATCGTCGCTTATTTCAGGATTTTCTAGGGCGAATGAACACACAGTTTGTAGAAAACCAAGTTTTTCACCCGTATCAAAACGTTGGCCATCCAAATTATAAGCATAAACATCTTCAATAGTATTTAACTTTTGAATAGCATCTGTGAGTTGAATTTCGCCTCCGTTACCAATTTCCTTTTCATCAAGAAAATCAAATATTTTTGGGGTGAGAACATAACGACCAATAATCGCTAAATTTGAGGGGGCGGTTCCTTGAACAGGTTTCTCAACAAATTTATTGACGGACACTAATCGGCCTGATGCCATGTCTTTTGGATCAATAATGCCATATCGATGGGTTTGATCTTTAGGGACCTCTTGAACACCAATAATTGATGAATGGGTGGCTTCATATTGGTTAATGAGTTGCTTAAGACCAGGGGTTTCTCCACGGAATATATCGTCACCAAGAAGCACAGCAAAAGGTTCATTTCCTATAAATTTTCTCGCACACCAGACAGCGTGACCCAGCCCTTTGGGTTCTTTTTGTCTAATATAGTGAATCTCTGCTAAATGAGATGATTTTTGTACAGCATTAAGCAGTGTATCTTTACCCTTTGCTTCTAGTGTATGCTCCAACTCTGGAGAATTATCAAAATGGTCCTCAATAGCTCGTTTATTACGCCCAGTCACTATAATAATATCTTCAATTCCAGAGGCAACAGCTTCTTCTACAATATATTGAATGGCGGGTGTGTCTACAATCGGCAACATTTCTTTTGGCATAGCTTTTGTGGCGGGTAGAAAGCGAGTACCGAGCCCAGCAGCAGGAATGATTGCTTTACGTATTTTTTTCAAAAAACTCACCTCAAGAATCTTATTGTTAAAACGAATAACTATGTATAGCAATAAATTTAAATTATATTATAGCTTAATTAATTCTTGATTAACAACCATATAGAACCATATAGATTATAAATTCCATTAATATGTCTATAATACACTTTGCTGAATTGAGGAATGAACTATATAATGAAAGGTAGAGTGAAATGACTAAAAGGATGTATAGTAAAGCCTATGAATGAACAACTAATAAAAGAGGATAATGTTCCCTTTGGCTCAGACATTGATGGACTTAAAGAAGAACACAGTAGACAAGGAACTTCTCTATCCTTAAGGACTATTCCGAAAAGGTTTTTTGCTGTTCTAAAAAAGAATACAATATTGCAGCGTCTGTATTACTTTCTTTTTAAGTTAATGGGAAAACTCCCTGTAAAGAAGAAGCTCATTATGCTTGAAAGTTATCTTGGAAAGCAATATAGCTGTAATCCAAGGGCTATTTATGAGTATATGCGCGCCTATTATCCGGAATATACGTTGGTATGGAGTGTGGATGCTGGCTATCTCCAGTTTTTTAAAGACAAGAATATTCCCTATGTTAAACGTTTTTCACTGCAATGGTTATTATCAATGACACGTGCAAGGTATTGGATTACGAATAGCCGCCTGCCATTGTTACTTCCTAAGCCTAGCCACACCACTTATATTCAGACATGGCATGGGACGCCTTTAAAGCGCTTGGCCTCTGATATGGAAGAGGTTCATATGGCGGGCATGACCACTCAAAAGTATAAGGACGATTTCCATGAGGAATCAAGTAAGTGGGATTATTTAATTTCTCCAAATGCTTACTCGTCTGAAATCTTTAAACGTGCTTTTAATTTCAATAAAAAACTTATTGAATCTGGTTATCCTAGAAATGATTATTTATTTCATGCTAATGATGATAAGGTTATCCGTAATCTTAAGAAAAATTGCGGCCTTCCAATGAATAAGAAGGTCATCTTATATGCACCCACTTGGCGGGATGATCAATTCTATGAAAGTGGGAAGTACAAATTTGATTTAGAATTGGATTTAAATAAAATGAGGGATACCTTAGGGGAAGATTATATTATTATGCTTAGAATGCATTATTTAGTGGCTGAAAATCTAGATCTATCCTCTTATAAAGGTTTTGCCTATGATTTCTCTAAATATGAAGATATAAGAGATTTGTATTTAATTGCTGATTTACTGATCACTGATTATTCCTCTGTTTTCTTTGACTACGGCATTCTTAAAAGACCGATGATCTTTTATGTCTATGATATCGAGACCTATCGTGATAAATTGCGTGGTTTTTACTTCGATTTTGAAAAGAAGGCACCTGGTCCACTTGTGAAAACGACAGAGGAAGTTATTCACACCATTAAAGCACTTGATCCAGATGAATTTAGTGGTTCTATACAGTTTAAGGAATTCTATGATCGTTTTTGTTATCTTGAAGATGGTTATGCTTCGAAAAGAGTGGTGGATAAGATATTTCAAAAAAATAAAGTACTTTAAAGCCCTGTTATAAATGGGGCTTTTTTGTGTGGTTTTTCACACAATGGAGGAGTTTTATTATCTTTTTGATAGTCTTTAATGAATAATTATTAATCATTTTTTAAGAATTCATTTATATACTTGTAAGAGAATTTAATGCTAAAGAGATACATTACGGTATTGCAAAAATTTATGTTAATTGAAAAAGTTCTCATCTATACGGTCTAAAAAAGACCAAATATATAGAAGGATTATGAAAAGGGTGAATTAGGCTTAAATTTTGTAGTAGCATCTTGAATTTGAAATATTTTTGTTCATTTAATCTCTACGTTTACTATTTTAATTTAAGGGGGATTAAAAAGAGAAGCTACCTAATTAAGGGAGTGGAAGTGTAGATGCCCAAGGTTAGTGTCATTGTACCCATATATAATGTTGAACAGTACCTTGAAGAATGTTTGGACTCACTTGTTAATCAGACATTAGACGCTGAAGATTTAGAAGTCATTATGGTGAATGATGGCTCAATGGATGGCAGTCCGAGTATTATGGAAAACTACTCCGATTCTTATCCTAATTTTAAGTCCTTTCATAAAGAAAATGGGGGACTGGGGCAGGCAAGGAATTTTGGTGTTGAGAAGGCCTGTGGTGACTATATTGTATTTCTGGATTCTGATGACTATGTTGCTCCTCAGGCCTATGAATTGATGGTTGAGACGGCTTTAGCAACGGGCTCTGATATTGTAGTAGGAAATGTAGAAAGGTTTAATTCTACGAAAGTTTATCCCTCTGGATTACACAAGAAAATTTTCCGCGAGACCGTTTTGAAAACTCATATTTCTCGTTATAATGATTTAATCTATGATACAACAGCCTGGAATAAGCTCTTTAGAAAGGCTTTTTGGGATCAGCATCATTTTAAATTCCCTGAAGGTATTCTTTACGAGGATATTCCAGTCACAATTCCTGCCCATTATTTATCCACCTCCACGGATATTTTAGAAGACGTCGTTTATTTTTGGCGAGCACGTGAGGGCAATGATCAGTCTATTACACAGAAAAGACATGAGTTAAGAAATTTTAGTGACCGATTAACTGTAATTAAAATGGTGGATCGATTTTTCAAAGACTATCAGATTGATGACTCTCTGTACGATTTGCAAAGATATAAGACCTTGGATGTTGACCTATTGATGTATTTAAATCAATTAGATGAGGTAGACTCAGATTATATAAATGTTTTCTTTAAGGAAACGGGTAAATACCTAAAAAAGGTGCCTGATCATATTTTAAATCAGCTTAGTGCCATTGATCGCTTAAAATATTATCTTGTTAAATTAAATGACCAAGAGAAATTTTTTGAAGTACTTTCTTTTCAGAAGAAAGATTTAAGGCATACAAAAGTTCTAAAAAGAGGGCAACAATATATTGGAGATTATCCATTTAGAAAGGAACTTCCTGATCATTTATTTGTGATGAATGAGGAATTACGGGTTGTCCCGAAAATAAATAGTGTGAACTGGCAAGGAACTAAACTTTGTGTAAAGGGTTATAACTATATAAAGAATGTTGATATGAAAAGTAAACAAAAAGTAAGACTAGATGCATCACTAAAAAATCCGGAGACCGGAAAACAAGTTGCTATTCCTGTAGAAAAGGTAAAACGTCCGGATGTAACACATAAGCGTGGTGTTAAATTACAAAGGAAACCCTTGAAGCGCCTGTATAACTATCATTGGTCGGGCTATGAGTTAGTGATTGATTTTAAAAATGAGGCAATAAAAAAACTAGGATCGGGCAAGCTTGAGCTGTGGTTTAGGTTAGACGTAGATGGACTTCAAAGAGAATTTCGTGCAGGTGGTCCGGTACCAGGAAGGAAGCCAAGGCCAACCTATAAAACGTTGCTAGGACAGCACTTAAGTGTAAGGTACAATAAAAAATGGGACTTTTATATCGAATCTGTCCCTCTAAACTCAGTAATCACCAGGATCGATTTATTTGAACGTTCATTAGTAATAAGAGGATCGACCGCTACCCCATTAGAAGATATTCATTTAGAACTGTATAATTACGCAAATAAAATAGTTTACCCTCTTTCGGTATATCAGAATAATGATGCCACGGAATTGGAATTTCCCAATGAACAAGTTCATCAATTTCGGAGTTTAGTAAATTTAAGAGAATTAGCCCAGGCAGCAGAAACAGGTGATTGGACATGTTATGTTGTCTGTAATAATGAGTATTTACCACTGACAATAATGAATAATGTCAGTCTGAGGAATGTTCCTTTAGGGGAACAAGAGGTGCGACTCAAAGCTAGTTCGCGTGGCAATTTGGTTATTGACTTTTTACCGCAAACCCCTAAATTGCTTGATATTGTGTGGAAGGATGATTCGTTTAATATTGAACTCATATTTCATGAGACAGCTCTAGCAAGCTTTTCACATATTAAGATGACTCAATTAGCATTACAGCATGTTGAAAGTGGTAAAACATTTAATTTTGAATGTAAGAATGAAACAAGTCGGAACCCTTTTAAATACTATCTTTTTGAGTGTTCAATTAGGGATTCTCATCATAAAGCTATGTTTGATGTGGGCAAGTGGGATGTCTACTTAGAGATTGAAGGTCTTTTGGAGAATGGTAGCGAAGAACTTATAAAAAGAAGGGTTTTTGTGGAGGACACCACAATTAGCTTACCTAACCATAGTTTTTCGGGAATTAAGCATATTCCCTATAGGACTGGGAAAGGAAATTTCAGTCTGAAAACTATTTTGGCTTGGAATTGGATTGAAAGAGGTCCAAGAAGACAGGAATTCACAAGAAGAATTATGTATCACCTCTTCCGGTTACTACCTATGAATAGTAAATCAGTTGTACTTGAAAGTTATTGGGGGAAATCTGCAACTTGCAATCCAAGAGCAATTGTTGATTATATGGAAAAGCAAGGTCTTAATTATAAATATATTTGGTCCTTAAATAATGAAAATAAATCTGTAAATCCACAAGGGATTGCAGTAAGAAAAAATTCATTGAAATATTATTATTATTTAGCGACATCAAAGTATTTTATAAACAATGCTAATTTCCCAGACTTTTATAAAAAGCGAAAGAGGGCTATAGAAATTCAAACGCTTCACGGGACATTTTTGAAAACAATGGGACTAGATGTTCCAGGGGAAAATGATACAGAAGAGAAGCGAGAAAGGTTCTTAAGGCGCTGTGCAAGATGGGACTACTTACTATCACCAAGTCGATATATGAGTGAAATTACAAGACGATGTTATCTTTATGAAAATGAAATATTAGAAGTTGGTTTTCCGAGAAATGATGTTCTTTACAATCAAAATAATCAACAGCAAATAGAAAATTTAAAAGCAAAATTAAATCTCCCGAAGGATAAGAAGGTCATTCTATATGCACCAACATGGCGAGTGAAAAATAAGTTCAATATTCAATTGGATATTGAAAAAATGCAGAATGAACTAGGAGAAGATTACATTTTACTCCTTCGCCTTCATTACTTCGTAGCTAATGGAATTGATCTCTCACCTTATAAGGGCTTTGCCTATAATATGTCTGCATATGAGGATATTCAAGAATTATATCTAATTTCTGATCTACTTATCACTGATTATTCATCTGTAATGTTTGATTATGCTAATCTAAATCGTCCCATTCTATTTTTCACTTACGATTTAGAACATTATCGTGACCAACTTAGAGGGTTCTATATAGATCTTGAAGCCGAAGCTCCAGGGCCCTTGGTTAAGACAAATGAAGCATTAATTCACGCAGTGCAACATGTTGATGACTACAGAGACCTTTATGGAGAAAAAATGGCTAAGTTCCGTTCTAAATATTGCCAATTTGATAATGGAACTGCAAGTAAGCAGGTTGTAGAAAAGGTATTTAAAAAAACTAAGATCATTTGAGGTGAAATTGTTGGCTGAGGGGATATTAAAAAGGTCGCTATCCAAGGTGTTTGGTAAGAAGGAATTGACAAAAGCAATTAATGTATTAGGTTCAGGAAGATGCGGGACTTCTATGGTTACAAAAACGCTTAGCTTTATTGGTGTCGATATTGGCAATGAGTTCATAGAGACAAATAAAAATAATCCAAAGGGATTCTATGAACATAAAACTGTTGTGGAGATTCAAAAGCAGATTAATGCACTCATGAAGTATAAGCGGCCCTATTCTCAGGGCTGGCAAAATAATGCCAAGATCAAACCCTTTAAAGAAGAGTTAAAGGAAGTGACCCGAGAACAATTTTCAGGAAAAAGAGTTTGGGCATGGAAAGATCCCCGGAATTGTGAATGTATTGACCTTTGGGATGAAATTTTAAAGGAATTGCGTATGAACCCTTATTATCTTATTATGATCCGTAATCCCATTGATGTCGCAAACTCTTTTAAAGAAGCATATAATGATAAAATAGAGAAATCCTTGCGTCTTTGGTATATGCGTACCGTTGTTGTTCTTTACAAAACAGATAAGAATAAGCGAGTGATGTTTGATTACAATGATTTTCTTGATAGTGGATACAACAGCTTAAAAGAGATAGCAGTGACTTTTGAACTTGATTGGCCGGAGGATGAACAAACGCTGAAAGCAAAGCTGGATGATTTTATTGATCCAGGGCTAAGACATTTGAGAACTTCAATGGAAGACTTAGATCAAGATAAGGATATTGAAGATAAAGTTAAGCAACTTTATTATATTTGTTTAAAAGCTTCAAGGAACCGAAAATATTTTGATTCAAATGAGTTTGAGACAGAAATTGAACATCATTATAACACTCTCATGGAGAGTGGCGTGAAAGTTTGATATTTACTAAAAAAACAACTGATTTTGTTAAAGTCACTCCCCCGAATCTTTTATTCCGATAAAAGATTCGGGGGAGTTTTTGTAATAAGAAAAGCCTATACAATCTTTAGCTGGTGTCTAACAATAAGGGGACAGTTTATTGAAAAGAGTGTTTGAATTTTTCAATGTGTTAAATACATCTGAACTTTCCTTCTTGCATAATATGATGCGGACATTAATAGAAAATTTTGTCGTTCGTACTCAATTTTATTGATTTTTTGTCAGTTTAAGTCTTCTTGGATGGTTTTTACTCTAATATTTCGACGGAATGTGGGAAATTTAACATAAAACTAATACAATTGGAATTCCTTTTGTCCTAGAATTTATGGTATATTAAAATTTGTAGGTTAAACCAACATCAGATCTTATAAAAGGGGTTAAACCATGGGGAAATCAAGAAGTGAAATCAAAGGGACAAAGAGAAAAAGAAGCAGAATCTTTAAGTCCATAATATTTATAATTCTCTTATTTGTTTTACTTGGTGGTGGCTACGGAGCCTATGCTTTTTCGAATATTTATCACGCTGCCGAAGAATCCTATAAGCCAATTGATCGAGACAAGTCACAGTATAGAGATGAGAATGTGACGATTGGTAAGAACCCAATCTCCATCTTATTAATGGGTGTTGAGGATTATTCAACGAATGGAAAAGATGGACGAACAGATACGTTAATTGTGGCGACATTAAACCCACAGACCAAAAAAATGATGATGATCAGTATCCCTCGCGATACAAGAGTTCCAATTGCGAGTAAAGACAATCAATTAGATAAAATCAACGCGGCCTATTCTAGCGGTTCAGTCAATGGATATGGGGCTGAGAAATCAACCATTGAGACGGTTGAGAACTTCTTGCATATCCCAATTGATTATTATGTCAAAGTTGGATTTAAAGGCTTTGTTGATGTGGTCGATGAAATTGGTGGTGTTAAGGTTGATGTGCCCTTCGATTTCTGGGAAAAAAATATTTATGACCACAATAAGCACATTAACTTTACAAAAGGACCGATGCAGCTTAATGGTGAAGAGGCATTAGCCTATGTACGAATGAGAAAACGGGATCCACGTGGTGACTTCGGAAGAAATGATCGTCAACGTCAAGTGATTGAAGCAGCAATCAGCCAGATGAAGAGTGCTGATATGTTGTTTAAAGTGGACGACCTTTCTGATATTGTCGGCAAAAATATTCAGACGAATCTCAAACCCTCTGAAATCTATAGTTTAGAAAAACAATATTCAAATGTCACACCAGCTAAACAGAAATTCACTTTGGATACGGCTGAAGGACATGGGAGTAACGATACGATTAATGGTATCTACTACTATGCCCCTGATGAAAACTATGTGTCAGAAATCACAGCTGCGCTTCGTAAGCAACTGGGACTGTCACCCTATACAGGCTCTGACACCGGTACAGCCACAAATACAGACTCAAGCACAAGCACAGATACTGATTCAACAACCACAATTAATCAATAAGTAAATGACTAGAAAATACTCCTCATTGTAGGAGTATTTTTTTTGAATGCATTTAAAGAGGAAGAAGGACACCGAGCCAGCAAGCTGAGGAGGCGCGCTCGCAATCTCACGTCTTTCAATCAATGGGGCGGTTGACACTGTACCTCGTGGTTAAAGCTTTTTCGATGAAAAGGTACAAGCACTCATTGCCTGATTTTCTTAATGGACACTATTTTGGTTCTTTGAAGACTGTTTTCTCTCAGGTATTACTCTCGACCGTTTCAATGGCAATAAGAGGTCTTAGAACGTGTTGTAAGGGGGAGACGGCTTGATAATAAAAAATAACCTTCAATGGCACCGTCGAGAGGCAATAATGCCTATTTTGAGTAGAAAAGAAAACGCGCATCAGTGAGAGGAAGCTCCCCTTTGTATTCATCAATGGCGATGGCCGGAACAATTCCTCGACTTCCTTTAACTTTTGAGCTGACAAGTATCGCTGGGGCTTGTGAGGTGTAGAATTGCGCGGCGGTATCCTTAAAATTTTACCTTGAATGATTTGCAAACCCAGGGCTTGGTTCCATTCAATGGTCACAATGAATTCTTTTCCGCAAATCGCTTCCCACATCGACAACTATAACGACGTTTGCGATAAAATAAATAAGTGATGCATTCGAATAATTAAAGGTGTTTGACCTTCTGTACACGGTAGTCATGCACTTGATCCGTTCGTTCACCATAAGATGGACAGCAATTCTCTTTTCGTGGCCTCTCGATATGTATAGGATACGCCTCTCCTTTGCACTCCATCTTCGTTATCCTTACTTCTTTTAATCCAGGTCAATTCATGTTTAATTGCAGATACACGCAACTCCTATCTTTCTCTTGTTTCTCGTCAATTCAAGTGTAAAGGATATAGGAGCTTACGTGTATTTTTTTGCCGTTTTTTAAAAGGGACAAGAATAATACAAAGTGAAAAACGGCGAGACTCCTGCGGGAGCAGCAAGCCAGGCAAGACCCCGCAGGACACAAAAAGGATAAGTCCGAGGAGGCTTGAGGATTGCTCGCGGAAAGCGAGTTATTTTTCACTTAACCAAAACAGCATTGTAAATTGTCTACAAACCCCAACATATATAATAGAGCCAAAAAAAGAAGCCTGCTCATATCGAGCGGCTTCTTAGGGATTAACCTTTACTTTTTGAGGTCTGATAGACCAGCTTTTTTATCGCGTTGATTAATGGTTTCTTTCTTTTCTCGTTAAAGCTATCCATCATCTCTACTGTAAAGCGTATAAGAATAACCGATAGCAATAGGATGAAAAGGGAGCCCCATAGGACTGAACGAGAAAATACTACTGCAGCAGCTCCGAAGAACATGCTGATCACATAAATGATAAACACTGTTGTCCGATGGCTAAAGCCCATATTTAGTAATTGATGGTGCAAATGAAGCTTATCGGGTGTTGAGATTTTTTGATCTTTTGCTATCCGGCGAATAATCGCAAAGGATGTATCAAAAATTGGAACACCAAGGATAATAATGGGCAAGATCAAAGAGAAAATAGTAATACTTTTAAAGAGACCCATAATCGAAATAATCGCCATTGTATATCCGATAAACATGGAGCCGGAATCGCCCATGAAAATTTTTGCTGGATGTATGTTGAAAAAGAGAAATCCAATCGTTCCTCCAAGGAGGATGACTGAAAAGCCAATCACAAGTAATTGACCATTTAAGATACTCATGATCAACATGCTACACAGAGCGATGGAGGAGACCCCACTTGCTAAACCGTCTAAACCATCAATAAAGTTAATGGCATTAGTTATTCCAACAATCCAAATGATGGTAATCGGGATCGCAAGCCATCCAAATTCAATTCTTCCTATTAAAGGAAACTGAATAAAATGAACGGTAAACCCTGAAATAACTACGAGTATAGCTGCAAAGGTTTGTCCGAGCAGTTTATATTTCGGAGCTAATGAATATTTATCATCAATTATCCCAATGACTAAAATGATTAACCCACCAATAACAAAGGCTGTTAGTGAAGATGAAACCCTTGCATCAAAATGAGGAATCAAATAGATATACCCTGCAAAAAAACCTAATGCAATGGATACACCGCCAAGATAGGGCATTGTCACTTGATGGACTTTTCTTTCATTAGGCTTATCCACAATATTAAATTTTAGAGCCAATCTTCTTACGAGTGGCGTTGTAATTACAGTGACGGCAAGGGCAATTACAAACGCAAAGGTGTATTCGTTTAGAATTGACATCCATTCACCTTCTTAATTCAATCCAAGCCTTTTTTATAAGGTTCGTCTTTTGTTGAAATTTTATGCTGTTGTTCTAAATAATTTTCTTTACAATCATAATACTATTCGAGCAAAATGTACATAGCTGTTAAAAAAACATCCATTTGGTGGAAACTTGAGGTGCTTTTAATGTCTTTTCTTAGCAATGTAAACTCGAATCTTCTATAGTAATAGACGTTACATTGACTATAAAGGTTTCATCTTAAAATTTCATTAAAATGTGATGTACAAAAATATGGTACCTTAAATTAAGAAAAAAGAAAAGTAGAGGTGATAGAGATGGATCTAGGTTTGCGGGAGAAAACGGTGATTGTGACTGCAGCGAGCAAGGGATTGGGCAAAGGGGTAGCAAGACAATTGGCTTATGAAGGCGCCAATGTGCTGATCGCGAGTCGTGATGAGTCTTTACTACAAAAGGGAGTTATGGAGTTAAAAGAAGAGACTGGTCATTCCAACATTGATTATGCAGTATGTGATATGACCAAGGCTAGTGACATCAAGGCCATGGTTGCTAAAACGGTCTCCCTCTTTGGCGGCGTTGATGGCCTTGTGAATAATAGTGGTGGCCCACCAGCTGGAGAATTTCATGATTTTACTGATGCAGATTGGGAACAGGCTTTTGAACTTAATCTCCTCAGCTTTATTAGAACGATACGCGAAGTCCTTCCTTATATGAAGAAGGCCGGGGAAGGACGCATCGTCAATTTAGCTTCTTCTTCTTTTAAGCAGCCGATTGAGGGCTTAATTCTTTCTAATACTTTTCGAACGGCTATTATTGGTTTAGCGAAAACACTCTCCCAGGAGCTAGCGGGAGATAACATTTTAATTAATACAGTAGGGCCAGGACGTATTGCTACGGACCGGGTAGCCCACCTCGATAAAATTAATGCGGATAAGCACGGCGTCCCTGTAGAGACGGTCAAGGCGCAAGCGGAGTCGGCGATTCCATTGGGGAGATATGGCACTCCTGAAGAATTTGCTAAAGTTGTTGTCTTTTTGTGCTCACACGCCAACAGCTACACAACTGGGCAGGCCTTTCTTGTGGATGGTGGCTTAGTCAAAGCATTATAATCTGAAGGGACCTCGGGGACAGGGAGAAACATTGATCTTTCTCTTTATAAGTTTCTCTGGCACTCGAGCCCTTTTTAAAAGGAAGAGTATTTCAACTTTACGGATATGATGAGTAGTATCACCACATCTAAGTTGCTTAGATGCCCATTTGTTCTTATCGTTCTGAAAATTGTCATCAAGATGTTAACTCACAAAAGGGGCCGAGGGACGCACTAAAGAGGGGTAACATAAGCCAGCTGCTACTAACAATTGGCGCGCGAAACAAGGGTGCAACTCACAAAGAGCGTTGCGCCCGCGCATAAAAAGGTAAGAGCCCACAGCCCCACTAAAGAGGGGTAACATAAGCCAGCTGCTACTAACAATTGGCGCACGAAACAAGGGGGCAACTTACAAAGAGCGTTGCGCCCGCGCATAAAAAGGTAAGAGCCTGCAGCCCCACTAAAGAGGGCTAACAAAAGCCAGCTGCTACTAACAATTGGCGCACGAAACAAGGGTCCAGCTCACAAAAGGGGCGCGTGCACATAAATCGTGACTGCTGCCCGTTTTTCAGATATAAAAGCAAAACGGTCACCAAGGGTCCCGTCTGCTGCCCGTTTTTCAGATATAAAAGCAAAACGGTCACCAAGGGTCCCGTCTGCTGCCCGTTTTTCAGATATAAAAGCAAACGGTCACCAAGGGTCCCGTCTGCTGCCCGTTTTTCAGATATAAAAGCAAAACGGTCACCAAGGGGCCCGTCTGCTGCCCGTTTTTCAGATATAAAAGCAAAACGGTCACCAAGGGCCCCGTCTGCTGCCCGTTTTTCAGATATAAAAGCAAAACGGTCACCAAGAGGCCCGTCTGGTGCCCGTTTTTCAGATATAAAAGCAAAACGGTCACCAAGGGCCCCGTCTGCTGCCCGTTTTTCAGATATAAAAGGAAAACGGACACCAAGGGGTCCGTCTGGTGCCCGTTTTTCAGATATAAAAGGAAAACGGACACCAAGGGTCCCGTCTGGTGCCCGTTTTTCAGATATAAAAGGAAAACGGACACCAAGGGGCCGGTCTGCTGCCCGTTTTTCAGATATAAAAGCAAAACGGTCACCAAGGGTCCCGTCTGGTGCCCGTTTTTCAGATATAAAAGCAAAACGGTCACCAAGCCACCGCGTCACTGCCTGTTTTCTTATCTGTCAACATCAACCTCAATAAAAGTATCGCCAATGTCTTTGATGTCACATTGTCCATTGCAAAGATTGGTGATCCATTCGGAATAACCGGCCACATCGGTTTCTCTTACTCCCACTTCTATTGTAACGGTATCGGTATAAGCCATGTCTCTGATGATGTAAGGAGATTGTCTTAAGGCATTTTCTACAGAACCTAATAATGGATAGGAAAAAGTTGTTGTGAAAATTTTTACTGGGATGCGTTCGACGACTCCAGCTGCCTTTATCCCCTCGCTGGTCGCTTGAGAATAAGCGCGGATCAATCCTCCAGCTCCAAGTTTAATGCCCCCAAAGTATCGCGTGACGACAACTAATGTATCGCGGAGATCTTTTTTCTTCAGGACTTCAAGGATAGGCACGCCTGCTGTTCCACTAGGTTCTCCATCGTCACTTGCCTTTTGCACTTGATTATTCTCCCCGCAAACATAGGCATAACAATGATGATTGGCCTTCCAATGCGCTTTGTTTATTCCTTCTATAATCCTTTGCGCTTCTTCTTCATGTTTAATTCTATGTACTGAGGCTATAAATCTTGATTTTTGTATGATTATGTCGTTCTCTGCTTGTGTCTTTACGGTATAATAGACTTGTGGCATTTTTAAACCTCCGGCGAATGTTATATAATAATCATAAGTATGGGTAGAGCAATGTGCAAATCAAAAGATTCTATAGAAAAACTTGGAATCTTTTTCATTTTTATGTTGATTTGTAGACGTAAAGTCCTGGTTAATTTGAATCTATTCAATTTCTTACCTTTCAGGTAATGTAACAGTGGGGGAGTTCATATGTCATCTCGTTCTATAAGCAACTCATCCGATCACATCAATACGAAGCTTGATGGTAAGCGGTTGGACATGATATTAAGTGAAATGGTCGAAACTGTAAATAAAAGTAAAGACCAAATCTTTGAAATAGGTGAGCAGTCACGAAGCGAATACGAGCAATTGGTGAGTGAGCTCACCATCATAAAGCAAGAAACTCGTGACACAGTAGATTATTACGATAAATTAGAAAAACAAGCGAAGCTAGCGCGCGTGCGACTTGCCGAGGTGAGTAAACACTTTCAGAAATACGGGGAAAGTGAGATTAGGGCTGCATATGAAAAAGCGAACGCTATTCAAGTTGAACTCTCAATTGTAGAACAACAAGAAAAACAGCTTCGCACTCGTCGAGATGATATTGAACGTCGCATTGGTTCGCTCAAAAGCACAGCAGAAAAGGCAGAGAAACTTGCGGGTCAAACTTCTGTGGTTCTTGATTTTTTGAACGGTGATTTGAAAAAAATTGGAGAACTTGTCGAAGATGCCAAACAAAAACAAGCGTTTGGGTTAAAAATCATCGAAGCCCAAGAGGAGGAACGCCGGCGGCTATCAAGAGAAATTCATGATGGACCAGCCCAACTTCTTGCGCATGTCCTGATCGGTTCAGAAATTGTTGAACGGGTGAATCGAAGTAAGGGGCCCGAAGAATCTGCAAAGGAAATTGCTAAGTTTAGAAAGACCATACGGGATGCCTTAATTGATGTAAGGCGCATTATCTATGATCTAAGGCCCATGTCACTGGATGACTTAGGGCTAGTACCAACGTTAGAAAAATACCTAATACGTCTAAAAGAACAATATCCAAAGATTGAGATTCTCTTTAAATCGGTTGGTGCCGAGGAACGTTTACCTGGTAAAATGGAAGCCGCCTTATTTCGTTTAGTTCAAGAAGCGGTCCAAAATGCTTGTAAACATGCATCGCCTCAAAAGGTCAATGTTGCTATTGAATTTCGATCAGATAAGATTACTTTAGTGATTAAAGATGATGGTACTGGCTTTGATCCCAAAGTTCAAAAGGATAATACTTTTGGATTACTAGGTATGAGGGAACGTGTCGATGTCTTAGAGGGAGAGATGACCTTACGTTCTAGCAATGGGAATGGAACGACATTGTTTATACAAATTCCCATTCTGAGGGAGGGAAAGAATAATTGAATTATAAGCGCCGGAAAAAAACGCAGATCGCATTAATTGATGATCACCGCTTATTTCGTGAAGGTGTCCGCCGGATCTTAGAGATGGAGGATGAATTTGAGATTGTTGCTGAGGGTGACGATGGAAATGATGTTGAAAAAGTGGTTCTTGAAAAAAATCCTGATGTCATATTAATGGACATCAATATGCCTGGACTGAACGGTGTTGAAGCCACTCGCCGACTCATTTCGCAGTATCCAGATGTTAAAGTTATTATTCTATCTATTCATGATGATGAAACATATGTCACCCACTCACTAAAATCAGGAGCAACGGGCTATCTCTTAAAAGAGATGGATGCTGATTCATTGGTTGAAGCGGTAAAGGTTGTTGCTGAGGGCGGTGCTTACATACATCCAAAGGTCACACATAATCTTATTAATGAGTACCGACGTTTAGCAACAACAGGTGAAAAACGGGTTTCTTCCGGATTTCGTGATGTGGAATACCGCAAGCCCCTCCATATTTTAACGCGACGTGAATGTGAAGTTTTGCAATTAATGACTGACGGCAAAAGTAATCGAGCCATTGGTGAAATCTTATATATCAGTGAAAAAACAGTCAAAAATCACGTCAGTAATGTCCTGCAAAAGCTTCAGGTCGATGACCGTACTCAAGCCGTTGTTGAAGCAATCAAAAACGGTTGGGTCTACGTCAGCTAAAACCTCATAATCTATTAAATCTATAGCTTGGTTATCCTTCGGGATAGTCAAGCTATTTTTATGGAAAGAAAACCGTGACGAATGGCTTTCTTTTAAAAAGTAAGTGGAGAACCCGGAAAAAGCGTGTGATAGCACCTTCGGACAGAACCAAGAACAAGTAACCGATTAGAGTCCGAAGTCAGAGCGCCTTTAGACAGAAACTGAAGCGAAAAGCCAATCAGAGTCCGAAGTCAAAGCACCTTCGGACAGAAACTGAAGCCAAAAGCCGATTAGAGTCCGAAGTCAGAGCGCCTTTAGACAGAAACTGAAGTAAAAAGCCAATCAGAGTCCGAAGTCAAAGCACCTTCGGACAGAAACTGAAGCCAAAAGCCGATTAGAGTCCGAAGTCAGAGCGCCTTTAGACAGAAACTGAAGTAAAAAGCCAATCAGAGTCCGAAGTCAGAGCGCCTTTAGACAGAAACTGAAGCCAAAAGCCGAACAGAGTCCGAAGTCAGAGCGCCTTCAGACAGAAACCCAAGCAAGAAGCCCCTCTTAATATCCAGACAACTATTCACATCCTCATACCTGAGATTTTCTTATAACGTCAAGATTTATAACTTAGCGGAAGACCTTATAAGGGCGACTTAGGCTTATCGCATTAAGGCTCGGCGACAAGCCAAGTTTTCTAATTGTTTGACGTAATTTTGCCCGAATGTATTCATTTTATGTGTAGGTGTGTCGATAAAAGAAGTAGATATGAAAGTTCTTGTTTGATGGTGGTGATGTCTTGTTATTAGAATCCTTTAATCCAATCGTTTGTTTGCATATCTCTTCCACTATGCTTGATTTTTTGATAGATGGGCTGCTTATCATTATTGTTCTGATTACTTTTTTTTCAATAAGAACCTTAAGAGGCAAGCAATTTTATAAATTGTTAGTGAACAATTCATTATCAGGGTTTTGTATCGTCCAAAAAAATCGTTTTGTATTTATGAATCGCCATTTTGCTAATATGCTGGGGTATAAAGTTGATGAAATCGTGGGGCAGCCAGTGTCAAAGTTCGTCGTGGACAGTGATATAGAAAAATTAGAGGAGAATATCCACAATCAATTGAATCATAAGAGAAAGGCCTATTCGGTGTCGCATTACAAAGGGATCCATAAAGAAGGGCACACTGTTTATATTGATTTTGTCGGTACTTCAATGATTTATAAAGGGAGCCCTGCCATCATAGGAACGGCAATAGACGTTACAGAACGGCGACAGATTGAGAAACTCAAGGAAAAGCTCGTGTACTTCGATGCTTTTTCAAACTTACCTAACTTTCATTTTTTAGAAAAGAAAGTGAGCGAGCGGATGGAGGCATCCAATGCGCCCTTTGCATTTTTAGTGATTAGAATCAATAATTTAAGATCGATTGAAAGCACGTATGGCTATAAAATCTGTCAGGAACTTCTAAAGTCATTAATACATCGCGTGAAAGGATCACTAGGCCCCTCAGATGTCATCGTCCGTCATATGGATAATAAACTGTTAATTTTATTACCTCAAGCTGATCTGGCTATGGGAGAAGCTATTGCTCAGATGCTCATTTCTGAATTTAACAAACCCATCAAGGTTGAAAACTCGATATTACAATTATCCTCCAATATTGGTATTTGTCTCTATCCTGAGACGCGGACATTAAGCGAGCTGATAGAAAATGGTCTCATGGCCTTACGTAAATCAAGAGAAAAGGGAATCAATCACTATCTTGTCTTTTCTGATGAGATTCGAGGGCTCATTGAGCAAGAGAATGTCATTGAAAGGGATCTGAGTAAGGCGATAGCGAATAATGAGCTCAGAGTGTATTATCAACCGAAAGTTGATTTGCTTTCAGGGGAGATTTCTGGCTTTGAGGCATTGATGCGTTGGCAGCATCCGATTTTTGGCTTTATTCCTCCTGATGTGTTTATTCCTATCGCTGAACGCTCTGGGCTTATCATGGCGATCAGTGAGTGGCTGCTTAGAGAAGTGTGTCTTGTTTTAAACCAGTGGCGACAAGACGCTAAGAATCACTCGATACGCATTTCCATTAATTTGTCACCTCTTCAAATGCTACAACCCGAGCTTGTCCAGAGTATAAAAAATGTCATTACGGAAACCGGGTGTGATCCCTTCCTTTTAGAATTTGAAATTACTGAAAGTTTTGCTTTAGAGAAAAGCCTTGCAGTTGAAAAACTCAGTGAATTTAAGCGTATGGGCATTCATATAAGTTTGGATGATTTTGGGACCGGGTATAGCTCATTAAGTCAGATTAATGATTTACCTTTGGACAAAATAAAGATTGATCAGTCATTTATTAGAAATCGTTTTGCCGATCTTGAGGGTCGGATGATCATTTCCACGATATTAGCGATGGCCAAAGGGCTCCAGCTTATAGTGGTTGCTGAAGGTGTTGAAACCATTGAACAACTGATTTTTTTACAAGAAAACGGCTGTGATGAAGCTCAAGGCTACCTTTTTAGTCGCCCTCGACCGTTAGAAGAGATTTTAAAGGGTAAAGCGGCCATTGAGAAAATCGTCCATAACTACGGTCGGGCGAGACTTTCAAATCTGTCAATTAAACCTAAATTGGATTTATGATCACCACCAATCACTTAATGCATGTTTCGCTGTATTCATGTAATATTAAAGAAAGAAGAGAGGAGGGATTATCTTATGTCAAAAATTGCATTGGCTTGCGATAGCGCAGCCGATATTCCTCAAGAACTTATTGACAAATATCATATTCATCTTGTATCTCTCAGCGTGATCTTTGGTGAAGAGGCTTATAAAGAGGGCGTGGAGATTGGAATACAGGACTTTTATAAAAAAGTCCGCGAAACTGAAAATTTGCCAACGACATCGCAACCCGCAATAGGTGATTTTGTGACTTTGTATGAGAAGCTGAGGGACGAGGGCTATGATGATGTGATGATGATTACCATGTCATCGGGCATTAGTGGCACCAATCAAACTGCACATACCGCTGCCGGCATGGTTGAGGGCATTAATATCCATATTTTTGATTCTGAAATTGCTTCATTTCCCGAGGGACTATATGTAATTGAAGCCGGTCAAATGATCAGTGAAGGGAAAAGTGTGGATGAGATACTAGAGCGATTAAAAGCCATGAGTAGCCGGGGATTAAGAGCTTATTTCATGGTTGACGATCTTAACCATCTTCACCGAGGCGGAAGATTATCGGGTGCGCAAGCTTTTATTGGCAGTTTACTAAAGATGAAACCGATCCTGATTTTTTCCGATAACTCGATTATTCCTATTGAAAAAATCCGAACAAAGAAAAAGGCCATTCAGCGGATAAAAGATATTTTTGTTGAAGATTATAATCCCGAGAAGCCTTTGCGTGTGACTGCCATAAGTGCTAACCGTGATGAAGAGGCTAAAGAACTAGCAGAATGGGTCAAACAAAGTTTTGAAAATGTCGAGGTAGACACAGGGTTTATCGGCCCGACCATCGGCACCCATGTTGGTGAAGGGACTCTCGCCTTGGTATGGTACGAAAAATGAGAACTCTGTCAAAGTGGTGGGGAAACAGGCTAAAGCCTTTTCCCCAAACGCTTCAATCGCTTATTAAAAAGACCGCTCGTATCTCTCCGTTACATCATGCCACCCATGCTACACCATCCCACAACAAGGTGAATAACACGGCTAAAAGACCGCATTTAAAACCTAATCCAAATTTTTCTTATGATCAAGAGCTTCAAGCGGAACTTTTTGGAAGACGCCTACTAAGAGAGGAACTCAAAGCTTTTTCTGATGACCTCATACACCAGCATCTCCGCAACGGTTTTCTAAAGGTTGAACCGGGAATTCGAACGGAAAAAGGACGCCCTGTCTGTCAGCGCTGTGGTAATCATGCCCCCGAGCAGTTAGCCTCATATCAATGCGGCCGCTGTGGTCAAACCTGTGTTTATTGTAGAAATTGCTTAACCTTAGGTGTTGTCAAAGCCTGCTCCCAGTTATTCACTTGGAGTGGTCCACCAGTAGCACACCCAGCCCTACCGAAGCTCGACTTACATTGGAAGGGAAAACTGACGTCATTGCAGCAACAAGCAGCCGACCAACTGACCCAGGCGGTACAGGTTAAGGAAGATTTTGTCATTTGGGCAGTAACAGGCGCTGGCAAGACCGAGGTTCTTTATCCTGCTTTAAAAGACGCCATTGAAACTGGGCAACGCATAGCTCTCGTTAGCCCAAGAACGGATGTGGTGATTGAGCTCTCTAAACGAATCAAAACCGTCTTTTCAGATATCCGTGTTAATGTCCTCTACGGAGAGAGCACCGAAGCTTATACGCCTGCCCCATTGACTTTAGCGACAACCCACCAACTCCTTCGTTTCTATCATAGCTTTGATGCCATTTTTATTGATGAGGTTGATGCCTTTCCATTTCACAATAGCAAAATGCTTCATTATGCCCTCGAGCATGCCTTAAAGCCAGGAGCACCAAGATTATTTCTCACAGCGACGCCTTCAAGTAAAATGAAAGCCGATTTTGAACGAGGGCGGTTAAAAGGCGTACGTATCCCTGAGCGTTTTCATGGGCATCCCCTGCCTCTCCCGACCTTTGAGTGGATGGGAAATTGGCGCCGACAGCTGGAAAAAAATAAACTCCCTGTCAAGATAAAAAGATGGACATTGACCCAATTAAACACTCAACGCCAAGCCTTTTTATTTGTTCCCTCAATCACAACATTAGAGACAGTCTTGCCGATGCTGAAAGCTTTAGATAAGAGGATTGTAGGCGTACATGCTGAAGATCCGCTTCGTCATCAAAAGGTGGAAGCCTTTCGTTCAGGTGAAATTCAGATCCTTGTCACAACGACGATACTGGAACGCGGAGTCACCATTTCTTCTTTAGATGTTGCTGTTTTTGGGGCTGATGCAGAACTCTTCGATGAAAGAGCCTTGGTACAAATATCTGGACGTGTCGGCCGTGATCATCGCGATCCCACTGGTGGGCTTTACTACTTCCATTATGGTGTCACCTGGCACATGATCAAGGCTTTTAAACATATTAACCAGATGAATACCCTCGCTAAAGAATGGCGCATGAAGTGAGTCCGAGGAGGGATACTCTTTATATACCTTTTGAGGAGAGGGGAACTCACTGTTGTCTTCACGGAGGTTGAAACAAAATACCTACTAGATTATGGGATATTTTCTTTTTTATTCAAATTAATTGTGAGGAAATTATGAATCTATAGTTCAAAAGCCCTTTTATACAAATATTACCTTGTTATTTTTTTCGATGGCGAGTAATGTGAAAATTGACGTTTTAAAACGAAAATCTTTTTGAAGAAGAGGAGAATGCCTCTCATGTTTATCCATTCGAAAAGATGGGCCCATGAGCTGATGCCAATGTCACTGACAGTTGTTGATCATAGTCAGCGGGATTTATTCAACATTGAAAGGCTCCTTAAAAAGGGAAAAGCCAAAATAAAAGCAACAGCGTCGAAGATGGATCAAGACTTTCTTCGCCAAGCACAAAAAGCAGACGGTCTGTTAATGGGAATAAGCTCAGGGGATTCCATGGAGTCAGTGAGGAAGCGGTTAAAATTAGCGACCAATTACTTCAAAGATAAAGTCATTGTCATTTCTGAAAAGGATGATCCAGAATTTGTTCTGGAGGTTTTATCCTATGGGATTACGGGATTTTTACCCAAGAAAGAGATGAAGGAAAAGCTTATCTCGGCCTGTAATTGTGTACTGAAATTTGGGTCTTATCTCGATAGTAAATATAATTATTACTTGCTAAGACGTATTCAAAGCATTGAAACGTCCACTAAAATCATTAATGGCATTCGTGTCGATTTGGAAAAATTGCAATCGATTTTTTCCGACAGAGAGTGTGCGATTTTTCTTGGCATGCTTGAGGGGAAATCCTCGCAAAATATATTAAAAAACCTCTATGTTGCGGAAGCGACCTTCAAACGCTATATCAGTAACATGCTGAAAAAAGCCAACGTTAAAAGTCGGGTTGAACTGATTGCCTTTGGATTTAAGAATGGGATATGCTCGCTGCATAATGAAGCAAGTGCCGAATAGCCCTTAGAAACAGAAGCTGTCGTCCTCTAGTCCTATTGACACATGAAAAATATCCTGAATCACGTTAACAACGTGGCTGGCACTGCCGATATATAAATTAGATAAGTAAAGAGCCCCCTGTTTAATGTGAAAAAAGCAGGATTCTTCTATTTGATCTGGAATTGGGGTGTGCCCCACACAAAGGAGATTCAGGACCTATGACAACAGAAACCCTATATATCACAGACCTGCTGAACGCAAGCATTAAATCGATTAAAAATGTGATCTCGATTGAAAATTCTATCTCTAAGCCCAAACGATTGGACCATACCTTCCATATTAATTATGGTGTATTGATTGGCTTTGTAGGTGAAATTCGCGGAAAACTCATGATTACGGGGGAAATGCCTGTGTTTTCTACTATTGCGGAACAGCTTTTTGGCATGCCTTTAGAAGGGGAGATGTTGAAGTCCTTTACTGGAGAACTTGGGAATATGATTGCTGGTGGGATCTCGACGGATATTGGTAACCAAGGCGTTGCTATTGATATCACAGCACCTACAATTATTGAAGGAGATTCTAACCTCTCAGGATTTACAAAAGGCATTCAAATTGATGTGGTTTTTAATAGTGGCCAAGAGTTTAGTTTGAGTTTACTGATCGATCAATAACCCATAGTATTGGGGAGGATTGCATGACGCATTGTCTTTGGTGTGGCGTTTCCTTTACGCCACCAATACGCTGGTCGACCCTTTTTGAATTGCGAGCAACAGAAGGCTATTGTAAGAAATGCCAAAGGAAATTAGCCCCTCTTTTACATTCGGCTGCCCTTTGTCGTCTTTGCGGACGTTCACTTGACGCTCTTGAGCCTCGATATGTTGCGGGGGACATGTGTAGTGATTGTCAGCAGTGGGAAGCTGGAGAATGGCGTGGGGTCTTAGAAAAAAACCGTTCGCTTTATTCCTATAATTCGTTTTTAAAAGAACTAATGACCCAGTTTAAGTTTCGAGGTGACGCTGCTTTGATCAAAGGTTTTAAGGATGACCTGCAGCGCCTTTATCACCGTTTCTTCAAAAATTACTTACCTGTTCCGATACCGATTAGCCCCTCACGTATGCAAGAACGTGCCTTCAATCAAGCCTTGTTAATGGCTGAACTATTACCTGTAGAACCTGTACCAGTCCTCCAAAGAACATTCCAAAATCAAAAACAAAGTAAGAAAACAAAATCTGAACGCCTTCAAACGATACAGAACCCCTTTACACTTGCCGAAAAGCAAGCCTCAGATGTGATGAACCGGCCGATCGTCCTCGTCGATGATATTTATACGACAGGATCGACTGTTCGCCAGGCAGCTCTAGCCCTCCAGGAGCTCCACCCTTCAAGAATTGCCTCCATGACCTTAGCGCGTTAATTGCAATAAAAAATTTCCATCTGAATAAGCCTTGAATCCTACCCATATTTAGCCGATACTCTATTATAGAGAGGTTAAAAGTGTAGGAAAGACGTTAAGCTTTCTGTATATGGAAGGGAACGAAAGGCCATGGCAGAACTAGCCAATTGTGAAAACTGTGGAAAACTCTTTGTGAAATCGACGTCTTCTATTTGTCCCTCCTGTCGAAAGGAAGAAGAAATGAAGTTTGAAACAGTGTGGCGTTTTATCAGTAAAAAAGCAAATCGAGAATCAACGGTTCAAGAGGTGCATGAAGCAACAGGAGTAGAGGAAAAACTTATTTTTCGTTGGATTCAAGAAGGGCGTTTATTGGTCAAGAACTTTGCCAACCTTGCTTATCCTTGTTCTTCCTGTGGCACAATGATTCAACAAGGGAAACTTTGTCCCGATTGTGTGAAAAAAATCCAATCCGATTTAGAAAGCTACGAAAAACAAGAGGACTTTCGCCATAAGGACACGCATTATCAGACCTATAAATTAGACCGCTGAGTTAATAAGATAAGGAAGGCAAGAGTGCAAGACATTTGTCTTCGCACTGAAAACAAGTTGCTTAGAACAGAAGGTGCTTGGGCTCCGGCGGGAACATCACGAAGTCACTGAAAAAGTCAAATTCAAGAATAGAATTGCAGAAATATGCGAGACTCCTGCGGGAACAGCGAGCCAGGCGAGACCCCGCAAAGCACATCATATCAGGCCCCGAGGAGGCTCGCGGATCGCCCGCGGAAAGCGAGTATATTTCTGCATTTAAATATCAAATTCATGTTTTTCAGTGGCCCCAACATCACGAGTCCGAAGATCCATAAGAATAGACAAGGAACTTCAGTAAAAACGGTCTTACGTCCTAGTAGGGAATGCGCAAAAAGGCCTATTTAAATTCATGAAAGTATAGCCGATATATAATAATAGAAGCAGTCAAGCACGTAAGTCAGTGAGGTGAACTCTTTTGAAAATAAATCATACCAACAGATTGCAACAATTGAATAATTATCGAGCACAAATAGATCGCAACCAAAAGATAGCCGAACAGAATAATGCCAAGGCTAAGGACCGAGTCGATATTTCGCCAGAAGCAAAGAAAATGCAAGGAAATCCGATTACGGCGGCGCGCAACGAAAAGGTTGAAGCCTTGAAAAAACAGGTAGAATCAGGCGACTACAAAGTGAATCCCCAAGCTGTCGCTGAAAAATTCTTAGCGTATTGGCAAGGTGTAGGAAGCGTGAAGCACGATGATAAATAAAATGATCGATGTCCTTCAAGAGATGGTCAAGATTCATCAAGCATTTAATCGTTTAGCCCTTGTGAAAACTGAAGCCTTGAAAACAGGAGATATCAAAACATTAGGTCAAACGATTCATCAAGAAGAGCCGCTTACCCAGCGTCTTTCTCAGCTTGAGACTGAGCGCCAGAAGCTTATTACAGAAAACTATGGAGACGGACAAGAAGCGGTGCAATTAAGTGAAGTCATCGCGACAGTACCAGATGAGCTTAAACCAGTCCTTCAAGGTTTACAAGAAGAACTGGCTCGTGAGGTTTTATCACTTAAACAGCGAAATGAATTGAATCAACAGCTTATTAAGCAATCCCTAGATTGGGTTCAGTTGAACATCAACTTATTAGATCCAGGTGCAAGATCTACCACCTATTCACGACCAAATGCAACAGCGCCCCAACCGAATCGGGTGCGTTCTAGTTTCGACTCTAAAGCCTAATTTTAAAACAATTTCAACCAGAGCTTTTAAGAAACTTTAAGTGAAATACAAGCCATTTTTAAAGGAGTAAGGAAGATGACCTCTACTTTTTCAAGTCTAGAAACCGTGCGGCGCGCGCTAGCAACATCACAATCGGCGATTCAGACCACAGGGCACAATGTCGCTAATGCTGACACTGACGGCTATTCACGGCAGCGTGTGAACCTGCAAGCGACCACGCCCTATCCATCCGTAGGCATGAATAGCCCGATGATCCCCGGCCAGATCGGAACGGGTGTCGAAGCCGGCTCAGTTGATCGCATTCGCGACGAGTTTGTGGATAAACAAGTGCGGCAACAAGCAACCACAACAGGATATTGGCAGGCAAAAAGTGATGCCCTATCACAAATGGAGAATATCATGAACGAGCCGACCGATGAAGGTTTGTCTGCCTCTATTGATGAATTTTGGCAGTCTCTTCAGGATTTAGCCGATAATCCTACAAATTCAGGGGCTCGCTCAGTTGTAAGACAAGACGCGCAGACATTGAACGATACCTTTCATTATCTCTCGAGTTCTCTACAAGGTGTTCAGGATAATTTGAAAGATCAAATCGGTGTGAATGTAAAGCAAATCAATTCGCTTGCATCACAAATCAATGAATTAAATAAACAAATCTCAAAGGTAGAACCCAGCGGTTATGTCGCTAACGATTTGTACGATCAACGCGACAAATTAGTAGATCAGCTGTCCCAATTGGCTAATATTCAAGTTTCAAAGACTTCTTCAGGTGGGAATGCAAGTGCTTCGGCCGATGGGATTTATACAGTGAGAATTGTGGGTGAAGATAATCAAACGTATACGCTTGTCGACGGTAAAAATTTTAAAACCAATGCCTTCGACGTGGCTATTGATGATACCAACAACACTGCTACTGTGACTGTAGGTGGACAAGAAGTCAAAGGTGTGAGCGGGAAAATACAAGGTTTGATTGAAAGTGTCACCGAAGACTACCCAAATATGATGGGTGCTCTTGATCAAATGGCTTATAACCTTGCTAATGCCTTTAATGAGCAGCATGCTAAGGGGTATACCTTGTCATCTGATGATAACCCTTCACAACAGGGGGGAGACTTCTTCTCATTGATTGGTCCAGATGGTCAGCCATTAACAAGTGCAGCGGGCGCGGCTTCAGCAATAGATCTAAGTCAAGCGATCAAGGATTCTGTCAATAATATCGCAGCAGCGGGATCTGCTAACGGAGATGGAACCGGTGGGTCACTGGGTGACGGTGATAATACAAATGCGAACGACCTATCAGATGTCTTATCGAAAAACCAATTAGGGTTCTCAACGCCAACTACGTTGCAGGATTATTTGCAGAGCACGATTGGTCAGATGGGGGTTAATGCAAGTAAAGCCAACCTGATGACTCAAAATAGCCAGACTCTACAAGATAACGCCGCGCAGCAAAGACAATCGATTAGTGGTGTATCGCTCGATGAGGAAATGACGAATCTCATTCAATATCAACACTCTTATAATGCGGCAGCAAAAATGATTTCAGTCATAGATCAAATGCTTGATACCATTGTCAATAGCTTAGGCAGGTAATCATTAAGATTTAAAGAGGTGAAATTCAGATGCGAATCACTCAAAGCATGCTCTCCCAGGATTTCTTGAGACAGCTCAACAATAGTACAAATAATCTTGCGACACTCCAGCAACAACTCACCACCGGGAAAAAAATTACAAAGCCATCACAAGATCCTGTTATAGCGACTCTAGGGATTGGCTATCGTTCGGATGTCAATCATGTTGATCAATACTCACGAAACATGGATACTGTACACCAGTGGATGGATTCTTCCGATTCAGCTTTAGATGAAACCAACGATGTGCTCCAGCGTTTAAATGAATTGACAACAGAAGCAAGTAACGACACTTATACAGCCGATCAACGGGCCAATATTGAAAAAGAGGTTGGCCAATTAAAGAATCAGCTCGTGACTATAGCGAATACGCAAGTGGCCGGTAAATATATTTTTAACGGAACCAATACTTCAACAAAACCCGTCAATGATGATGGCACGCTAAACTATGATCCAGACAAAATGAGCGACGTTAATATCACTGTAAATAACGGGATTCAAATCAAAGCGAATGTGAATCCTAATGATGTCTTCTCACAAAAGCTGTTCGATGATATCGATCAGTTACAAGATGCTTTGAAGGACAGTAATTCTAAAGGTGCAGACATCAGCAAATACATCTCGGTGATACAAGGACATATGGATAATGTGACATCAGCACAAGCGGATTTAGGTGCCCGGGAAAACCGTGTGGACTTAATCGATAATCGTCTTTCCAATCAGAAGGAAATTACCGAGAATATCATGTCGAAGAACGAAGATGCTGATTTCGAAACAACATTAATCGATTTTCAAACGCAGCAAACGATACACAATGCCGCGCTTGCTGTAGGCTCCAAAATCATGCAACCGACATTAGTCGACTTTTTAAGCTAGCGATCTGAATTGAAGATCGCTTTTTTTTAGGGAATGCATAATAACCCGAGTGTCTTCAGATTGGACGGTGTTGATCTTCTCTCCAGGCTGCTCGCTTTCCTCATGCCCACACGATATGGGGTAGGGTCGGGGTTCGACGCACAGGAAGTGCTAGCTTCGGCGGTATCACACGGACGTGACGGTCTTAGCCGAAGTTCCTTAATGACGTGACGCATTTAGCCGATCGTCCTTAGCGACCACAGCTAACTTGGGAATAGGAATAAGGTTTCCCAAGTGGATCTTCTCTTCGGACTCGTGCTGATTCCGCAGGATTCTAGTCTAGGCATCCGTGAGTCAGCGGCGCTGAGGAACACGCTTTATTTAAGTGTTCCGAATGTCGCGCCTTCCGTTCCAATCAACTGAGTTGCTGATGGTGCATTTTGGTATTAAAAACTTTTTCAGGCCTAAAGAAAACTCGCCGATTGGCAAGCTTTGAAATGGCGCAGAAAGAGGCTTAGGTGGGCTTATGCTGGATTCAATTGTTTTCTAACCAGTATAAATATAGACCAGGTGCTCTTTGCCCATTTTTTCTAACTTTAGGAGGTGATAGCTTGCATGAACATACCGTCACTCAGTATTCATTCCACAATGGGTAAAATTCAAATACAATCGACGGGACCGCAGCTGGAGGTTCATCAAGGCCAAACGCAACAGACGATTGAGCAACCTAAAGCAGAAATGACGATTGAGCGCACCCCGTCAAAGCTGACCATAGACCAAACTCAGGCGTGGAATAATCTCAATTTAAAGTCGGCTTTCGTAAGAATTAGTGAGGCTGTTGATGAAGGGCATCAAGCGGTGATGGAAGGGATTGCCCGTCGTGCAGAAGAAGGTGACGATCTGTTACATATTGAGCGAGGTGGCAATCCTATTAAAGCCCACGCTGTGCAGAACGCCCAGCAAAAAGGAAGCTATAGCACGGGGAGCACACCACCCTTTCAGGCGGTGAAGGAAAGCTATTCGCCATCAGAGGTCGAGATCAACTGGCAAACGAAAAAACCAGAGATCGCTGCAACCAGTGAGCCGCCAAGCTTTCAATTCCAACGTGGGCAAGTGAATATATCAATGGCACAATACCCATCTGTCGACATATCGATTTAACGAGGAGTGATCCGATGATTACTATTAACACGAAATACTTCGGCATAGCAGATATCGAAAAGGACGAGATCATTCACTTTCAGACAGGTCTTCCCGGATTCCCAGATGAAAGGGAATTCGTGTTCATGCCTCTTGAACGCAACTCACCTTATGAAATCATGCAGTCGACGAAAACACCAGCCGTTGCTTTTGTAACCGTCTCACCCTTTTTGATTTTTAAAGACTACGAAATTGATATTAACGATCAGACCACAAAGCAACTCCAATTAAAGGCAGCTAAGGATGCCAGTGTCTATACCATACTTACACTAAAAGAACCTTTTGCTGAATCAACAGCCAATTTGGTTGCACCAGTCATTGTCCATCATCATAAGCAGCTCGGTAAACAAGTTGTATTAGAGAAGACCGATTATCATACGAAGCACCCGATTCTCCAAGAGGACCCTGAAAAGGAGGGGCGCCATGCTGATACTCACAAGAAGGTCAAATGAAGCCATTACAATCGGAGATGACATTGAAATCGAGGTCCTTGGTATTGATGGCGATCAAGTCAAACTTGGGATCAAGGCGCCTAAACAGGTGGAGATTCACCGGAAGGAGATCTACCTGACCATCCAAGAGGCGAACAATGAAGCTGCGCATGGCACATTCTCAGAGAATGCCCTCACCCAACTGAAGAATTTAAAAAGATAAACGCTCCGTTCAAGGGAAAATATTCCTTGAACTTTTTTATTTCAAATCTATTAAACAATCCTAAAAGCGGACCGATATATAGTATGTAAGGTTAAATGCTAAGTGGCCACTTACATAAACCAAAAAACAACCACATGGATGTGGGCAGACAATTTCAAGGAGGAAAACTCAATGATTATCAATCACAATTTAGCTGCTCTTAACACATTGAACCAAATGAATAAGAACGCTAACGCAACTCAAAGTTCATTACAAAAACTTTCTTCAGGTCTTCGCATTAACAGCGCAGCTGACGATGCTGCTGGTCTTGCAATCTCTGAAAAAATGAAAGGCCAAATCAGCGGTTTAGAGCAAGCACAACGCAATGCTCAAGACGGTATCTCAATGATCCAAACTGCTGAAGGTTCATTGAACGAAACACAAGATATCCTACAACGTATGCGTGAGCTTGCGACTCAAGCGGCCAACGATACAAACACGACTGACGATCGTCAACAAATCCAGGAAGAAATGGACCAATTGACTTCTGAAGTAAACCGTATCGGCAACACTACTGAATTCAACACACAGAAATTGTTGAATGGTGGTAGTGATCAAAGTACTGGTGGTTCTGCGACATCATTCCAACAAGTTACTGGTACAGATGCAACTTCTTTTGATTTTTCTGGTGGGAATTCTTCTAAAATTACAATCGGGGATAAGTCAGTAACACTAGATAAAAATTATAGTAACGCTGCTGGTGTAGTAGATGCGTTGAATGAAGGTTTTGACGGTACAGGTGTCACTTTCAGTACAGACGCTGATGATAAACTAGTAATTAGTGGAGCAGAAGAGTTTACAGTTAAAGTAGATGAGGCCTCTCCAACGGATGCTTCTTTGAATATTGCTACGGATACTGCTTCATCTGAGCAAAAGGTAGAGTATACTGTAACTGGTGAAGATGCAACTTCTTTTGATTTTTCTGGTGGGAATTCTTCTAAAATTACAATCGGGGATAAGTCAGTAACACTAGATAAAAATTATAGTAACGCTGCTGGTGTAGTAGATGCGTTGAATGAAGGTTTTGACGGTACAGGTGTCACTTTCAGTACAGACGCTGATGATAAACTAGTAATTAGTGGAGCAGAAGAGTTTACAGTTAAAGTAGATGAGGCCTCCCCAACGGATGCTTCTGTAAATATTACTACGGATACTGAAGCTACATCCAATGTCCCAGATGGTGTTGATTTAGAAGCAGGTACATCTGGTAGTGGTTTTACTGCCCATTTCCAAATCGGTGCAAATACTGGTCAAAGTTTCTCTTTGAAAATTGATGACATGCGTGCTAATGCTCTTGGTATTAGTTCTACAGACGCTGAATCAGACGGAGATGTAAAATGGCATAAAACTTCTGATGGAGAAAAAACTGTCACTAACGGTACTGATGATAACGCTGTTGAGTATTCTCTAGATGTTTCTACCCATGAAAATGCTTCAGCTGCTATTGGTCAAATCGACAAAGCTATCAATGCTGTTTCTACACAGCGTGCGAAATTAGGTGCATCTCAAAACCGTTTAGATCATACGATCAACAACTTGAGCACTTCATCTCAGAACCTCACATCTGCACAATCTCGTATTACAGACGTTGACATGGCTTCTGAAATGGCTAATTTTACTAAAAATAATATTCTTAACCAAGCAGCACAAGCAATGTTGGCTCAATCAAATCAATTACCAGAAGGCGTTTTACAACTTCTTCGGTAAGGATTAATAGGGCGTCTAGTAGGGTAACGTACTAGAGTATAACTGGGTGAATTGCTGGGAACTCCTTAGAGCCTTTCCTACGACAGCAAAGCCGGAAACGGCAAGTGTGATCGTTGAAAAAGGAAGGATTGGACAATCAGCAGCCAAGCTCCTGTGACGAAAGTCTGGAGAAGGTTCAACGACTAGGAAACCACCTAAAGCGATAGGCCATGGTGATGAAATCCGTAGGGCGGTAATAACCGTTCGAAGTGCCCAGCCCCATTTATTTAATGGGTGAAGATATAGTCTGTTCCGGTATCGAAAGAATCGGTGGCGAAGCAAGCCAATCAATTACCACAAGGAGTTTTACAACTTCTTCGTTAATTTTAAAACTAGGAGTCAGCTAATGCTGGCTCCTAAACTTTTTGGAGGTAACTATTTATGGAGAAATTTAAGTCAAAAGTAAAAATTGAAAAAGAGTCAGGAAATTATGGAGCCCTTTCGTATGTAATTGAGGGTACAGCAAAAATTACAATAGAAGATATGTAAGGGTTTAATTTTGTTGATGAAAAAACTAAAGAGGAACTAATAGTGGAGATTAAAGAGTTTGAATCCTTGATAAAAAATGCACCTGATAACTTTGAGGATAATGACAGAATAAGCATAAAAGCTTTTGTAGAGGGATTACTTATCTCTTATTATGAGAATGAAAAATTGATCAAATAATTTAAGGTGTTTGGTCAATACTTAATGTGTATCATTCAGAGAGTTTTAAGTGAACTGAAAAGAGGCGGTTTTAAGAAATGGATGAAAAATATAAGCAAATTATAAGCAGGCTATATCCAAAATTATGTATAGTGGGGAGAGACCCTTTTCCAAAAGGAGCGACCGGTATTCCCTTTTGTAAAGAGACGTGGGATGTCCAGTTTAAAAAAAATCACGCTGGTTATTCAATCATAAAATCTTTTGGGCAAAATACTGAAAATTATTCTAGTCCAAAAGAGCATTTTTACAATTTAGCAAAACATGGGATAGTTTTTTTAAATGCTTCTTATTATTTTTTGAATAAGGAGTATATTAGTAAAACAAAACATCTAGATGCAGTTGCAAGCTCTTTCGGAATTAATAAGCCTATTCTACAGAGATCAAAAAAGATTCTATTGTCTGGAAAAGATACATGTACCATGATTGGATGGATGAATCCAGATGTATATTTTGATGAAAAGTATACTAAGGTCCCTCATCCTAGTCCACAGTCAAGAAATCGTATAAAATTGAAAAGTGAATGGGATAAATATTGGGACAAAGATGCTTTGAAAAATTGGATATAAAACGTCAGTTATCAGAGATTTCCAATTCTAAGTATCTCCACGTACCAATCACCTCAGTACGTTAAAATCATGGCACTAGGCGTGATCTGAACAATATTTTTTAAAGAATGTTCCGCAAGACTACTACATTTTGTTTTGGAGCACAGGCATTACACTGGGTAAGTCATAAAATTGTCCAATTAGTTACGATAAATGTATGTCACAAAAAATATTGATCCACAAGAGAATTATGTTTGTTCCTTAAGCAAGGAGGTTGTTTTACCTATGTTGCGTAACATTGGAGACAGATTTGATTTTAACTAGGGTACTCTTGTTATCTATCCAAATACTTTGATTTAGGCTACGGTACTTATTCTCCTCTCTAGAATTTATTGTGCCCTTTTGAATTGAAATGGGTTGACTGCATAAAAGAAATGGTGTATTCTAAAATAAACAGGAACACACATTCCTATTCATGTTGTTTGAACAAAGTTCTTTCTTCCTACTACCAAGTTATCTCCAATTTCAGCTTTTGAAGTCTACCTCAGATTCTCTTCCAATACATATTTTAATTATTTTTAATTTTTTGCGAAAGTCATTCAAACTCTATAGACCATATCTACTTAATCACGCGTAAAGGTGTTGGATGTCTATGTGTGAAAAAAATGATGTATAATAAAGGAAAGGATAGTGAAACGGTTGGATAAGCTCTTCAAACAATTATCACTTGAGGGATTAATGGATCTGAAAATTGATTACGCTTTTAAGCAATTGTTTGGTAACAAGAAAAATAAGGATATTACAATGGTATTTCTTAATGCCTTTATAAAGCATTGGAGGAGATTGCAATGGAAGATGAGACACTTCGAGGAGCATTTAAAGATTGGGAAAAGTTAAGCGCGAGTAAAGAAAAGCAGCTGGCTTACGAAGCGCGGGTAAAAGAGGTTATGGACGCTTATTCAGCAAAACGTGAAGCAAAGCTTTATGCGGAAGAACAACTTGAAAAAGGCATAAAAATAGGTGAAGAAAAAGGGAAAAGAGAAATCACTCTTTCCATTGCAAAAAAGTTGATTCAAAAAGGAAATGATACTGAAACCATTTTAGAGCTTACGGATCTTACCGGATGAGGAGATCTTGAGACTAAAAGATGAATTAAAGTAGCGTGAGAGGGAATGATGTTTGAAGTAATAACTCAAACTTCGCAGAGTGAAATCGACAAATAAGCCTTGATATAATTGGGAAGGCCAGTGATCCATTGCTGAAGTTGACTTTTTATAAATTTTTGTACTCTTTTGTTTGTCCTTTTTAGGGTATC
>NZ_BMFV01000004.1 GCF_014639255.1 Pullulanibacillus pueri
ACCTGCATAGCAGGTGGTTTATTGTTTCGCACGCTATCGCGAGCTCAACTGACTAAAGTCGTAAAAAAAGAACGCCGATGCGTTAACATCGACGTTTGACACAGCTACCCGCATGAGATAAGAGCGGTGGCATTTCGAAAAAGGTAACCCTTATCCTACTTTGCCGGCAGGGGGGGTTACTTTTTATTTATTATCATAACTATTAATGTGGCAAAACCGATCAACAACATCATTGCCTCATAAACAGTCATCAGCAGCACCTCCTCCCGCGTTGTGACTTGATACAAAACGGAAAACGCACCGCCCACCCTACTATGTAACTGTAAGATTATTATGGCATAGCATAAATCGTAAGGGGAATAGATATTCTATTTGACTGTTCGTTTGATTTTGCTTTGAATGATTTAGTATTTTTTTATAAAAGTTCATAATCCTTTAATAACTGTAACAAATCCCGCTTTTCTCTATCCAGATGAATTCCCAACATCCCTACTTTTTTAGCGGCTTCCACATTTTCTCGTTTATCATCTATGAAAACACTTTCAGCTTTTTCTGCATGTTGTAGAGTATTTAACGCCAAATGATAAATCGCTTCATCAGGATTCGCCACATTTACAAAAGCAGAGAGAATAATTGAATCAAAGTATTGACGAATGCCTAAGCGATCAAAGATCCAGTCCATACTTGGCATAGCATTTGAGATAATCCCCAATCGATAGGATTGACTTAACTTATTGAGCACTCCATTGACTTCTGGGAACAACTCACAATGATTGGCGTAGTGAGCAAAGTAAAATAATTCATGGACTAATTCATCATTTCCCAGTTCTCTTGCTATTGTTCCGTAATATGCTTTGTACCATCGCCCTTCTTCCTCCCAATGTGTTATAAAGGTAGGATTTAAGCTTTGAGGCTTTTATTATTGCTTTATCTAGAGCGGTCATAGCCTCTTGCTAGCATAAGATTCCTAATTCGCTCATCACCCTTGATAAAAGTTTCAAATAACACACCACCAGCATCTAAAAAAATTGTTTTTACATTATTTTTTAATGGTTTCATATTAGCTCCCTTCCGTATTGGATATTGGTTAAACTTGAAGTTCTAATAGACCTATGATTCCATTGACGCTATCAATTGAAGGATTTGTGTTGGTGACTCTAGCTTAGGAAAGCCAGTCATTTTTTCACTGATAAAAGGAGGTTGGTACCAGGTGGCATGGTAAGCCTTCATGCCGACATCGGAGGCCCCTTGCAACTCATTTGAGCCGCCATCACCTATAAAGATACACTCATTTGGGGCTACTTTCAGATGTCCACACGCAGTATAATAAATATCAGGCTGGGGTTTTCGCTGTTTCACTTCATAAGAGAAAACAACATCATCAAAAATATCCGCTAATAGACAGTTATTCCAAGAATAGACTTCTTCGGGGGCGCAATTACTGATGAGACCTAGTTTTATTTTCCTTTGTTTTAATATCTGGAGGGTTATTAATATTTCTTCGTCAATTTTTTGAAAGGGAATCGATTTAGCTTGAATTCTTTTTTGATGAATATCCTCTATGATCGTTTCATCTATTAGTCTTCCAGCGGCTTTTAATATCTCTTTTAAAACCATTCGGTGATCGAGATAGCTCCCATCCATTCTTTTGTCTCTCCTAGCAGTCCATTCTTTTTTGTATGTATGTCTATCTAATCCTAAGGTGTCCACAGAATAACTTGTTCTCTTTTTGCCATCCTCCCATTCGGTGATAAGAGTCTCATATAAATCGAAGAAAATAGCTTGTATCATGTCGTTCCCCCTCCTTAAAATGTTAAATGTGTTTTTGCTTCCATCCATAAAAAGATAGGCGGCGCTCAGCCCCACATTTTTAGACAGCCTTTATTAGCGATTAACTCCGTTCCTTTGGGTAAAGCAATGATTGAAGTGTGAGCCGTCTCTGTGTTTTCCTTAATTCTTTGAGACTCTTTGTCTGCATAATGACACCATAGAGAATAGCCAAGAATAAGGATTTAGCCCAGAGTCATTTGAGTTTGTACTAAGCATCCTGTCATCAAAAATAATGGCACCCACATTTTGACCGTAAATGAGACCACCACGGTTGTCATAATCTATTAATCTCCTAACTAAACCCGTATTTTTAAAATGATTGGGCAATTTCAAAGGATTTCCACCACTCATATAAATAGCTGAAAATTTCAGAAGGTGATATCGGAAAAGACAGTTCATATCTACACACCTTTCCACTTTAGTGATTCCAAAGGGTTTAAATACGTTGAGAACATAGTCAAAGCTAGTATGATCGAATCATTGGATCCCCTGCTAAAGGCAGATAGATAATGGCCTTTCTTTATTTACTTCTTAAGCAAAATACTAATTTATTTCTTGAGTTTGATTGGTATTTGCGCCGCCTGAAAGGATTAATTGTCCCATCTTTCCCTTCTGATAATATTAAATTGAGTTTAACTTATCGCGTGGTTGCGTGGCTTGAATGGTGCTATGTCTTGATACATGACATGGGCAATTAATGAAGACTTTATTTCCTGGGTAAGCGCAAGATCTGACAATGTCCCGCAACTTGCAACAATCTCTTTGACTGAGCATATCAAATTCCTTTTTTCTTAAGGTCATGATTCTTGGCTTATTCTTCACCACTTTGCTAAGCACTGCCTGATGTTTTGGTATACATCTTCAAACATTAAGGTGATCGCCGAGTCTTAAAGGCGAAAGCTAAAGCTAGATTGGGGTCTATCTTTCCTCTGGATCGCCTTGTGGGGTTCAAAAAACTCTGCTAGTACAAAAGAGGCACTTTAAAAAAGTACCTCTAAGTCATTATTTTTCCATTTGTTCGATGATGGAGTTGAGCTGTTCTTCAGAAAAACCGGTGGCTTTTTTTATTAGACTTTTTTCCACTCCATTTTCCATTAGTGTCATTACCATAGATTTTTTTGCTTCGTATTCTCCTTCTATCCTACCTTCAACTCTACCTTCAAGTCTACCTTCTCTTCGGCCTTCTTGTTTGCCTTTTTGTCTTCCTTCTTGTAATCCTTTTTGAAGTCCTCTTTCAATACTCTTGGTCTCTAAAGTTTTTAAGTATTCCATATAACTTTTTATTGTTGGTGAGGGGTGATCGAGTAATCCTGGCATTTCTGATTCCTCCTCTAATATAAGTGGACTGATCTCAGAATATAATTCCTGCTTTAGTGTGTCAGGAATGTCAAGCAGATAGTCGATGAAAAATAAAAGTTGCCTTAAAAATTTTTGACTTGTTTGTTTATTATTGTACCTCTTTTTAATTTGATAAAACAACTGACGCTTGATGGATTTTGTGAACGCTGAAGCTGTTGTTCATCCATTTCCATTAATTTAAATGTATTATAACTATAAGTCAGTTGGGTACCATAAAAGTCATAGTGGAAACTTTGAGGTTTAAATGACTTACGATCATCTGTTAACAAAGCAATGGCGACAATTTTTTGTTTATATTTATCCAAAATGCGATAGAAATATTGAAACATACGATAAGAGAAATCTGTGTCTGGACTACCTTGAATTTCAATGTGCACTAATATCCACTGCTCTTTGCCGTTTTTTAGAAAGACTTTTACTAATTTATCCGTTTCTCGTTTACCTTTCTTTTGAACAGATAATCTGTGGAGCTCTTGTTCAAGCATTTCGGGTTTCCGATTCCAGTCCAATTTTTCATAAAGACTGGGCATAGAAAACAAAATAAAAGGTTCGAACATTTCAGTGATGATTTCTTTCCAGAGGCGATCTCGATCTTGATAAAGCGACGATTCTTCACGAAGAACTAAAACAGGAGCTGACATGCATTGTACACATCCTTTTTTTCGGATTGAATACGCGTCATATCTATGATGTGGATTTGAGGAAAATGATTTTCTATAATTGATTATAAAGCAATTCGAAAAAGAAAACAAGTGTTCCTGTTTTATGTTTTGATATTTTTTATTTCAGTTCCTCGGTCATGAAATAGTGTCTGATCTCTTGCCAATTGTTTACCCTGATATAACCTGTCTCATGAAGATTATGCGCCGCAGAGTATAAAATGCCTTGTCCAATAAAGCGTTTAAAATGCCGTGAACTATCATCGATGAGATAATCGGCGTTTATAATGCTTTTATCCCCGCAGAAAACGAAATTCATATCATTTAAAAAACTAAAGTGCTCCTTTAACCATTCATATTTTGCTGTAAAAGAGCTTGGAAACTCCATAGCCGCCGTTGCAATAAAAATCTCATAATGCTCACTTAATTCTCTTATCACTTCCTGGCTATCTTTCATTACTTTTAACCCTCTAAAAAAGCGGGGTCATGCAAATATTTTCTTTTCGGTTACTAAATGAGGACGTAGATCTCTTAATCTTTTACCCTCCAATTCCTGTATTGTGATTTTTTCATTATAGTCGGTATTAAATAGTCTTAAGGCTCAGGAATGAAGTCGGCAATCACTTCATCCATATCAATGGCAATCCGCTTCAAACTTGAACCCCTCCTGCTCTTAGCCCTATTTTTATTATACAAAACAATACTGTTTATTTTCTTTAAATGTTAACACTAAAGACGATACTCTGAAAAAAGTATCGCCTTATTAGTGCTTTAATTCAGTTGTTTCTTATCCTTGCTCCGGATAATGATCTTATAGTGATCACCTTTGATCTTGGTCTTCATGTCATTAGATTTTAAAAAGTGATCAACAACTTTTTCTAATTGCTGGCCAAAACTTTTTGCCTCTGGATCTGTGCTTTTCACGGATGTTTTGACAATAACTTCCGGGCTAGGGTGGACGGTATAGGCCATGCCTGTAGTTTTGTAAACCTTTTTCCCGACCAATTCATCGGTCATCATTGAAATAATGTCACCCCAACGATAATCCTGTTCTCTTTTTGCCACATCATATTTATCTATTTTTATGTCAAAGCGCTTCATATTTAGGTTTTCTACGACGTCGTTCACAACTTTTTTGAGTTCAGATATCTCATAGGGAGATGCCGTATTAGGTACTTCAAAGTTTATTGATCGCTCATATTTGTTATTCATCACACCGATAGTTTGTTGAGAAATATGATGCTTTTGGAATGCTTGCATCATTGCGGTTAAAAGTTTTTCAGTTTGTTGTTCCTTTCTTTTATCAGACTCACTAATGTCAGAGTCAAAATTCTTATATTGACTCACTTTTACGGAGAAATCGTCATAGTTTCTAGAATGGAGAATATTCATGACCATTTCCTTAATGTCCGCTTTAACATCATTATAATAAGCTTCTGAACCTCCGACATCGACAGACAATTCCTTTTTCCCTTGATAGTTAATACCAGCACTCTCAATTTTAAAGCCCTTGTGCTTTAAAGTGTCAAAAATCTCAGAGGTAATATCTTTTTGCTTAAAGACATTACTCATAAATGGAAGTTTTGATATGACAGCTGCCATGGTTGGGGAAACGAAGGCTGAACCAAAGAATAACCCAAGAGCGACGACTGCTGCCGTACTGTAGTAAAAGGCTATTCTGAAATGCTTTTGCTTTTTTAACTTTCCTTTTTTGATACCATCGCTGATAGCTTGATCAAGCTTTTTTTCTGGAATAGGAATCCTATCCAACTTATTTTTTACTTCGTTAAATAAAGGGTCGTTCATCGAATAAACGCCTCCCTTAATTCTATCTTCAATTGACCTATGGCACGATGAAGATGAGTTTTAATCGTCCCTTCAGGACAATTTAATATATCGGCGATTTGCTTGATGGTAAGATCTCTATAGTATCTGAGAATGATCACCGTTTTGTACTTTTCCTCTAGATTTTCAATGGCCTCGAGAAGATCTAGGCTTTCTTCCACACGATGAGGATGGGTATCATCAACCCTATCCATATTCTCTAAGAGAACAAGGGGCTTATGTTTCTTAATAAAAGTGATTGCAGTATTCATTAAGATACGCGTAAGCCAAGTCGAAAAATGTTTTGGTTCTTTCAATTTTTTAATCGAGATAAAAGCTTTATATATTGTTTCTTGGACTATATCCAGAGCATCCTCATCATTTTTCACATAGATATAGGCCATTCGATAAAGCTTGTCTTTTTCTATTTGAATTATTTGTTGAAAGGCTTGTTCATTTCCCTTTTTGGCTTTTTTAATCATTTCCGGATCCGGCATTGCCTTGCCTCACTCCTTTCATTCATTAGACCAAGGAGAATGAGAAAACGTTTCAAAAAATAAAGACCTCAAAATAATGAGGTCTTTATTTCAAATAGTCATAGGCGTATTCAACCTTGGCAAACTCACTTTCAAGAATAAAGCGGTTAATAATTTCTACATGAGAGCCTCCGACAATAAATAAAACCCGTTCCTTTGATGAAGTTGCCAGTCTTGTAAGATTCGAATACAAAATAAGATTTCGTTTATACCACCAGGTGAGCCAATCAAGCCCTACATAATTGTCTATTGTACCAAGCCGTGCAATATTCACATTTACTTTATGATGATCCTTAAGGCTTTCGGGGCTATTTAACCTTTTATAAATACTTAATATCGAAGTTGTCTCATTTAACTCAGGGATAATCTGTTTGGCGAGGATCCTGTTAAAAATATAGTCAAAAAGGTCAGGTTGATTTTCCTGTGCCCATTCATAGATATCGCCTAGACCTTTTTTTATATCTTCTGTTTCCAGCCAATCAATGGCATACAACTTCTTATGTCCGAAAGCTTGGGCAATGCGAAAACCAATTTGGTCAATTTCACTGACCTGAAGGCTATATTCATCGTTGAGATATTTTTGATAGTGTATATTGAGTTCTTCATCCTTTTTTGTCACTAATTCCACTGCGACTTTTGTCGGCCGAAAGGCTTTGATTTTTTCAACGACTTCTCCTATCTCAGTTTGGCGTCTTTCCGATAACAGGTCATCTGTCTTCATTTGATTTAAATCATTCGTTGGTCTCATATGAAAAGTCCCCAGTAACATTACGGTGGGCTGTTGAGAAAAAATACGATCATCCCTTTCATTTTCTATCATTATAGGAATTCATTTCTATATTCTACTAAAGCTCTTCTCTTCTTTAGTGGTAAAATCCTCTTCATTTAATAGATTTTATGAAGACGTGATATAGAAGGTGTTGTGAATAAAGTGTAGCTTTCGCTATAATAAGGGTAATGAGTGTGAGAAGGAGTTTATTACATGAAGCCAAAAGAAGTGGAAGAACACGTTATAGCCAACTTTCAGCGGGATGAACATATGATGATTCTTGTGTTTGCCCAGTGGTGCATTAATCATGAGCTTGACCCAATGGAGGTCTATTTACGAGCCTATCCAGACCAAGCGACCAACCCTGCTCTTAGTCAGGCCTTAGAATTGACCGTCCCCAAAGAGGAATCAGAGCCTATTCCTGATCAAACTTTACTTAACCTGTTGTCGGTGTTTGGAAATGAAGATTTAGCTTTTATTGTGACGGCTGAAATTGAAAAGTAGAATAGAAAAGCATAAAAAAACTTGCCAGTCGGCAAGTTTTTTTAGTAATAATAATAAAGGTTGAGTTGCATGAATAATTGCACGAATGAAAGGATTTACTTTCTAATAGAATAAAAAAGACCCTAGTGAAAGGGTCTTTTTAAAGTCAATTATAATTTAACAACGTTAGTTGCTTGAGGTCCACGTTGACCTTCTTCGATATCAAAAGATACGTCTTGACCTTCTTCTAAAGATTTGAAGCCTTCTTCTTGGATAGCTGAGAAGTGTACGAATACGTCATCTCCGCCTTCAACTTCAATAAAGCCAAAACCTTTTTCTGCGTTAAACCATTTTACTTTACCTTGTGCCATGTTTCTTTCCTCCTATTGTGGATCGCCACAATTGTATTACTATTACTGCTCTTAAAATGTTCCAAGGAGAAATAATTAATCAAAATTAATATATTCTATCTATGTAACACCGAACAACAATAATTGAGTTTAGTATAGCATGTCTCCTCTAAAATAGCAAACGAATTTCTGCTCTTTTTGGAAAAGTAAGGGCTTAATTTTTTTCGACACTTTTTGCACTGCTCACTATCCTGCTTTAAGACCTGCCCCACAAAGTGGTATGACGACGCGTTCATTTTCGTTAGAGTTCAATTGATTGTGCTTGAAGTGTTTTTGATATTGGAGGTAGCCAGCATATGTAGCTGCAGCTGTGGGTTCAACGTAAAATCCTCTTTCAGCTAATGCCAAATGTGCTTGCTTAATTTTTTGTTCGGAAGCGGTAACGAACATGCCATTTGTTTCTCTTACAGCTGCTAAAATTTGCCGATGTCTCGGTGGATTTGCAATAGCAATTCCTTCAGCTAAAGTTTGCTGTTGTGCAATAGTGACGGTCCTTGCCTTTCCTAAGCGGTAGGCCGTAGCCAATGGCGCACACCGCTCGGCCTGAACACCAATGAGACGCGGGAATTTGGAGATCAATCCTGCTTCCATTAAGTCCTGACAGCCATAATAAACGCCTAAAAGAAGGGTGCCATTTCCAACGGGGAGCACGAGAGTATCAGGTAAATCTCCCTTTAATTGCTCCCATAGTTCGTAAACATAGGTTTTAGTTCCTTGATAGAAAAAAGGATTATAAACGTGGCTGGCATAAAAAATATGCTGCTGTTCTACAGCTTGGACGGCTGCTTTGGCTGTCTCTTCACGATCTCCAGGAATAGTATGGACAGTCGCCCCATACGCATGTATTTGTTGTATTTTCTTAGGCGATGTTTGTTCAGGTACATATATATCACAGGTTATACCTAATCGTCCTCCGTAGGCGGCAATGGCTGTTCCTGCATTCCCACTGCTGTCAGCAATAACTCTTGTCACACCTAATTCTTTTGCTTTCGCGATGAGGACAGCTGCTCCTCGATCCTTGAAAGATAATGTTGGCATCATAAAGTCTAGTTTTACAAGCAGATGGGGTGCGTCCCGATCTAGAGGAACTATAGGTGTGAAGCCTTCGCCCATTGTAATATCCTTTATGAAAGATGTGTTTTGAAACGGTAAGGCTTCACTATATCTCCATAAGGACGCCTCCCGACTTTGAATTTTTTTAAGCGGAAAAGATATTGGAAAGGATTCTACATTTAAAAGTCCGCCACAACAACATCTCCAAAGCAAATCTTTTGGATCATAGCTCCTCCCACAGTCATTGCAAACCCATTGAATGTTCAAAGTGACTTCCCTCCTTTTCGTTTTTGGATGAACGGGTGCGTATCAGAATGAAAATGAAAAGGTTTTTTATGAATCATTAACTTAACAGTACAAGGTTGCATAATCTAACACTATAAGCGTCCACATCACATTTATAAAGGGGGTATGCAAAGAATGGATCGTTTCCCATTTTTATATTTTATATGTGTTCTCGTTGGGTTTGCGCTTATTCAAGTTCCACTGGGAGGAACATTTTTGGCAGGGCTCGATCAAGTGCTTCATGTGATTGGGGTCCTAGCTGTCATCGTCTTCTCTATCGTATTACTTTACCTCGGCGTCCTAGCCCTTTTCCAAAAAAGGTTTAGATAATAAAGATGTGTAGGGAAGTCATCCTTTTAACGACTGGGATTACTTCCCATTTTCTTTATTCCTTTTATCTATGAATTTTTTTATTTCTCGATCGTCAATAGTCAAAGGGCTATATCTTGTCTGATTGTACATTTTATCAAGAAGCTCTTCTTTTGGCTCGAGGTAGCTTTTGTCCCTTCCTATTTCTTTAAGGGTTTCATGTGCCGTCAAAGATGGTTTGTATTGATATCCCTTTTTGATTTCGTTCAGAACAGTCTTTGTATAAAGATAGCGTACTCTCTCTTGATTCGTTTTAAGGTCTTCCCATCCGGGTTCACGCTTGAATCGTGTGAACCACTGTTTGATTTTATGTTGCGATGCTTTGCGCCAATCCTCTATGAGACTTTCCTTTTCATCGATAAAGGCTGCCGTCTCGTGTTCAAATGATGAGGTATGGAAGAGTTTATTTAGAAAACGGACAAGGCGAGCATAGAGTTTCGAGAACCATTTGCGCGTGTTTTTATAAAGCCAGTAGAGTAAAAATAAAATAGCCGCGATTATGAGAATATAGACGCCAATCATGAGAACTTTTTCAAAAATCTCTGCCCAAGCGGAGGGTTTTTGTTGCTCCATTTGTGGAAATTGTGGTGTTGATGGTGTCAGCGGTTTCTCTGGTGGTCGATCATGGGAAAAGAGCGAAAAGAACCAAGCAACACCACTGACAATATAGGACACTATCTGTGAAAAAAGAAAGGCAATCCAATGAAAACTGGCAATAAGAAAGAGAACGATTAAAGTAATGACAATGAACACTCTATTTTGTCTCTTTAAAGTGCGACTTAAGATAGGTTTTTTACTGTCTGATAAAGTAGCAGTCTCCAAGTGGCGATGATTGGTAACGAAAAGCGTTACTATTAAACACAGACTCCCCGCCCAAGTGATAAGAGATAAATAGGGTGAAAAGCGTTCGATGTATCGGTAGACTAGGTACGCTACAAAATAGATTGGAAGACTTATCCAAAGAAAAACAAGTGGGAAGACTTCCTCCCATTCTTTTTCAATATAAATGATGCCTCTATATGTCACCACAAGCCCAATGAGAAAAGTTGGTAGTGTTAACCAAGTATGTGGCATCACTAACAAAGACACGAGACCGTTGATTAGGAAGATAATGAGGAGATAGAAACCACGTCTTTTCCCATTTAGATATTTCCGAAGCAAAAGACCCATCAAGAATAGAAAAAGTAAACTGCCGAGCCAAACCCATATGTAGTGAAGGGGAACAATCATGATGGCTATCAGAAGGAGAATAGGAAAGAAGACAAGTTCTTCAACAATGCCTTGCCCCCATTTTCGGAGAAGCATAGGTAGATCCTTATACATATTGTTTTTCCTCCTCCATTGACTCACTCTCTTTTTCTGAGTTGGTGGAAAGCCAAAAGATTTCTACCGCATGACCTTGAGCTTCTAGTTGCTGTATACGTTCTCGTGCTTTTTCACTCAGATAGCCTGTAATCAATAGAATATCTGTATTCGGCATCTGCTGTTCAGCCTCTTCTTGCAAAAAACTCTGAAAGGATACCCGTCGATCCATTTGAAGTTTTGCCAAAGTTTCCAACAAAAGTGTCAGCTGGTGTTGACTATTCTTGGGAAGTATTCGAATTGGTTCTTTTTCGTTTGGTTGGTCAAAATTTTTAATGTATGAATTGCAGCTAAACCCTGTAGGGATCCCCTGATCCAAGGCGTACTGTGCAATCGTTGCAGCGTAGGAAATTCCCCTTTCAATTAAGGGACGATCCATTATGGGCATCCAAATATCATCGGTGAGCTCGAAGTTAAGATATATCATCAGATGATGGTCTGCTGTAAAGTCTTTCTGATTGACCTGCAACGTTCCAGCCCGCGCTGTCGCTTTCCAATTGATACTATTCATGGCATCACCGTAAAGATAGTCGCGGATGCCCACCTTCATAAAGGGATCCTCAATAATCCATCGCTTAACACTGTAGTCCCCTTGTAGGCTGTGAGAGGGTAAAAAAATCTCCTCTATGGAAAGGAGTTTGGGATAGACAATCAACTCTGCAGACACTTGCAACTTTCCATGTGTTCCATTGAGGCCCAAAAGATCTCCATTTGTCATCTCTACTGTATTTAATCGATAGTGCCCCCTTTTCTTACAGGTGACTTTATGACGACGCGTAATTTTTTGAAAGGGCATGAGACTAAATAAGCTCCGGTGAAATTGCTGGTCAGCGATCTCAAGCTCATGTTGATGTTGAAACTGGAGATCTGCACTAATATGCGATTCCAGACGTAACCATGGAACTGGAAGAAGTTTTTTATTTGAAATTTGTTCAATCATCTCGACCTCTTCACCTTCAAAGACAGCATCGTCACTAAAGAAACGGGTGTAACCGATGCGTGATAAACCCCATTTGGTAAAAAGGATGCTTTGTATTATGATGAGTACGAGGGCAATAATAATGAGCCATGCCATCCCCATAGAGAGTCATTTCCTTTCCCTTATCAATTCATCTTCAGTAGGAACCGGAACGAGTTCTATGAGTTCTTCTAGAACCCCTTCAGCTTGATTGCTCTTTACTCTCTTTGCTTGATTAAGTATAAGTCGGTGTGCGAGCACCGGCTTGGCCATGGCCTTGACATCGTCAGGTAAGACATAGGATCTTCCTTGGAGTAAAGCATAGACTTGAACCGCCTTCAGTAATGCTTGACTTCCTCTTGGACTAATACCTAATTCTATATAAGGGTGGCGACGAGTTTTCTCAACAATTTCCATGATATAGTTAAGGATCTCGTCACTAACGTAAAGATGCGAATAGAGATTTTGCGCCATTAACACATCTGCTTTGGTAGCAATAGCTTCGAGTTGGTCGATGGGATTGTTCTCCTTAAACCGTTTTAAGATGTTGATGCCCTCTTCTTTAGTGGGGTAACCCAGTTTTACTTTTAATAAAAAACGATCTAACTGGGCTTCAGGTAAAGGAAATGTCCCTTGGTTTTCCACAGGATTTTGAGTCGCAATGACCATAAAAGGATGCTCTAATTTTCGAGTAGCGCCATCGATCGTCACTTGATATTCTTCCATGCACTCTAATAAACTAGACTGTGTCCTTGGCGTCGCGCGATTAATTTCATCTGCCAATAAAATATTTGAAAAGACGGGTCCAGGATAAAATTCAAACTCCCCACTTTTTTGATTATAAAAGTTAAGCCCTGTTATATCCGTAGGAAGTAAATCTGGAGTAAATTGGATACGGTTAAATGAGCAGTCTAATGACTGAGCTAAGACTTTAGCAAGCAAGGTTTTTCCCATCCCAGGAACATCTTCTAGAAGAACATGTCCTGAAGAAATAAGCGCTACAAGAAGCTGATCAATGACGTCTTCTTTTCCAATAATAACTTTTTGGATATTCTGTTTTAGCTCGATCGCTAACGTCTGAATGTCAGTAAATTCCATGACAACTCTCCTTATAAATACAGTAGCTTTTTTATAACGTCAGAAAAAATAAAGTTTTGGTCAGCGGGACGGAGGAGATTTCCGCTCCAATCCCCTTGGTGCGGACGATTGCCTTTTTCTTATAAAAATAGCATCAGCGTCCAAGGCATTTTCTAACGCCTTTTTTTTAAAAGCCCTTTCAATAATATTACTGAACTTTAAAAACAAAGACAATGAAAATATCTTATTAATCAGACATATCGTGAATTTATTCTTCAGTTTCTCAGCGTTGTCAGTCTTAATGAAAAGCGCTATGATGAAGTTAGACAACGTGTGAGAGGATTTTGGATATGGAAAAACAATTGGAATTAGCGACATTCGCTGGCGGCTGCTTTTGGTGCATGGTCAAACCTTTCGATGAAATGCCCGGGATCCATAAAGTGATTTCTGGGTATATGGGGGGCACTTTAGAAAATCCTACCTATGAGCAAGTAAAAAAAGGAGATACGGGCCATTATGAGGTTGTGCAAATTACCTTTGATCCAGAGCGGTTTCCTTATCAAGAGTTGCTCGACTTATATTGGCCACAAACCGATCCAACAGATGACGGTGGACAATTCTTTGACCGCGGGCCCCAATATCGGACAGCGATTTTTTATCATAATGACAAGCAAAAAGCGTTAGCAGAAGCTTCAAAGAAACAATTACAAGAGAGTGGGAAATTCAATAAACCGATTGTGACACGAATTCTTCCTGCTGGTCCCTTCTACGTCGCTGAAGAAGAGCATCAAGCCTTCTATAAAAAGCATCCTGACAAATACGCTCAGGAACGTGTGGAATCAGGAAGAGACGCCTTTATCAAAAGTCATTGGATACAAAAATAGTACAAATAGAGGTGACTCTTTGCCGAGTCACCTCTATTCTATTATCGTCTAAGTAGCGACGATCCGAAGCGCTTTTTGCTTGAGTAGGTAAAGATAGCTTCCCGTGTTGTTTGCGCTCCTTTTTGTCCTCGAAGTTCCTCCATGGTTCTAAGGGCTATAACGCTTCCATCATTAATAATGGCAATACGGTCACACATGCGTTCTGCAATACCTAAGATATGGATCGTCAGAAAGACGGTTGCGCCATGATCACACATGCTTTAATTGTCTAGCGCTTCCGGGATCAAGACCAACCGTGGATATTCATCCAGAAATAAGACTTCGGGCTCATGATGAGAGCACCACAAAGGGGTCTAACCGATAAGTTAAGTGACTGTACTGCTGGTGATTTTCCGTTGGCCTTATATAAGTTGTTGATTTCTATTGCTGCATTTGTGCTTTCATTAAAATCCACCTTTACTTTATTTTAAGCTAAATCTCTTTGGACTTTGAAATGGGCCATGTCTTCGCGGCGACATAGGCCATTCTTTTATTCTCTTTAGTACCTATTCCCTTTTGGCCTTTTAATAAGGGCCAGAATCCCGGCAATGAGATATAAAATAAAGGGAACAACAGTAATAATACTGGAAACGGCAGCAATAATGAGAAACAAGCCAGCAAGTTTGGGCTTTTTGTTTCCCTGCAAACATACTAAGGCAATAATGGCAAGAATAATACTTATGCTAGCCAGAATAATAAGATAAGACCCAAGATGATTCATCGCGGCGACCATATCATGAATGTCCTGTTTTGAGAGTTCTGTCCCCGACGTTTGAAGCTGATCTTCAAGGGTATTTGTCGATAACTTTTTAAAGGATAGCCCCCCTAATAAACTCAACCCATTAATAATCAGGGCGATAATCGATAATATAAACTCACCCGTTCTTTTCATTTTAACGTCCTCCTTTATTCCATTCTATGGAGTGTTAACTGACAACATCCCTTTTTTGAAAGACAAAAATTGCTATACCTATAAAAGGGATGATATATATCATCCAAATCATGCATGGCCCTGTTACATAAAACATAAAAACATGTGGTCGAGACCGAAAATCAGATTTGAGGATAAGAGTCTCCCCGTTAAAAAGCCACATGACTTGAGGCAATGATCATTATAAAGAGCGTGAGTAAGGACGAAGAACCCAACATTCACTGTTGAACCCCTTCATATTCCCATTGTTTTTTATGTACACGCTCAGAGGTTGATCTTGTTGGTGTTAAAAGAGACTGGCCTTCCATCAATTAGCTCCCACCTTTGTGAGTAAAATCATCTACATACTTCTTAGCTTCCAATAGGGAGAAACCGAAAGCTTTTCGCGTCTCTTTTACAGCTTCAACGGTTTTTCCTTCTTTAACAAGTGCGCGGATCGTTTCATTTATAGGGTCTTCAGGAACATTGACTTGTTTGGCTATTTGATCTAAGGTGGTTTGAATGCGTTTAAACCGAGAGTCTAAGGTACTCAGTTTTTCACTGACGCGCACGATGAGTATGAAAAATACAAGAAGGATCGAACACAAAAGATAGATCATTTTAAAAGTTCTCCTTAAATAGAATGTTTTCTTTAGCATACCATTTAACAGCTTGATTCTAAATAACTATTAAACATTTTTCTTTCACAAAGGTGCTTTAATTTTCACTTTCATGACTTCAGATTTAGTTATGAATCGTCTATACTTGAGATTAAAGTTTTCTTTTTACAAGCCGTGCGTGAATGGAGGTAATCTTGGGATGGATAAATGGAGACATAGTAAGGGGATAGTGATGGTCACTATCGGAGCGGCTTTATGGGGTATTTCAGGGACCATGGCCGGGCGGCTTTTTCAATATAATGCAGTGTCTACGGAATGGCTTGTTACTGTAAGGTTGCTTTGTTCTGGAGGGCTTTTTTTGTTGTTGGCTTTAATGAATAAGGAAAGCCGTGGTCAAGTGTTAGCCATATGGAAGAACAAGAGAGATGCCTTAAATATCTTCTTATTTGGATTCGTGGGCATGCTTGGCGTTCAATATACCTATTTCGCTTCTATTGCAACGGGGAATGCTGCAGTAGCGACTTTATTACAGTATTTGGCTCCGTTTTTTATTACTCTGTATTTAGTAATGAAAAACCGTTCCTTTCCTACAAGAAAGGAAATATTTGCGGTGTTTTTAGCTCTCTTCGGAACGTTTTTATTAATGACCAACGGGACGATCAAAGGATTTTCCGTTTCAGGGGTCTCAATAATGTGGGGCATTCTATCGGGTGTGACACTCGCTTTTTACACCTTACATTCGAGTCATTTTATTCAACGGTATCGTCCATCCGTCATTATAGGCTGGGGCATGTTAATTGGCGGTTTGGCACTAAGCGTCCTTCATCCCCCATGGGAAGTTGAAATGAAGCATTGGACGGTTTCGACGCCAGCTACTATCGGTTTTATCATTTTGCTAGGTACCTTCCTGGCTTTTTATCTATATTTAAGCAGTCTAAAATATATTTCTCCACAAGAAAGTAGTTTGCTAGGGTGTACAGAACCCCTCGTAGCCGTTGTCAGTTCACTACTCTGGTTACATGTTCCTTTTGGGAGCTTTCAAGTGATTGGGGCCATCTGTGTGATCGTCATGGTCATTCTTTTGTCTCTGAAAAAGAAGCAAGCTCGTGTCCGTGCTTCAGATGATGCACATATAGTCTGAAGGGGTTTATTCTCCTCTTCTATCGTCAATAATTAAGAAAAAAGTAAATGAGGGGTGAATATGCTCAAACGTATCTCAGCGATATTAACCCTTGTTGGAGGCCTTATCTTTGCTGCGGCCACTATTTTTCATCCCCCGTTAACCAACCCTTGGGATGTGTCCTATGCGTTTAAAGAAGTCAACGCACATGAACATTGGATTCTCGATCATTGGTTTTTTCTCAGTGGGTTAACGCTATGGTTGATTGGCTTAGCTCAATTGGCTGATGGTGAGCAAAACCGCTCAAGAAATGCAGCACGACTATTTATCGGGTCACTTACTTTGTGGTACATCATTTTAGCTGCTGAGCTTGCGGTCCTTCCGCAATTACTATCAACTATCCTCATAGAGGGAAAAACGTATTATCAGCCGATATGGAATGCTCTTTTCACTTGGGGGCTGTTTGCGGGCTATCTGGCAATGTTCTTTGTATATATAGGTATTATATTACTAGCAATCAATGATCAAGGGGTGTTAAGGATGTTGGGGATCATCACAGGGGGCATCGCGTTAATGGCAACGCTTCTCTTATTTGCTCACCCCAATCTTTCTATTTATCTTGCGATGCCTTCTCTACTCCCTTTCCTTTGGACACTTTGGTTTGCGATAAAACGGATGGTGAACCCTCATCCCTTGAAATAAGGGCTGAGGGTTTTGTCTACGCTTTGATCTGTCCATGGCCATTGATTTGGTATTTCGTTGTTGTGAGCGCTGTTAAGCCCATCGGTCCTCTTGCGTGCAGTTTTTGCGTACTAATGCCAATTTCGGCACCAAATCCAAACTCAAATCCATCCGTAAACCGCGTGGAGGCATTATGGTATAGAGCGGCTGCATCTACACGTTCAAAAAAGGTTTTCACATGTTCTTGATTTTCTGTAATAATCGCTTCTGAATGTTTCGTTCCGTATTTATTAATATGAGTAATAGCTTCATCGACATTATTCACGAGTTTTACCGCTAAAATTTTATCTAAATACTCAGTTTGCCAATCCGCTTCTACAGCAGGAATCAGACCAGGGACCATGGCCTGCGCGCCTTCATCCCCTCTTAATTCAACGCCACTCTCCCGTAAAGAAGCTACAAATACTCGAAAATGGTGAGCCGCCCATTGTTTATGAATAAGGACGGTTTCAATGGCATTACAGACTGAGGGTCTTTGGGTTTTGGCATTGATTGTGATATCGATAGCCATTTGGGGATCTGCTGTTTCATCAATAAAAAGGTGACAATTCCCTGCGCCTGTTTCTAATACCGGAACGGTTGCTTGCTCAACCACAGTCTGAATGAGATGCTTCCCCCCCCGAGGAATGAGGACGTCTAAATACTCTTTTAATTTGAACATTTCGGTTGCTGTTTCTCGGCGGGTGTCCTCTAATAATTGAACAGCATCGATTGGAAAATCAGAGTGTTCTAACCCCTGTTGAATGACTTTTACGAGCGCCTTATTTGAGTGAATAGCTGAAGAACTTCCTCTTAATAGGACGGCGTTTCCAGTTTTTAGACAAAGACTAGCAGCATCGACTGTCACATTCGGTCTTGCTTCATAGATCATGCCGACAACTCCTAACGGAACACTCACTTGATTCATTTCTAAGCCATTAGGACGCTTCCAAGTTGCCAAAACTTTTCCTGTAGGGTCATCTAAAGCAACCAATTGTTGAACGGCTAACGCTATCTCTTCTAATCTTTGTGGATTTAAGCGAAGGCGATCGATAAGTGAGACATGAACGCCATTTTTCTGTGCGTTTTTAATGTCTTTATTATTCTCTTCTAAAATATAAGCCTGTTCTTTTCTCAGCTGTGCTGCAATACTCTGGAGTGCCTGGTTTTTGTTCTCTGTGGATTTGCTATTAAGGATGCTGGTGGCTTCCTTTGCCTTCATTGCTTTTGTGATAAGTTCACTCATTTGCTATTCCCCCTTGTAAAAGATAAGACAAGTCGATTCCGGTGGATGACTTCTGGCCGTGTTTGATCGGTTTTTAATATGGCTTGATGACTAGCAAGCCCTTTTATTTTATTTAAGTCTTCAGCGGAATAATTGACTTGCCCCTTACCAATGGCCTCATGCTTCATATTGATAATTTCAACAACATCATTAATATTGAAAAGCCCCTTACAGGCGATGATGCCTGCGGGAAGTAAACTTTTTCCACCCTCGATAAGGGCACGTTCTGCGCCATGATCAATTTGGATTGTTCCGTGTATCGGCGAGTGAAAAGCGATCCACTGTTTGGGCTTATTTAAAATATAATTTTGTGTATCTCCAATATAGGTTCCATCTCCAGCACCATTTAGAATATTGATAAGATTATCATGCTTATCGCCTGTTCCAATAAAGACATTAACTCCAAGAGACAATGCGGTTTGAGACGCATGAAGTTTTGATTTCATGCCCCCTGTCCCTACCTTAGAACTTGAGGCTTCTTTTCCTTGGGCCATAAGTTCTGACGTGATAGCGGGTAAGAACCGATATCGTTCAGCGTGGGGATTTGTTTTGGGATTGTCACTATAGAGGCCATTAATATCCGTTAAAATAATCAAAAGATCCGCATGGATGAGCCCACTGACGAGTGCAGAAAGCATATCGTTATCGCCGAATGTTAATTCCTCTACCGCTATTGAATCATTTTCATTTATGATGGGTAAGACACCACGCTTGAGAAGTTCACTTAAAGTCGTATAAGCATTACTATATTGTTCCTGATGAGTAAAAACATCACGTGTTAAAAGTAACTGAGCACAGGCAATGTCATCTCTTTTAAAGGCTTCAGTATAGGCTCTAATGAGTAGCCCTTGACCGACTGCAGCAGCGGCTTGTTTTCCAGAGACTGTTGTGGGGCGTGTCGGATAGCCAAGGTCATTAAAGCCAGCAGATACAGCTCCTGAAGAGATAAGGATGACTTCATGACCTTGCCGCTTTAAAGCGGCTAAAGCTTTAGCGTGATGATTCAATTTTGTAAGGCTTAGTCTGCCATGAACATCTGTTAAAGAACTACTTCCAATTTTCACAACAATCCGTTTCTTCACGAGTGGCCTTTCCTTCCTAAAAGTAATAAAAAATAAAAAACACTTTCCATCCTTTTATTTAAAAAAAGGACGGAAAGTGTTGTCGGCTTCCGCGGTACCACCTTACTTGGCATCAAAGATCACAAAGATGCCCGCTTGTCTCCTGTAACGTAGGATAGAACGGTTGAGTTTTTAACTCTCAACAACTCCATGGATGGGTTCAATAGCATGGATGTCGATGGAACTTTTCAGCCTAGAGTTCCACTCTCTTACGACACATACTATCTAATAGTCCATATCAACGTCTGTGTAGATTTATAATTAAAGTTATTATGGTAAAAATCAATGGAAATGTCAAGCTTCGTGAAAAAATAGCTATATTTTTATAATGTTTATTTCCCTGCAAGAATGGTTTCGATTTGAGTAAGTTCGTCTTGACTAAATTCAAGATGGTTGAGAGTCGCTACATTTTCTTCAATTTGATTGACGCGACTCGCCCCAATAAGTACTGAGGTTAAGTTTCCTTTGAGAAGAGCCCAGGCAAGAGCCATTTGTGCAAGGCTTTGTCCGCGTGATTCTGCCAAACTGTTGAGTGCCCTCACTTTTTGAATGACGTCATCAGTAATCGCCTCACTATTTAAGGCTCCGGTGGATTTCGCTGCTCGTGAATCCTCAGGAATTCCATTTAAATACTTTGTTGTCAGCAACCCTTGAGCAAGTGGACAGAAGGCGATACTCCCGACGCCGTTTTCTTGTAAAACGTCGGTCAGCCCATCTTCAATCCAACGATTTAACATGGAATAGCTCGGTTGGTGAATAAGTAATGGTGTTCCAAGGTCATTTAATATTTTAATCGCCTCGGCCGTTTGCTCGGCACTGTAACTTGAAATGCCAACGTAAAGAGCTTTACCTTGACGAACAATTTGATCAAGGGCCATCATGGTTTCTTCAAGGGGGGTATCCGGATCAGGACGATGAGAATAGAAAATATCCACATAATCAAGACCCATGCGTTTCAAGCTTTGATCAAGACTAGAAATAAGATATTTTTTCGATCCCCATTCTCCATAAGGACCTGGCCACATATAGTAACCGGCTTTTGTCGAAATCACAAGTTCATCGCGGTAAGGTGCAAAATCAGTCTTAAGAAGCTGACCAAACATCTCTTCGGCTGAACCTGCAGGTGGTCCATAGTTATTGGCAAGATCAAAATGAGTAATGCCTAAATCAAACGCTTTTCGGAGCATGGCTCGACCATTTTCAAAAGTATCAATACCACCAAAGTTATGCCAGAGTCCAAGTGAAATGGCTGGAAGGAGTAAACCAGAATTTCCACAACGATGATATTTCATCTGATCATAGCGTGTGTCTTTAGCTTGATAGACCATTTAAGGCCCTCCTTTTATGTATAAATAAGTGCTCAAAATTAGTATAGAGTGAAAACGCCACCATGCCAATTAATATGACTCATATTCTAGGTCAGCACATTTGCTTTTCATATTATTTGAATTTAAATGTTGAACTAAGTTAAAATAGTCACCGTTATCTCATTGATCTTTATGTAAGGGGCTCCAAAGTTTCTTGTTAAAAATAAGGAGGTACTTCACATGCTCAGGAAAACAAATAAGACGCTCATTTATTTTTTTGGAGCACTGGGTGGCATGCTTTATGGCTATGATACAGGAGTGATCTCTGGGGCACTTCTATATATTCAAAAGGACATTCCTTTAAGCGATTTCATGAAAGGGTTCGTCGTTAGTGCTTTACTCATTGGTGCCATTGTAGGCTCGGGATTAAGTGGTCCTTTATCGGATAAATGGGGCCGCCGGCGAGTGGTATTATTGATCTCAATCATTTTTATTATCGGCGCTTTGTGTGCTGCAGTTTCTCCTAACGCTTTATGCCTTGTCCTTTCGAGAATGATTATTGGTTTAGCCGTGGGTGGCTCTACAGCACTTGTCCCAGTCTATCTGACAGAAATGGCGCCCACTCATATTCGTGGGTCGCTTGCAAGTCTTAATCAATTGATGATCACGATTGGGATCCTCGTTGCTTACATTGTCAATTATGCTTTTTCTTCTTTTGAAGGCTGGCGCTTGATGCTCGGATTTGCTGCACTCCCTGCGCTTATCATGTTAATAGGAATTACTTTTATGCCTGAGAGTCCCCGTTGGTTGATCAAAAGAAATCGTGAGAACGAGGCACGAAAAATTATGAAGTTCACACGTCGTAATGAAGAAATTGAAAAAGAAATCCAAGAGATTAAGGAAACAGAGACTATTAAAGAGAGTGCTTGGACGATTCTAAAAGCACCCTGGATTCGTCCCATGCTCATTGCGGGTATTGGACTTGCTATCTTCCAACAAATCATCGGCATTAATGCCATTATTTACTATGCACCAACGATCTTTTCGGAAGCTGGCCTTGCTGATTCTTCTTCCATTTTAGGAACCGTGGGGATTGGAATTGTCAATGTTCTCATGACACTGGTGGCGATTGCAGTCATTGATAAAATGGGAAGAAAAAAACTTATGCTATGGGGTAATGTGGGGATGACGATCAGCCTTGTTGTTCTGGCGATCATTCTTTTTTCTGCTGGGTTAACGACAACGACTGCTTGGATAACCGTTGTATTTCTAGGGTTATTCATTGTTTTCTTTGCGGCGACTTGGGGACCTGCTGTTTGGGTTATTCTTCCTGAACTCTTCCCTTTAAAAGCAAGAGGGGCTGGAACCGGTTTAACGACCCTCTTCCTCTCCTTAGGGAACCTCGTGGTGTCATTACTCTTTCCTGTACTATCGAGTGCGATTGGTATTGCATGGGTATTTCTTATTTTCGCTATTATCGGGGTCTTTGCTTTCCTATTTGTGGCTTTCTTTGTCCCAGAAACAAAAGGACGTAGTCTCGAAGCGATTGAAAACGACCTTCGAAATAGAAAATAGAATGTTTAAAAACGAACCGAATGGGGAACCTATCTCATTGGGAGGAATTTAAGTGACTCAAATGAACGCAAAGGTAAAGCAAGAATACATTCAAAAGTTATTAAAATTAGGGATATATAAGATCAAGGGGCAGCAGCTTTATGAACTGCCAACGCAGTACTTAAGAGCGTATTATGAAAAAGTGAAATTGAATCTCGTATGAATGAAGAGGATGACAATAAGGTCTAGTACCCATAGTGGTACAGAATCGCCTTTTTGTCACCCTCTTTTCTAATATGACGCTCTCTTGATGCTCACATAACCCTTTCATATATGTAGAGTATGAAAAAGATGACAATAAAAGCTGTTACAAGTCCTCCAATGACAAATTTAAATCTTCTCGCTCTTAAATCACGGTTATAGTTTGATGTACTATTATCACTCATAATAGCCCTCCTTTTTTGCTTATAGTTTTCCTTATATGCCGGTTGTTATGTGTCTATAATAAAAAATGAATGTTTTATTTTTTATTTGCGCTAAGGATTATAAGACTATATAGTATGGTAAGGGGGTAATTAAGATATGATAACAGAATTAAAAAGAAAAGCTCTAGCATCTTTGAAAGGACGTTGGAGTTTTAGTGTTCTTGTGACTTTGATCACCGGTTTTATTTATCTAGGGATTCCAAATATAGCGACTTCATACATAAATGATACAGGGAGCTCACCGTCATTATATCCTTTTTATTCAACTGCTGATATTGCAATGGAGCTTATTTCATTTATCCTCTTTCCCATTACTGTCGGACTCAACTGGGTATTTTTAGACGTTTCAAGAAAAAAGGAAACAACGATCAAGACACTTTTCAGCCCATTTTCAGACTTGTTGTATTATTTGAAAATGCTAGGTACACAGCTCTTGATGGGTTTATTTATCTTTCTCTGGTCACTCCTTCTCATTATTCCAGGGATAATAAAAAGCCTTGCCTATTCGCAAACGTTTTTGGTGATGAGAGATCATCCGGAATATTCTGTTCTTGAAGCGATTACGGCTAGTCGACGTTTAATGCATGGCTATAAATGGAAGTATGTCCTTCTTTGGTTAAGTTTTATCGGCTGGGGTATCCTAGCTTCCTTAACAGCAGGGATAGGCATGTTATGGCTAGTCCCTTATGTCCGAACGACTTTAGGTGAATTTTACAATATGATCAGTGGTGCTCAGCCTACAAATGAGGCATAAAAAAAGGAACGGATCATCCGCTCCTTTTTTCTTTGCTTTATGCTAAATAGACTTTATCATCCCTTTTTAATGCATCCATAAGGTTATTAATGAGTTGAAGCCCACTATTTTCAAAAGTACTTAAGATGGATTCAGGATGAAATTGAACACCATAGATCGGCAACTTTTGGTGTTTGGCTGCCATAAGAATATGGTCGTGTGTTTCTGCCATACGAACTAATGCTTTTGGGAGTGCGTCAACATACAATGAGTGATATCTTCCCACCTTCATCCCTTCCATCTCTTTGAATAAAGGTTCTTTATTTAGAAGCGTGATGTCAGAGAGCATTCCGTGGCAAGGCGTGGCAAGTGTCTTTAATTCGCCACCAAAGTATTCTGCGATACCTTGTAAACCTAAACAAACACCGAAAATGGGAATCTCTTTTTGAAGACATAAATCAATCGTCGTATTTATATCAAAACGTTCAGGTCTCCCAGGTCCAGGAGAAAGGACAACAAGATCGATGACAGACTCTTGTTTTTGACGTATTAATTCTCGCGCGACATCAGCTCGACAAGTTGTCACTTTAGCGCCTGTTTGTTTGAAGTAATTTGCAAGAGTATGGACAAAGGAATCTTCATGGTCAACAAGTAAAATATTTTTCCCCTTGCCTACTTGTGCAGGTTGTCTCTCTTTTATATTCTCGATTACCTTCTTGGGTTCAAGCGCCTTTTCTAGGGCAGCGACTTTAACATCGGTCTCTAACTCTTCAGATTCTGGCTCTGAGGCATGTAGTAAAGTGGCTCCCACTCTAATTTCTGCCAAACCACTATTGAGTCTTGCTGTCCTTAAGGTTAATCCTGTATTGAGCCCGCCGTCAAAGGTAAACCATCCAATGGCACCACCATACCAGCCCCTGGGACTTTCTTCATATTTTTCAATCCATCTTATGGCATCTAATTTAGGTGCTCCGGTTACAGTGACTGCCCACATATGGGTCATAAAAGCATCAAAAGCGTCAAACTCAGGTCGCAATTCTCCCTCGATGTGATCAACGGTATGAAAAAGGTGTGAGTAAGCTTCAATTTGGCGTCGACCAATCACTTTGACAGAACCTGGAATACAAACTCTAGATTTATCATTTCGATCCACATCGGTACACATAGTGAGCTCTGCCTCTTCTTTCATTGAATTGAGCAAAGCTTTAATATTTTCAGCATCCTCAATAGCATTTTCGCCTCGTTTAATCGTTCCAGAAATAGGACAAGTTTCCACCCTATTTCCTTCGACTCGGACATACATTTCGGGTGAAGAGCCTACTAAGAAATCAGAGCCTAAATGAATGAGGAAGCCATAGGGGCTTGGGTTTAATTCTTTTAATTGGTTAAACACTTCAGAAGGGGCTAACGGTGACGCTTTGTATAACACTCGGGTGGGGACTACTTCAAAAAGATCACCTCTATAGAAGTAAGGTTTAGCTTTTTTGACGAGATCAGCATAGTACCCTCGAGGTTTGTTAGCATTTAATAATGCTTGATCAGGATTATGTTTATATTCAGTATAGCTGCCTTCCCTCGGGAGGCCTTTGGTTGTCAGACCATCATAGCTGAATTCATAACGAATTTGGTAAGCAATCCCTTTTTTTCGATCAACGATATAAAGCTCATCCGGTAGAAATAAGTGAATATCATTCTGTTCTGATGTTCGAGGTTTCTGCTTCTCTATGTGTTCAAATTGAAAAATTAAATCGAAACCAAACGCACCGTATAAGCCTAAAAAAGAATCCTCTGAATTATAGAATAAAGATTGTAAACGCCTGAGGACATCAAAAATAGTCGTTTGTTTCGTTCGTGCTTCTTCGTCTTTCACCTGCTGAGATTTTGGTAATTTCCCAATAATCGTATGGTCATCATTGTGACTTACAGTTTCCAGAAAAGAAGCATTTTTTAAATGCTCATAAATGAGCGGCAGTAACAGTTGGCCTCTTTTATTTAGTGCTTCAATAAAAAAGTGCGAGCCTTGGCTTTTGACTTCTAAAGGGGGTTTGATAAAACCAACATCCCAACGCGTATAGCGACCAGTATATTCAAAATTACTTGAAAAAAGTGCACCTTTATAATGATCAAGATCATAAAGAAGGTCTTCAGCAATATTCTCAGCTTGAAAATCAATGGGATGGGTTTGTCTTTCAATGCGAAGCAATGGGTTATGCATGGTGATAGTGCTTTGCTCGTTATCGAGCTCCGATAGGTTAATCATGGGTCATCCTCCTTGTATACAAAAGTATACAGAGAGAAGCAATCACTGGAAGGATATAAAATGCGTTGTTATATAGAGGAATTTCTTAACAACAGCACTCGCTTATAATGTTTAAACTCAGCTCTTCTCCAGTTACTAAACTCCAACTCTGCTAAACTCATCTCATTTATTATTATATATGAAGTGTGCTTAGCTGAAAAGCTTTTATAAGATAAAAAGTGTTCAAAATAAAAACAACTTGGAAAATCCCAAGTTGTTAATGTCCATCATGAGGCTGAATAATCCACCTTCCTGAAGCTCGTTGCTCAGAAAAAGGCGTTTCTACATCCTTTAATGAAACAGTTCCAGCGATGAGTGATTTTGGATCTAGTTTTTTATTTTCAACTAAATCTAAAAGCTCCACAATGTCTGATTTTACTGAACCAAAACTTGTGAGTAAACGAAGGCCTCTGCGCACGGTTTTGGCAATAGGGATATTTACAGCATCCATGGACATCCCAATAACCGTGACGGTCCCTCCAGGACGAACAGCGTCCATTGCTAATGCGACTGTCTCTGAACTTCCAACTGTATCAAGGACAACGTCAATACCACCAGTGCCACTCCAGCGCCTAAGTTTTCGAGTCAATTGACGTATTTCTCCTTCAGAATATGTAAACAATTCACAGTCTGAAGGGACTTCCACTGAAGATTTCCGTCGTGAGACTATTGCAAGACTTTCAAGGTCAAAACCATGGCGTAAACGGAGTGCGGCCTGTCCTAGGCCACCCGTACCAATAACAAGGAGAGAATCAGATGCCTTTATATTAGAAAGCCGCATGGCATGATAAGGGGTCGCGAATGCATCCACTAATAGAGCGGCACTTGCAGGGTCAATAGATTTTGGACGACGGATTATTTGAGCGATAGGCACAATGACTTCCTCCGCAAAACCGCCTGAACGATGATAACCAATACAGGTTTGTCTGTAACACAAATTGCTTTGATTGTTTTTACATGCTTTACATGATCCGCAATTGATAAATGGAAAAACAATCACCTGATCGCCAACTTGCCATTCCTCATTCCGTTGACCGATTTCTATTATTGTTCCTGAGATTTCATGCCCCATAATGAGAGGGAACTGAGTCCCTGGGGGTGCAGGTTCCCCTCTTACAACTTGCCGGTCACTTCCACAGACACCACAGGCTTCGACTTTTAGTCTTACCTCATCAGCTTTTAAAGCCTCAGAAGGGATATCCTTTAAAAGGAAACCCTCTTGAGGCTTAAATAATGCGGCAAGCATTTATACTGTTTGCCTTTCTTTACGTTCACGTTGTCGCGCATTTTTTAATAATGATTCAGCAATTGTCATTTTTTGCATCTCAGCAGTCCCTTCTTCAAACCAAAGGGATCTTGCATCACGATATAGACGCTCAATAGGACTGTCAACACTATAGCCTCTTCCACCAAATAATGAGAGCGCACCATCAGTAACTTCACGAGACATTTGAATGGCATTAGCCTTAGCAATTGAAGCTTCTAAAGAGATGTCTTCTCCATTATCAAACTTCTTAGCGGCATCTAAACAGAGTAAACGTGCCCCTTGAATGGCAATCTGCATTTCTGCGAGTCTCATTTGGATTGCTTGTCGACTAGCGATCGCTTTTCCGAAGGTTTTACGGTTGCGAACAAAATCTAGGGTTACATCCAGTGCTTCTTGAGCAAGACCTACAGCACTTTGTGCAATACAAACACGGCTTTGATCTAAGAATCCTCTTACAGCGATGCCAAAGCCTTCACCGATTTCACCAAGCAACTCGGATTCAGCAACTTCACAGTTTTCAAAGGTTATTACGGCATGTGAACAACCCTTATCACCCATCATATGTGACATTGGTTCAAGCTTCATTCCTTTGCGATCTCGTGGCACTAGAAAAGCGGTTAATCCTCCACGACCACCTTCGCCTTCCATCTTGGCAATAACGGTAATAACGGACGCTTCTTCAGCAAAAGTAATCAAATGTTTTTTCCCATTTAAAATGAATTTTCCATTTTCAAAAGTCGCTTTGGTTCTAAGATCGATGCCGGTGCCATTGTCGGGCTCTGTGAGTGCAAAAGCGACAAGCGCTCCTTCTTCCACCAATTTCTTAAGCCAGAACGCTTGTTGTTCTTTGGTGCCTTGTCCGGCTGTCCGCCAAATGCTGTTGTAAGCATGGAATACCATTCGTATGGAGCCATGACAATGGGCAAGTTCTTCAAGAATCGGTAGGTATAGCGTAAGAGGTAATCCTTCACCACCCACCCATTCGGGTAATGTAAGTTTATGAAAACCCAATTCGCGGATTCTTAACCAAAGCCCCTCAGGGATGGCTTGATCCTTTTCAATTTGTTTTCCCCACTCGTCTGCTTCTTCTTTGCGAAACTGAATCACTCGATTCCTTATGACGTTGGCGCGTTCGACAAGTTTGGGATTTATGTAAGAATCTTTTACTTCAATAGCATCTAAATCTGATGGATTTAAAATATTCAAATCAATGCCCTCCTCAACGTTGTAAAAGGGGTGACTTTAATGGAAGCCAGCTCGTACCATAACGCTAAAGAAGAACGGTGCTTAGTCTGTTCTTCTTTTTTGTCTAATGGCTTTAGACCTCTCAATAGAGTCACCCTCATATTCAATAATGATCTTATCTCTTTTAATGAGATTGAGCTTCAACTAAAAACTGTTCTCTCAAGACAATCTTCTTGATTTTTCCTGAAGGTGTCATAGGCAATTCTTTTAAAATCTCTAATTTATCAGGGAACTGGAATTTAGCAAGCCCTTTTTCTTTAAGGAAATCCCGTAGTTCAGCATGGGTGAAAGGTTCAGCATCTTCTTTGAGAACGACGCAAGCTACAGTTTGTTGGCCTAATGTATCGTGGGGTGCGCCAACTACAGCAACCGTTTCTACCGCATCTAAAGCCGCGATGACGTCTTCTACTGCTTTAGGATCTACTTTTGTTCCACCCCGGTTTATAATATCATCCGCTCTAGCGATAAATGCATAGCGACCGTCTTTGTCTTTTCTTAATAAATCACCAGAATGGAACCAACCATCTTCATCCCATTGCTTGTGAGAAGCCTCTGGATTTTCATAATATCCTGCACTAAAGTTAGGCCCACGCGCTAACATTTCACCAGGTTCACCTTCGTTGACATCATTGCCTTCTTCGTCAACTAAGCGAATTTCAAGACCTGGTAAGCCAAAGCCTACTGTACTACTTATCGCTTCAATAGGATCATTTGGTTTTGTTGCACAAGCTACAAAGCCTTCAGACCAGCCGAACATGCCGCCAATTTTAATACCGCCGTCAGTTTGGAGACGATGTAAGATTGAACTTGGTACGGGAGCCCCAGCATAGATAAACACTTTAACACTGGAAGTATCGGACTCCGCAAGTTTTGGAGAATTTGCGACATGAATGACATGTGGAGGAGCACCAATAATAAACCCAGGTTTTTCAGTTTCAATCCATTTTAAAACACGATTTGCTGAGAAACGATCAATAAACAAGATTCTACCCCCAGCAGCAATCGTCATCATAACGCCTGCGAGCATGCCAGTTTGGTGGAAGATCGGTGCGATATCCAAAACCCCGTCACCTGCTTCATACCCAAAGTTTTTCGCGAGGACACGAGAAGCCCAAAGATAATTGGCATGCAAATGGACAACCCCTTTAGGAGAGCCTGTTGTCCCTGAGGTGAATACTAATAAGAACTTATCAAGTGGCCCTGGTCGGTTGGCATTAAGTTCCTCTTCCGTTAATGGTTTTTGAGCTGTTTTTAAGGATGAAAATGTAGTTGCTTCACTATACTTGTCTTCTTGAGTCCCCTGAATAATTAAATGTTCAATACTAGGGAGAGAAGATTTTACCTCGACCGCCATGTCATATAGAGGCTGCCCACGGTAATTATCTGTAATAATCCACGCTTTTGCCTTGGCTTGATTGATACTTTTTACTAGTGCTTCTCGCCCTAAATCAACTTGGAGGCTTACACCAGCAGCACCAATAAGATTGGCGCCAAACAAAGCAACCACGTAATCAAGGGTGTTGGTCAACTGTAAAGCTACTGTATCCCCTTTACGGATCCCCATATGATAGAGATTAGCAGCAACAGCTTGAACTTCATTCCATAACTCAGCATACGTTAAACTGCGGTTCTCATCTTTATGGACAAGATCTGGATAAAGGTTGGCGTGTTTTTCTAAAACATCGACAAAGGATTCATTCTTCCATATACCCTTATCAAGAAATTCTTGTGCCCGTTCTTCTGTTAAAATACACCCATTAAACATCTGCATAAATGTCACTTCCTCAAAAATTTTAGAGATTCAATATATAATTAACAACATTCTCCACTGTTGAAAGATTGCCAAAATCAGCATCTGGAATCTCAATATCGAATTCATCTTCAAAACCTACAGCAAGTTCAGTTAAATCAAGTGAATCTGCTCCAAGATCATCAACGAATAGACTATCTAGTTTTACTTCACTAGGATCTACGTCCAATTGATTTACAACAACTTGTCTTACCTTTTCTTCAATTTGTTCTTTGGTTAATGTTACAGCCATTTTTAAACGACTCCTTTTTGTTGTTTTTATGAATTAAGGAAGTAATAATGTAATACCGCCATCTAAGCGAATGGTTTGTCCACGAATCATTTCAGCCTCGTTAGAGCACAAAAATAATGCAAGATTTGCTATATCCTGGGGATCAACCAAACGATGATAAGGCATTTTTTCCTCAATTTTTTCTAATGTCTTGTCCATTTCTGGAAAATGATTCAGGGCATCGGTCTTCACCGCTCCTGCTGAAATAGCATTTACATTAATCTTTCTTTTTGCTAATTCTATCGCAAAGTAGCGAACGAGGGATTCGAGTGCTGCCTTACTTGCCCCTACCGAAGTGTAATATGGAAACACACGATCGGAACCGAATGAAGACAAAGCAAGAATGGCTCCACCTTCTTCAGGCATAAGTCGAGCGGCTTGCTGTGCTCCTAATAAAAACGCTCTTGAATTAACGTTTAAGGTCCAGTCCCAGCCTTTAGCATCAACTTCCATTGCTTCTCGGTTTCTCCCAGAAGCTGCATTATGTATAAAAATATCTAGACGACCATAGGTCTCTTCTATCTTTTTAAACATGCTTATAATTTTATCTTCTTGAGCAAGATTAGCACGAACTAGTAATGCTTTTTGTCCAAGCGCTTCTACTTCTGAAGCTGTTTTTCTAGCTTCATCACCATTTCGAAAATAGTTTATGACAACATCGGCACCTTCTTTAGCAAATTGAAGTGCGAGATGGCGCCCTATACCTCTTGAACTCCCGGTAATACAAGCTATCTTCCCTTCATAGCGCTTCTTGTTCTCATCCAAAGCATATCCTTCTTTCTCTAATTTATAAACATCTCAAACAAAAAAGATGAATTCTTAGTGAAAAGTTTATTATAATAAGATTACGGCAAAGCTCTTCTTTATAATTTTAGCGCGTTAATTTGTAATAATCAATCAATACGTACTAAGATAATATAATTATTTATTACAGAAAACAATGAGGTGATTTAAGAGATGACTGATCGTGAACGAATTGTCGTCACAGGGTTAGGCGCAGTCACTCCGTTTGGGGTTGGTACCTCAAGATTTTGGGAGGGAATCGTCTCAGGTGAATCAGCAGTCAAAAAGACGGATGATGAACAACTTAGACAATGGGCACCTGTGATTGCCACTTACCAAGACTTTGATCCTTCTCGCTATCTTAGCAAAAAAGCCATCCAAGGATCAGATCGTTTTACTCAGATGGGTATTATCGCGGCCATCGAAGCACTTAATGATGCGGGTTTAGGTGATATCTCATACCTACATGAGGTTTATCAATCTCACCGTGTCGGTATTTCAATTGGTTGTGCTTTCGGTGGCGTTCAAACTTTAGAAGAAGGTTCTGAGAGAATTTATACAGGGCGGTCTAAAAGAGTAAGCGCCCGGTTAGTACCCAAAGCGATTCCTAATGCGGCTGGAGCTGGTATTGCCATCCAGTATGATTTGCATGGACCGGTCATGACCTATTCAACAGCCTGTGCTTCTTCCGCAAATTCTATCGGTGAAGCTAGTTATTGGTTAAGATTAGGAAAAGCCGATATGGTGATCGCGGGTGGAGCGGAATGTTTATTTAGCCCAACAATATTATCTGGATTAAGGGCCGCTGGTGCCTTAGCGGTTGATGGACCTGATCAGGATTATAAGAAATGGTCTCGACCTTTCGATACAAAGCGTAGTGGCATGGTTATGGGTGAGGGCGCTGCGATGGTTATCCTTGAAACATTGGAGAATGCAAAGGCCCGCAACGCTACAATCTATGCGGAACTTGTTGGCTACGGTACGTCCAATGATGCTTATCATGAAACGTCTCCTGATCCTTCGGGTAAGAGTGCAAGATTAGCAATGGAAGAAGCTTTAGAAAGTGGACAACTCAAGCCGGAGGACATTGATTATATCAATGCTCATGCGACAGCGACCCCAGCGGGAGATCGGGCAGAGTCTCATGCCCTTTATGAATTATTTGGCGATCATCTTAACAAGATCCCCGTCAGTTCTATTAAAGGTGCTGTGGGTCATATGCTTGGCACTGCTGGAGCGATTGAAAGTATTGCTTGCATTAAGGCAATAAAAACGAGTACCCTTCCGCCCACAATAAATGTAGATGAACAAGAAGATGGTACCCCTGCGGATATTGTGCCTAACCATAGTCGGAACCAATCTATTACTTATGCATTGAGCAATTCCTTTGGTTTTGGTGGTCAAAATGGCGTTTTAATTTGGAAAAAATATTAGAGTAGGCTTTATTTATTTACTCTCCTTTACAAGTGTTCATTTCTCGTTGCTTTTATGTTAACCTATATTTAAATAGGGTTTACATAAATGATCTAAGGGTGAGAAAATGATGAAATCAAGAGAAAAGTTAAAGATGATGATCGTGTCTGCTTTGTTTGCGGCGATGACGGCGATCATGGCACAAATTGAGATTCCTCTTCCATTAGTTCCAATCAGTGGACAAACCTTTGCGGTGGGTTTAACGGCAACAGTTATTGGAGCTAACTATGGAGCCTTGGCCATGATCCTCTATGCAGCTCTTGGTGCTATCGGACTTCCTGTTTTTGCACAATTTAGTGCTGGATTTTCTGTTATTGTAGGTCCAACCGGTGGCTACATCGTAAGTTTTATTATTAGTGCATTTATCATCGGTTTTATACTTGAAAGAACACGTTTTAACTTTACGATGGCCATCATCGCCAATATTATCGGGATGATAATGAGCCTCATTCTAGGTACGATTCAGCTCAAATATGTTGCTGATCTATCATGGCATGCTGCCATGGTGTCAGGCGTCTATCCTTTTCTTATTGTGGGTGTTATCAAAGCAGTCCTTTCAGCAGTGATAGGTATCCTCGCACGCAAACGTCTACTTTCGGCCCATCTCCTTTCTTAAGTTTAAACCAACGATATCAAAAGCCGCCATTTGGCGGCTTTTATTTTTTTCTTTTAAAAAGCTTGATTCTCTGAAGGAGAAGGCGTTATAACTGGCATTGTATGCATGATTCCTATGAGATTATTTGAAACCTTACTAACATAGGTAAAATCTCCATAACAATAAGGATATCGAAAATTATTTTTATCTCCACCACAGTTATAAAGTTTAGGATTTTTCTTCACTTGTTCCATTGAAAATTGCTTTGCTAGCGCTTCAGTATGCTTTTTGCCATGCTTAGCAATAAAATTAATATACCCAACTCCCATATTATAGGATTGAATAATGGTTTGAAAATCCACATGTTTTTCTTCACCATACTTTAAAATTCGACTAAAATATTTCACACCTTGCGCCACACTCTGTTTTGGATCCTTAATGGTATTAGGCTTTAATCCGGCAGATTCAGAGGCTTGCATTGGATCCCCACCTTTTCCTTTACTTTCTTGCTGCATTAACGCCATCAATACAGGCGTATAAGATTGTAAATCATATTTTTTTAAATCCTTATTTAATAGTGGTTGAAATTTCTCCACAGCTTTGAAAGATGCGGGGTTGGCTGAAGCTTGTGCACTGGTTGTTCTATTAATGCTATTGAAATACTGATCTAATAGATTGGGGAGATTGGCTACCAGTTCTGGGGATTCACTTTGATAGACTTCTTCCCCACCCCCACTATCTTGAATGAGTGAAATGACGGGATATTCTGAACTTATCCAAGAAGTGAGATCCTTTAAGTTAAGATGAGTGATAGATTGAAATAATGTACTAGAAATGGCTTGAGGGCGTTGATCCCTTGCTATCGCTTTTGTAAAGTAGATATTTTCATTTCCAAAAGCTTCATAAATAATGGTGGAAGGTTTCCAGTCTATTGAATGGAGTTCATTTTCGATGCATTGACTCTTTATCCCTCCAAGAGTTAAACAGAGAATTAAACCATAACTCATGACAGTGATGAGGACCATGATTCTTGTAAAAGGGAGATGGTGTGTATGAGATTCCGCATATTTTTCTTTAGTGAGTGTAAGTGTCGTCACTGTTTTTCCTCCTCTCCTTCTTTACAAATGTCGTTTTAGACTCTATAATGTCCATAAATAATAACCATTACGATTTAATGACAATCATTCTAACTTTACTTCTATTAGATTGGAGAAATTCACATGAAGTTAACTCAAAAACTATCAATACTAGGGCTTGTATTTATTTTAGGATTAATCATTACGGGCTGTACCCACTCAAAAACCTCTTCGCCTGAGGAATCACATAAAACAAAGACAAGTGCCTCTGGAGAACACCCCATTCAACGAGAAAATCAGCAAGCAAAGGCTGATAAAAAACCTGAAATTCAAAATAATAAGCCGGCAGTAAAACCAGTAGACTGGACAAAACCTACAGGTGGTGCTTATCCGAAAGATATAGCAAATGTTGATCATCTTTGGATTGATGTTTCAGTAGACAATCAAAAAGTCTACATAAAAAACGGTGATCAAACTTTATATACGATGATTGTATCAACGGGATTAGATAAAAATGCCGATACGTCTACACCGAAAGGGACTTTCTATACCCAACCTGAAAAAGGCACATGGTTTTACTCCAATAGTGAAAAAGAAGGTGCGAAATATTGGACATCATGGAAAAACCACGGAGAATTTCTTTTTCACACCGTTCCGATGGACAAAAATCAAAAAGTCATCACTGCTGAAGCGAAGAAATTAGGAAAAAAAGCCTCGCATGGGTGTGTGAGGATGAGTATTCCGGATGCAAAATGGATTTATTATCATATTCCAGTCCATACCAAAGTCGTTATTGGATAAAAGAGCGCGTGAGTGTTTTAATTGTCTGTTGGTTTTCGAATAACTTTAGAATTTATAACATCACGGACCTTATAAGGGCAACTTTGGCTTTCGCCATTAAGGCTTGGCGACAACCTTAGTGTGTGAGTGCAAAACACGAAAATCAGGCGGTGCTTAGCGAAGCGATGGAGTATAAGCCAAGTTTTCTAAAATAGATCAATGAGCGAGACGAGTATTAAGACATAGAGACTAACAACCATAAACAGAATCAAGACAAACTTCCATTTAAAATAAGAAAAAAGCATGAGTGTATTTTTCACATCTAAAATCGGGCCAAATAATAAAAAGGCGAGAATTGAGCTCATAGGAACCTTAGGATAAAAGGGAGCTGCGATAAAAGCATCTGCTTGCGAACAAATCGAAAGAATATAAGCGAGGCCCATCATTAATAAATGTGTAAACATCGTGTTAGATTGGAAATCCACTGAATGGTGCTGACCAACGAATACTTGGAACCCAGCTGCAACAAAAGCAGCAAACATTAAGAGTTTGCTGGTTTGTAAGAAGTCTTCTAGTCCATGTGCAAGGGTCGCCTTCCATTTATTGTGATCATGGTGATGGTGATGATTATGATCATGTTCATGACTATGGTGCTTAGACCGTCTTTCTCTTGTCGGATTTTGTACGTTAAATAAATATAAGAGTGTCAAACTAACTCCAATGGCGAGAATGAAGGCCAAAATGATGCGATAAACCACCACTTCTATTGTGGTACTAAAGGCGTAATATGTGGATAAGATCACAATGGGATTTATAATTGGTGGGACAATCAAAAATAGAGCGCCAATATGTGTTGGGACCCCTTTCTTTATTAAACGATAAGCGATCGGAATAATCGCACAATCACAAACAGGAAACAACATGGTGATGAAGATGCCAGGTAAAATCGCGAATACCCCACGTCCAGGTAGCCAACGCCTAATTTTATCTTCTGTCAGGTAAACCTGAATGATTCCTGAAAAAAAAGTACCAATGAGTATAAAAGGCAAAGCTTCTAGCAAAATGCCTAAATAGGTCAAGATCATGTCTTGAAGTGTATGTGATAAGGGAAAATGCAAAACATGTTGAAAAGCAGTGATTAATAATAGACCTAGGATGGAAGAGCTAAACAGAATCACGCCTAATACTTCTATTTTAAACATTTTCCAAAGATGGTGTACCATGGGATGCCTCCTCTAGATTAAAACAAAAAAGTTACGATTTAGAATAATGCTGTTTTAACACTTTATGAAGGCTCAGGACAGGTTATGCCCTCTTTTTATAGATTTGACTTCACATCGTTTTTACACTAAACTTAAAACGTAATCATTACATTTAACGAGGAGGGTTATCTTGCATCATTCATTAAACCCCATTGCTTTGACTTTTGGCCCTTTAGAAATTCATTGGTATGGTGTCATTATCATTTCTGGGTTATTATTAGGCTATTTTATTGCTTATAATGAGTTGAAGCGGCAAAGAATCAATCCCGAATTATTGACGCAATTTGTTTACTTCGCACTTCCGGCCGCCATTATTGGCGCAAGAATTTATTATGTCGCCTTCGAATGGAAGGACTATAAACATAACCTTTCAGAGACAATTGCGATTTGGCATGGCGGAATTGCAATTCATGGTGCGATTTTGGGGGCCTTACTTATTACCCTGTATTTTGTGCGCAAAAAAAATCTCTCGTTTTGGCAATGGACAGATATTATTGCACCAAGTTTAATTTTAGGACAAGGTATAGGGCGTTGGGGAAATTTTATGAACCAAGAAGCCCATGGTGGTCCTGTCAGTCTGGCATTTCTAGAACATTTACATTTGCCTTCGTTCATTATTCAACAAATGTATATTGATGGTACATATTACGCTCCTACATTCCTTTATGAATCGGTATGGGATATTGCTGGATTTATTCTTTTATTTACTTTAAGGCGATCCGTACTTAAATTGAAAAAAGGCGATATCTTCTTAAGTTATCTTGTTTGGTATTCTATTGGACGTTACTATGTAGAAGGCCTGAGAACAGACAGCTTAATGTTGACATCTAGTCTTCGAATGGCTCAAGTCGTCTCCATTGTATTGATTGTTGTGGCGTTATTCTTTTTCGTATATAACCATTTTTTGAGTCGTCAAAATAGAAGTCATCAAGTCAAGAACATGTAAGGTTAATGGCTTCTCTCTTTAACGCACAAACATTTCTCACCGGTTCTGTTTATTTTTCACCTCTTTTTCTGTTACAATAAAAGAAAGGATGAGATTAAACGTTAATGTGAGGATTGAGGAAAATGACGATTGATGAAGCCTTGCAACAGTTAAAAGAAAAGGGTTATAAAATTACTCACAAGAGAGAAGAAATTCTTGAGTTCTTAAAGGAACAAAATCGATACACTTCTGTTAAAGAAGTGATTGATCACTTAAAAGCCGATTATCCAGGGCTAAGTTTTGAGACCATCTATCGGAATTTAGCTCTTTTTGCTGAATTAGGAATTTTGGAAGAAACAGAATTAGAGGGTGAAAAAAGATTTCAATTAAGTTGTGGGACGGATCACCATCATCATCACCTTATTTGTCTATCGTGTGGTAAAACACGTACCATTCAAAATTGCCCCATGATTAGTGTCCCAGAAATCGCTGATTTTGATATTACGGGTCATAAATTTGAGGTATATGGGTATTGTGAGGCCTGTCGATAATGTGTGTGCTCCTAAACAACAACATCTCCTTTTTTATACAGGATTTTTTCTTAAAGGTCGGTTCGAACTTATGAGAGAAAATCCTTTTCCTTTTAATTGCCTACTTTTCTTCTGGTTTTTACGTGGTGTTTTTCCCTGAATATCTTAGATTAGTTTTCTACCCCTTTTGTTTTTCAGTGATTTACTATATTATTTTAAGTGATTTAACATTGATTTAAAGGTAAGCAGGAGTGAATGCCTTGCAAAAGAAACTAAGATCCATTTTTTATATACGCGTATCACCATCTATTGACTTACTTCTAGCGTTTCTCAGTGAACTTTTGGTGATGGGCACTTATTATTTCACTACACATACACAGAACCCATTTTTACAGTTGATTATGAGTAAAATTGTTTTGAGTGTTCTCTTCACTATCCTTCTCCCAGTCTTGTATATGGTCGGCTATAAAAAGCAGCCACTCGCAAGTTTGGGAATTAAAAAACATTTATGGCTAATAGCCCTTATTATTTCTGTTATATTTTCATTTATTGTCATTCAGCTATTTGGTCACGGAATCAAATTTACTTTGTCTATTTTTCCAATGGTCATTATCAATGGTCTTAATTTATGGGAACCTTTATTTGTGTACGGGTGGTTACAGCTTCGTTTTGAGAATGCTTTTGGGGCGATCCCGAGTATCATTCTCTCCGGACTGTGTTATGGCTTTTATCATATTGGCAGCGTACCGATAGACACTTTATTTCCATTGATTGGGATGGGGATCATTTATGGCTTTTTATTCAAACTGTCGGGAAATAACTTATTCGTGCTCTTTCCCATAATGTGGTCCTTTGCCGAATGGACAGGCATAACAGCACATCCCTCATCATTAACATCTTATGGAGACATCGAGGGTGTGATTGTTATTTGTATTCTGCTCTTGTGGATGGCCATTATCGATCGCTTGCGACACAGACAATTTGTCACTCATAAATAACCCATTTAGAAGTCTAGCGACCATAGCAACAAACAAAACGTCTGTGCTCACTTTACTTCATGTTAAGAAAAACTGGGCAAATACCCTTCCTTATTCAGTCAGGCATTAAAAATCCTGTTCACTAAAAGGTATTATCAACATCACTCACTCTGTTCAATATCCAAATAATGTATTTGTCAACAAAAAGGACACTCATAACGAAGTCAACTTATCAATTCTCATATTATAAACATACTAAGACATAAAGAAATAAGCCAAATCAAAAGACGAACAATCATATTTTTAAATATGAGTAAGTGTCATGACGCCGATAAAAAGCGCAATGTTTTGACGGAGCGACCTTACGTACAAAGGAAAAAACCGAATGACTTCAAAATCGTTCAGTTTTTCCTTTGTCTTATATACTTTTATCCCAATCTCTTTTTACCATTTCTTAATCTCTTTTCTTTCCCCTTTAAAATTCCCCTTAACTGTAAAGCGTCGTTTTAATTCGTCTTCAACTTCACTTAAGGAAACATTCTGTTCAGCCAACATAACGAAGCTATGATAAAGAAGATCACTTGTCTCATTGATAAGTTCTTCTTTACTTTGGTTTTTAGCAGCAATGACAACTTCCCCGGCTTCTTCTATAACCTTTTTTCCGATTTTATCGGTGCCCTTTTCAAATAAATAATTTGTATAAGAATTTTCACGAGGAGCTGCCTTCCTCTGTAGAATTTCATCCATAACGGTACTGTAGATATCCCTCTGTTCTACACTCTCGGTTTCTACTAAGGTTTGAGATGAAAGGTCAAATTCTCGGTAAAAGCAAGTTTTTCTTCCTGTGTGACAGGCGGGGCCAAGGGGGTCGACTCTAATGAGTAAAGTGTCCTGATCACAATCGACGAATATTTTCTTCACACGTTGCTTATTCCCAGAGGTGGCTCCCTTATGCCACAGGTCTTGGCGTGAACGAGAGTAGAACCATGTCTCTTTTGTTTCGCACGTTTTTGCAAAAGCTTCTTCATTCATATAGGCCAGCATTAATGTTTGCTCGGTTTGATCATCTATGATAATGGCAGGAATTAATCCTTTAGAAAAGTCCAATGGCACGAATATTCACTCCTTGTTTTTGGCAAAGGTCTTTAACCTCTTTAATTGAATGGGTATGATCATGAAAGATTGAAGCAGCGAGCGCAGCAGAAACATCGGTGCTTTTAAAAACTTCAGCAATATGATGGGGGGCACCACAGCCACCCGAAGCGATAACAGGGATTCTCACTGCATCAACAACAGCTTGTGTTAAGGGGAGATCAAATCCTGTTTTGACACCATCATGGTCGACACTTGTTAAAAGGATTTCTCCAGCCCCCAGTTCTTCCGCCTGTTTGGCCCATTCAAGCGCATCAATCCCACTGTCTTTCTTTCCACCATGAGTCATAACATGCCATCCGTCATCAAAGCGTTTTGCATCAATGGCGACCACGATACACTGGCTCCCAAAGCGATAAGCGGATTCTTTAATAAGCGAAGGGTTTTGCACGGCAGCGCTATTCATGGCTACTTTATCTGCTCCCGCTTTTAAAAGGTCCGTAACATCTTCAACGGTTTTCACACCGCCACCGACTGTAAAAGGGACAAACACATTCTCAGCTGTTTGCTTTACCATATCAAATAGTGTTCTTCTTCCTTCATTGGTTGCGGAAATATCCAAGAAGATAATCTCATCGGCACCCTCCTGAGAATAGGCCATTGCTAATGCAACCGGATCTCCAACGGTGCGTAATCCAACGAAATTTGTCCCTTTCACCACTTTGCCATCCTTCACATCTAAGCAAGGAATGACCCTTTTGGCAATCATAGGCTGACCTCCTTAAGAGAGAGTGTCCCTTGATAGATGGCCTTACCCACAATGGCCTCTTGTATGCCGATATATTCAAGTGCGATGAGATCTGTTTTGGTTGTCACGCCACCTGAAGCAATAATTTTGCAGTTGACGGCTTGCTGTAGTTGTTTGAGCTCATCGATATTTGGACCAGTTAACGTTCCATCTTTGGATATATCGGTATAAATAATAGTCTTGGCACCTAAGGTCTCCATTTCCTGTGCAAATTCAATATAATCAATCAAGGAGACCTCTTTCCACCCTTTCGTTGCCACTTTTCCGTTAATAGCATCAATACCGATGATGACGTGATCTCCAAAACGCTTTAAAGCTTCTTCTGTAAATTGGCGATCCTCAAGGGCTCCTGTTCCTAAAATCACCCCTTGGACACCGGCTTCTACATAGTTTTCAATGGTGGTAAGTTGGCGAATGCCTCCACCAACTTGAATCGGGACGGATGATGATTGAATCAATTGGCAGATGAGGTCAAATTGCGCCGCTTGTCCAGAGCGGGCCCCATCAAGATCGACAATATGAATACGCTCGGCACCATCCTGAATAAATGTTTGGAGTTGGACAAGTGGATCTGGGGCAACTTGCGTTGTTTGTTCGAATTTTCCTTGATAAAGCCGGACGCATTGGCCGTTGATTAAATCAATAGCGGGTATAATTTTCATACAGCAACCGCCTCCTTAAGAAAAAGTTTCAGTAGTTCACGCCCAACATCCCCGCTCTTTTCTGGATGGAATTGCATCCCGTAAACGTGATTTTTTTTGACAATAGCGGTGACATTCATCCCGTAATCTGCGGTGGCGACGATCCATTTTTTATCGGTACTCACGCTATATGAATGGACAAAATAGACATGTTTTCCCTCAAGCGGAGCAAATGTTGAATACTCTGGAGATATTTTCAAAGTATTCCATCCCATGTGAGGTAGAATTTCCTGGGTTGCCATTTTAGTCACCCGTCCGGGCAGTATATCTAAACCCTTTGTTGGGGTACCTCCCTCTTCTCCTTCTGAAAAAAGCAGCTGCATACCGAGACAGATTCCGAGAAGCGGCGTTGTTCCAGCGAGTTTCCGCAAAGGCTCACGCAATCCCCGTTTAGCAATTTCCTCCATTGCGGCTGGAAAGGCACCGACACCGGGTAAAACAATATGAGAAGCCAGTTCGAGCGTAGGGATATCATCAGTCACACAAATGTCATACCCTAGCTTTTTAAAAGCCATCGCTACACTCTCAATATTGCCCATTCCGTAATCTACAATAGCAATCATTCGATCACTCCTTTTGTAGAATTTACCCCTTTAATCTCGGGATCAATTTTAATTGCTTGAGAAAGCGCTCTTCCTAGAGCTTTAAATAAGGCTTCGATTTTGTGGTGGGTATTCGAGCCATAGAGAACACGAGCGTGAAGCGTCAGTCCAGATTGAAAGGCAAAAGCTCTGAAAAATTCCTCGACGAGTTCTGTATCAAATTGACCGAGTTTAGGATTTTCAAAGGTGGCTTCAAAGTGTAAGAAAGGTCTACCGCTAATATCAACGGCCACAAAGCCTAGGCTTTCATCCATAGGCACATAAGCCGAGCCATAACGCGTAATCCCCTCTTTATTTCCTAGTGCTTCACGCAACACCTGTCCTAAGACGATGCCGATATCTTCGACGGTATGGTGACTATCAATATGGAGATCGCCTTTAGCTTCGACTTTGAGGCCAATTCTTCCGTGCCGGGCCAATAATTCAAGCATATGATCGAAAAATCCGACTCCTGTTTGGATGACAACCTCTTCGGCATTATCCAATGAGACTTGAACACTAATCCCTGTTTCATTTGTTTGTCTTGATTTCTTTGCTTCTCGCATCGTTTTCCCTCACTTTTAATCGCTCGTTTTCGAACAAGAATCATTATCTTGAAGTCTCACTGAGACAGCCCGAGCATGTCCCTCAAGATGCTCCTCTTTTGCGATTTGGTCAACATAAGGAGCCGCTTCCCTTAGCGCATTCTGAGAATAATAGAGAAAGCTCGTTTTTTTAATAAAATCATCAACAGATAAGCCCGATGAATATTTGGCATTGCCTTGAGTTGGCAAAACATGATTCGGTCCAGCGAAATAATCCCCGATGGGCTCAGGTGTATAGGAGCCTAAGAACACAGAGCCAGCATTTTGCACTTTCCCTAATAATGTGAGTGGTTCCTTACATTGAATTTCTAAATGCTCAGGGGCGAGCTGATTGACAAGTGAGAAGGCCTCTTCAATAGAGTCTACCTGTACTAACGCTCCTTGTTCTTCAAGGGATTGAGCGGCAATGTCCTTGCGGGGTAAGACAGTGCATTGGTGATCAATTTCCTGTTGAACGGCTTCAATCAGCGCGTTAGAAGTTGACAACAAAATGGCGCGAGCTTGAGTGTCGTGTTCCGCTTGGGCGATTAAATCTGCGGCAACATATTTTGGATGTGCTGTCTCATCAGCGATGATAGCTACCTCAGAAGGACCGGCAATCATGTCGATACCCACATCGCCATAGACGAGCTTTTTAGCTGCCGCCACATAAGCATTTCCTGGTCCCACGATTTTATTAACAGGCGTAATAATCTCTGTTCCGTAAGCCAAAGCCGCAATCGCTTGAATCCCTCCGACTTTATATATGGTTTGCACACCAGCAATATCAGCTGCAATACAGAGTATGGGTGAGATTGAACCACCGTTTTTAGCTGGCGTCGTCATGACGATCTCTTTAACACCGGCAATCATGGCCGGGATCGCATTCATCAGAACGGTTGAAGGGTACGTCGCTGTTCCACCAGGAACATAAAGGCCGACCTTTTCAATCGGTCTAAACAACTGACCCGCGATGACTTCTTCAGAGGTTGTCATCAACCGGGAGTGTTGTAGCTGTTTGCTATGAAAGGATCTTATATTTTGGGCTGCTTTTTCTAATGCTTGAATCAAATCATCAGAAACCGTCTCTCTTGCCTGTTGTCTTTCTTCGTCCGTGACGATCCAGGATTCAGGCACTTGACCATCAAATTGTTTGACGTATTTTTCAACCGCCTGCTGACCATTTTGGCGAACATCATCAATCACTTGTTGGGCCACTTGGAGAGTTTTTATCTCCATTTTTTTAGCTTTCTTAGTTAAAAACATAGTTTCAAAGTCTGTTTTAGTGTACTTAGGGATGTTCATGCTACAATGCCGCCACCTTTCCTAGTGATTCAACAAATGGCATAATAACGGAACGCTTGACTTTTAGTGACGAACGATTTGCGATACACCTCGCAGTAAAGGTTGTAATTTCTTCCTTCACAACTAGGCCATTTTCCTTTAAAGTTGTGCCTGTTTCGACAATATCAACGATGTCATCTGCTAAGCCTAATAGTGGCGCAAGTTCAACCGATCCTTCTAGTTTGACGAGATCCACGGACTCCCCTTTTTCTTGAAAAAAATCACGGGCAATTTTAGGATATTTCGTTGCAATTCGATATTTTCGATTGAGTTCTTTTTCCTTGGGAATGCCGGCCAGAGCCATGCGACACTTTCCAAAAGGCAAGGGTAAGAGATTATAAACATCAGGCTGATATTCCATTAAAATGTCTTCACCTACAATGCCTAAGTCGGCAATGCCGTTTTCTACGTAAGTGGCAACGTCCACACCTTTGGCAAAAAAGACTTTGAATTGGTCGGTTTCTACACAAAGCCTTCTCCCCTTTTCGATTAAAGGGTCAACGTCGAATGATAGTTGTTTAAGATAATCTAAGCATTGTGTTTCTAAACGGCCTTTAGTTAATGCAAGACATATTTTCATTCCTTAATCACCTCGTACTGACCCGACCGATCAACAATTTTAAAAATTTTATCATAAGTGGTCTTATCCACTTCCTCAAACTGAACATCCACAATGGCGTGTTCAAAGGATGTTCTTAAGGCTTCTGCAGCTCCTAAAGTGTCTGAATCAGCAAGGAGGCAAATCCGAGAAGGTCGTGATTCTTCTCTTGTATTTTGCACCAGTTCATCAACATCGAAAGCCAATCCTACTGCTGTTCTTTTGCGTTCGAATTGGTGATAAAGGTGGTCATAGCGTCCACCAGAAAACAAGGTTGAACCACTTGTTTTTGAATAGCCTCTAAACATAATACCTGAATAATATGGAAGATTTTTCACTCGACCTAAATCGATGAGTATTTCTTGATCGGAAAGGTCCTCTAATAACCGGATCACCTTTTTTAAGTGATGAATAATGTGAAGTAAATGCTCCTGGTTCTTCCAACGCTTTTCATAGTCTGCAAGAATATGTGTTGAGCCAAAGGCATCCACAAGTTCGGTGAGCTCACGCGCTTGTTCATCCGTACTAAAATTTTTAGAGATACGGTAAACCTCATCCTTATTCTTGTCATGCATCGCTTGCCTTAATTGCTCCTTAGGTCTTTTCCCCAGAGCCATTGATTGTGTTAAAGCTTCAAAAACACCGGTATGTCCAAGCTCTATGAAATAAGGATCAATATGAATGTCTTGTAAAAATTGATGGGCAAGTAACAAGCACTCGACTTCACCAAGAACGGGGTCCATATCGACAATTTCAATCCCTGCTTGGCGACACTCTATTCCCGGTTTATCGGTTTGAAAAACAGAGCCTTGATACGCCCATTTTTTTCTAGAAGAATGTTCTGAGGATAAAGCACGAGCGATAGCGATAGTCCAATCGGGTCTAAGAACCTCAATATCTCCTTCTGAATCAAACCATTTGAGCATGGTTTTGAGATTCATTCCCACGTAAGGATTAGTAAATGTTTCGGCATATTCGATGACAGGGGTGGTAATTTCATTATAACCACGTAAACGTGCTGTTTTCCTAAAAGTTTCAAAGATTTCTAATCGTTGGCTGACAACCCAACCTAAATCATCCTGACTCTCTGGGGGTAATTGCATGACGATCTATCCTTCCGATTCTTTTTCTCTTTATCTAACTAAAGAGATGAAATGTTAGTTATACTTTATCATATTGGTTTTAATAACGTCAATGATCTTTCCTACTAAAATTTTATTAAATTATCTCTATATTAACTAATATTTCAAATTAAATAAAGAATAAACTTAGAAGGCGCCAGATGGAAATAAACCATAAAAAAGGATCAGCACTATGTTAGCGGCTAGCATTGCCACGTCATGTCTGATCCTTCTATAAAAAGCGTGTATTTAAGGGTGCTGTTAGAGCGTTGATACTAATCGCCACACGAGGCGCTCTTTTTTCTCATTTATGGATGAGGGTGTTTTTCCCTTTTGAGCATCATGGGTCTATTTTTGCCCAAGCTAGGCCAAAAAGCATATTTACCGAGAACGGCTGTAATGGCTGGTACTAGTAATGGTCTCACAACAAAAGTATCCAAGATCACACCAATAGCTGTGACGGTCCCAAATTGTAAAAGCACTTGAATCGGTAATGTAGCTAAGACTAAAAAGGTGCCTGCCAGTATAAGACCTGCAGATGTTATGACTGAAAAGGTCTCTTGAACCCCGTTGGAGATCGCTTGGTGTAGTGGCATGATCCGGCTTTTCTTCCAAATGCTCGAGATCATAAAGATATTATAATCCTCTCCTAAAGCAACCAAAAAGACGAAAGCATATAACGGAATTAACCCTTGCATGGTACTAGCGTCGAAACCAAAATGGAGAATAAGCCATCCTGAACCAAGAGCTGAAAAGTAGGAAAGTAAAACAGTGATAATCAGATATAACATTGCGATGATACTTCGCAAGTAAAGGATAAGGAGTAAAGCAATAATCCCGATAACGACTGGAATAATAATATGCTTATCTCGATCGGTGACTTGCTTCGTATCATAAAGGGAAGCCGTTTCTCCACCAAGCCATACCTTTTCCGTGGCGTTCTGAATATGGGCTTGTTTTAACGCATTAACCACTTTATTTTTAATATTAGGAACATCATTCATCGCCTTAGGTGAATAAGGGTTTCCTTTTAGTGTGACGTCATAGCCTTTGATGTTATGATCCTTAAGTCCACTTTGTTCTACAGAAACTTCTTTTACATAAGAAAGGCTTTGAAGCACTTCTCTTACATTTGTCTTCCGACCTTCTGAATCCACAATGACTTTCATCGGTGCTAATTTTCCAGAAGAAAATTTGTCAGAAATTAAGGTATAGCCTTCTCTAGAAGGCATATCCTTGGGAAAGGATTCAAGTAAATCATAAGAATAAGCAATTTTTGCTGAAAATGAAGCCAAACCCCCAAGGAAAATTACGCAAATAATGATGATTAACCAAGGTTTTTGTGTCACGAGCTTTCCGATTTTCTCACTAAACTGGGACTGTGTCGTTCTTTGCCGTAAAGGCTTTTGTTTTTTACTTGCATGTTCTTCAAGCATTGCTGGCGTTCTCGGGATAAATGGAAAGAACGACACTCTTCCAAATATCGTTAATAGTGCAGGTAAAAGGGTTACGGCAGCAATACCCATTATCAAAATGGCTAAACTAAAAGGCGCAGCAAAGCGTTGGTAGGAACCGTAATGGGCTAAAAACAAGGTTGACAGTCCTAATACAACGGTTAAGGCACTCATCATAATGGCTCCACCTGCTGACTTAATGGCTCCACTTAATGCAATGTGCTTATCTTTTTCTTCAAGTAACGATTCCCTATATTTTGTGATCAAAAAAAGACAATAATCTGTGCCTGCTCCAAATAATAATACCGTCATTATCGAAACGGCTTGTGTATCAAGCGTAATCCACCCTTTATCACCTAATAGTCCAAGTATTGGGCTAATGACACCATAGGAAAATCCAACAGCAACAAGAGGAACAAAGGCTAAAATTGGTGATCGATAAAGGACAATAAGCAAAATAAGAACAAGAAGAATCGTGGCAATAAGCAGGGTGATATCGGCTTTCCCAAACAAGGCTTTGGCATCCGTTGAAATCCCAATCGGGCCTGTAAACCGCACATGTAGACCCTTGTCCTTAAGATTATTTGTAATTGCTTGTTTACCCACTTGCTTTTGTAAGGAGGCTAAATCCGCATTTAAAGCCCCTTCCTCAGCGTTTTGTCTGAAGAAAATGGGGGTTACCAAAGTTGTTCCGTCTTTTGAAACAGATTGGCTTAAAGCAACATCCGTTGCCTTTTGTAGCGGTGGGATAAAGCTTTGCTGCTTCAGTGGCTCCTCACTCAGATGTTGATATAATTGACGAATCTTATTGAAATCATCAGACTGAAGACCTTTTGAATCATTCCAAACGATGAGTAAAGGAGTCCCTGCATCGCTTGGAAACTGTTCTTTTTCAATAGCACTCGCCTGAACGGAAGGGATATCTTTCGGCAATTGTGCGGCAGCATTATCTTCAACACTGTTTACGCTAGGCCATATCATCGAGAGGACTCCAGCAATAATGATCCAAATGCTTAAGGTGACCCATCGTCCTCTTCGTCCAGCTACAAATCTTCCCCATGTATATAATAAACTCTCCATAGTGTCACATCCTCATCTGTTTCTCACTATATTATATATACTGGTTAGTTAATTTTTCAATGCTTATGACACAATAATTTTCTCTGAATATGAGTTATGTTCAATTATGGTATAATGCAAATGAAAGAGGGATTTAAAGGAGTGAAAGAGGATTGACTGAAAAACGTCGTCGCTCTCCCGGCCGACCACCAACGACACAGAAAAACACCACAACCGATCAGGTGATTATTCATGCGGCCATACGACTTTTTCTTAACCATGGTTATCAAAAGGTATCCGTAGATGATGTCGCTGAAGCTTGTGGTGTGACAAAGGCAACTGTCTATTATTATTTTAAAACAAAGGCCGAGCTTTTTACTGAAAGTATCTTACAAATGATGGAAAGGATCCGTCGACAGATCGATTCGTTATTACATAGTGAAAAACCTTTAAAAGATCGCTTGTTTGATGTCGCTGAAGCCCACTTGAGAGCCACGATGGATATTGACCTAGACGGTTTTTTACGAGAAACCAAGAACAATGTATCGGAAAATCAAACACATATGATGCGTCAGGCTGAAGAAAGAATGTACCAAGAAATTGAGGTTGTTATTGAAGAGGCGGTCAACAATAATGAAATAAGACCCGTTTCCCCTCCCTTTGCAGCGCATGCCTTTATCGCATTACTCCGGATGGGAAATGCTCCTTCTATGCAGGAGTTATTTACAGCCTATGAAGAAATGGCAACCAATATTATAAACTTTTATTGGAGATCCCTAACCAATGAGTAAAGGAGGGTGGCTAAGTGCCCCCTCCTTTTTATTAAACGTCAGAATGTCTATTTTGCGAAAGACCTTATATGTACAGCTTTGGCTTTCGCCATTAAGGCTTGTCGGAACCCAAGTTTTCTCAAAAAGCTCATTTTGGAATGGATTATCTGTGCTTTCCAAAATGGATCCTTCGGACACGTGCTTTTCTCGAAAGACTCTAGTTTAGGTACCTGTGAGTCAACGACGCTGAGGAATCCACTGAGTTTATAAGTTGAATCTCGCACCTTACGTTCCAATCAACTGAGTTGTTATGCAGCCTTTGGGTAAAAGAGTAAAAGACTTTTCAATGTCTAAACGAGGACCGGGCATGCTTTTTTCTCGGTTTTTTCTAAAATTATTTTACTTTTTCATACCATGCTTTAGCCGCTTGGAGTTCACTGTGCGTTAATTGGTGTCCGCCATTTTCCCAGTGCAGGTCTACACTGGCACCAGCATTCTTTAATAAGTCTGCTAATTCTAATGTCTCTGATTGAGGCACTAAGGGATCCTGTTTGCCTGCGCCAATAAATACTGGCGTATATTTTAAATTGGGTAAGTCGATTCCTCTTCTGGGCACCATAGGGTGAAGAAGCATGGCTCCTTTTAACGCCTTTTCATAGTGGAATAAAAGACTTCCTGCAATATTTGCCCCATTTGAAAAACCAATCGCTAGGATGTTTTCACGATCAAAGCTATATTTTTCAGCCGCCTCACTAAGGAACGCTTGTAATTCTTCGGTTCGTTGAATTAAATCCTCCTCATCAAACACCCCTTCTGCTAAGCGGCGAAAGAATCTTGGCATCCCATTTTCAGTAACATTCCCCCGAACCCCTAACAATGTCGCTTCTGGATCGATCAAATTGGCCAAAGGTATGAGATCTCGCTCGTTTCCCCCTGTGCCATGAAGCAAAAGGAATACCGGTTTTTTTGACTTTCCTTCTTTATAAACATGAATCATGGATAATGCTCCTTTTTAATGCTATTCATTTCAATTATCTTTAATTCGAGATATAATGTCAAGGCTGTAATAGGCTATGAAAGGAATGAAAAGGTAAAAACATGACATATTAAAGGTGTTACAGACGATATATAAGGAGGTGAACACATGAAAAAAGCGCTTACCTCGGGTCTTGTTGCTTTTTTGTTGTTGATAGGTATAGGAACTCAGGCGTTGGGACAAACCTTTGAAGAACAAGTCGCCTCTTTAGTCAATCAGGAGCGTTCTAAACAAGGACTTAATGCGCTTACTTATAATACAGCACTCGCAAAAATGGCTGAAGATAAGGCCAAGGATATGTATAATAAGAATTACTTTTCCCATCCTCTCCCACCTATGGCTCACCCTTCGATATGATGAAAAGCTATGGCATTCAGTATAGTTCGGCAGGTGAGAACATTGCGAAAGGACAAAGAAGTTCTCAAGAGGTAATGACGTCCTGGATGAATTCTGAAGGGCATCGGGCTAATATTCTAAGTAGTGCCTTTAACCAAATTGGTGTCGGGTATTACAATGGGTTATGGGTTCAAGAATTCATTAAATCAAATGTTGCAAACCCACCTACGCCAAAAGCAGCACCAAAAGCTTCATCTCAATATTATACGGTTAAAAAAGGCGATACATTTTATATCATCTCCAAAAAATATGGTATCACACTCAATCAGATCAAGGTTTTGAATCCAAAGGTAACAAATTTCAATAGGCTTAGTGTAGGGCAAAGGATTCGCGTTGCAGCTAATATCCACACCGTTAAAAGTGGCGAAACGGCATGGGTCATCGCTAAAAAATATGGCATGACATCTTCTGAGCTTGCCAATCTCAATCCACAAGACAGCAATTTAGCTACTTTAACCGTTGGACAAAAATTATATGTTAGATAACCCTGAAGCACCCTTTTCTCTTTCAGACTGCCAAAGCATGGCAGTCTGTTTTGCTTGTGTAAACCAAAAGTATGTATTATTTTATCTATAAATAAATAATTTGACTAGGCGAAATTCTCTTTACTTATTGTGTTTTTTAAGTATATAATATTTATGGAATAATTCGTTTAGAGATGGTGGGTGTGTGTCATGAGAACTCAAATGATAATAACTCTTAATAACAGCATAGAGCGTATAATGGCACAACCTTCATGCAAGATCACTTGACCTATTTACGAAAAAGTGAACAAAGAATGTTCTGGAGATAACCAGGGGTGTGTGCAGTTTAGAACCCGTGGTTTTTTTGCGTTTTCAGAATAAAAAAAGAGATGGGGCAAAGAAAAACTGGCTTTTCTGTGGACCTGTTTTCTCGTTGTCTCAGGAAGTGTTTAGGGGGTAGGATATGAAAGTTTTTATTGATCTTATGTGGTATTTCCGGCAAGAAAAAGCAAAGTACATATGGGGAATTGTCCTTCTTATGTGCTCAAGCTTTATGTCAATGGTCCCTCCTTTTATTGTAGGGGTTATCGTCGATGATATTCGTCTTCATACCTTAACATCGGGATCATTATTCAAATGGTTGAGTATTTTAATCATCTCAGGATTTGCAGCCTATGGATTTGGCTACGGCTGGCGAATGCTTATTTTCGGGTCTTCCATGAATCTTGCAAAGCTATTAAGAGATCGTCTTTTTGGACATTTTACTAAAATGACCTCCCATTTTTATAGTAAAAGACGCATAGGCGATTTGATGGCTCACTCCACGAATGATATTCGCGCCGTACAAGAAGCAGCTGGTGACGGGATTCTTATGCTTGTTGACTCAATCACGATGGGGGCAATGGTGATTGTTGCGATGGCTGCCATCATCGATTGGCGCTTAACCATTATTGCGCTGATTCCTATGCCTTTCATGGCTTGGGCTATCAGTCATTATGGGAATCTCCTTCACAAAAATTTTCACGATGCTCAGGCGGCTTTTTCTGAGCTTAATGATAGAGTTCAAGAAAATGTATCAGGAGTTCGTGTCATCAAGGCTTTTGGTGAAGAACAAGCCGAAAAGGAAAACTTTCGAGTGCAATCGGCGGATGTCGTTGCTAAGAACATTAAAGTAGCAAAAGTGGATGCCCTCTTTGACCCGACCATCACTTTTTTTGTCGGTCTCTCCTACTTTTTAACGCTTGTTTTTGGTGCCATTTTTGTCGTCCATGATTCGATTACAATTGGTGAATTAACGAGTTTTAGTCTCTATCTTGGGCAACTGGTCTGGCCGATGCTGGCGTTCGGAATTTTATTTAATATTGTTGAGCGCGGCCGCGCCTCCTATGACCGCATTCGTCAGCTTTTAAAAGTCAAGCCCGATATTGTCGATCGTCCCAATGCTTTAGCGAAAGTGCCCAGTGGTGATATTGCTTATCGCATTGAAACTTTTCGCTACACTGAGGACACCCCTGTTGTTTTAAAAAATATTGCGTTCGATTTAAAGCAGGGACAGACGATCGGAATTGTGGGTAAAACGGGGAGCGGAAAATCAACTTTAGTTAAGCTCTTATTAAGGGAAATGGATTGCCAAGCTGGAGATATTCTCATTGGTGGGACCTCTATTTATGATTATAAAATGAGCAGCCTCCGCCAAGCGATTGGCTATGTGCCTCAGGATCACTTTCTTTTTTCAGCCACTGTTGCTGAAAATATCGCTTTTGCAAAACCTGATGCGACCTTGGAAGAAATCTATGAGGCTGCTAAACTCGCTAATATTCACGAGGACATCCTGGCATTTAAAGAAGGGTATGACACTGTGGTTGGTGAACGCGGTGTAACGATGTCCGGAGGCCAAAAACAGCGGGTGTCCATTGCTCGCGCCTTGTTAATCAATCCAGAAATTCTCATTTTGGATGATTCGCTATCAGCCGTTGATGCCCGTACCGAAGAAGCCATTTTAGAAGCGTTAAAAAGAAATCGCCAAAATAAAACGACCTTTATTACCGCCCATCGCCTGAGTGCCATTCAACACGCTGATATCATTATTGTACTAGAAAATGGCGAAATTATTGAACATGGCACGCATGCTGAATTAATGGCTGAAGATCATTGGTATCGGGCGATGTTCCGACGCCAACAACTTGAATCATTCGTCGTACAAGGAGGGATATCCTCATGAATGAAAGCTATCCAAAAGAAAATTTAGCGCGTAAAAAAGTATTTCGACGTTTGTTAAGTTACACCAAGCCCCATAAAAAACAGCTTGCCTTTGCATTTTTAATTCTTTTTCTTGCGACGGGTGCCGACCTTTTAGGGCCTTATATTGCCAAAGTGTTTATTGATGACTATTTAACGCCTCGGCACTTTGCTTGGCAATCGCTAACAGGCCTTGGAATTATCTTTGTGCTACTTTATATTGGAACGGCGCTTTTTCATTACTTGCAAATCATAAATTTTCAAACCGTTGCCTTAAAAATCATTCAGCAACTTCGTGTTGATGTCTTTAATAAGGTCCAACATCTCGGCCTTTCCTTTTTCGATAAAACGCCTGGAGGCAGCTTAATCTCTCGGATTACAAATGATACGGAAGCGATTAAAGAGCTCTTTGTTACCGTGCTTGCAACGCTAGTGCAAAGCTCCGTCATGCTCATCGGCATCTTCATTGCCATGTTTGCTTTAAATGTTAAGGTGGCGAGTTTTTGTTTGATCTTACTTCCGCTCTTGTTTGTTTTGATGTATGGCTATAAAAAGCTGAGTGCTGTGGTCTTTCGAACAACTCGGGAGAAGCTAAGTCAACTGAATGCACGGCTTAATGAATCTCTGCAAGGGATGACGATCATTCAAGCGATGCGCCAAGAAAAACGATTAAGAAAAGAGTTTGGGAAGACCAATGGAGAGCATAATCACGCTTCTTTAAAAAGTATCAAGTTAAACAGTCTGTTACTTCGTCCAGCTGTTCAAGTCCTTTATGTCTTAGGCTTGGTTCTCGTCCTTGGCTTTTTCGGGGTTCGCTCGTTTGACTCTGTTATTTCTATTGGCGTGATCTATGCCTTTGTCAATTATCTCGACCGATTTTTTGAACCTGTCAATTCAATGATGCAGCAATTGACACATTTCCAACAGGCAACAGTATCAGCGGAACGCGTTTTTGGTCTTCTCGACGAAACTGAAATGGCCCCGACAAAAATAGGAAATAGCGCTTCTTCTATTCAGGAAGGCAAGATTGAATTTAAGAATGTGACCTTCTCTTATGATGGCAAGACAGATGTATTAAAAAATATCTCTTTTGTTGCTAATCCTGGAGAAACGGTTGCACTTGTAGGCCATACTGGTAGTGGGAAAAGCTCGATTATTAATCTCTTAATGCGCTTCTACCCTATTGAAAAGGGAGATATTACGATCGATGGCACGTCTTTAAAAGCCTTTTCTGATGAGGAACTGCGCAAAAACATCGGTCTGGTTCTCCAAGATCCCTTTATTTTTGCTGGAGATGTAAAGTCGAATATTCGTTTAAATAACCGCAACATTTCAGATGAGCAAATCGTCGAAGCGGCTAAATTTGTTCAAGCTGATAGTTTTATAGAAAAATTGCCTAAGACATATGATGAACCCATTGGAGAGCGAGGCTCAACCTTCTCAAGTGGTCAGCGGCAATTACTTTCCTTTGCCCGGACAATGGCCATTGACCCACGGATTCTTGTTCTTGATGAAGCTACAGCGAATGTGGATACGGAAACTGAAGAAGCGATACAAACAGCGCTTGCTAAAATGCGTGAAGGACGAACAACCATTGCGATTGCTCACCGTCTCTCAACCATCCAAGACGCCGATCAAATTCTCGTGCTACACAAGGGTGAAATCGTCGAACGTGGAACACACCAAGAGCTTCTCGCCTTCAAAGGCTTGTATCATAAGATGTACCTCCTCCAGCAAGGAGAAGTTGCGTCTTAGGGACATATGTATTTTAAGAATGAGAATTGAAAATAGTAAAAACGCTCGGTTTTAAGGAACCTGGCGTTTTTTATACTATAAATATCTATTAACAATTGTTCCTCTATACTATTTTTTAAAATAGCTTGTAAGGCATCCGTAAAATCCAACCAATCTATTTCATCGATTTCTTTAGAGAATAAAAGGGTTTTTATATGACTCCCCCCCTACAAAACCGAGCATTAATATATCTACACTATCAATATAATACCTTTTTATATACTTTAATTTTTGAATGTCTTGTCCCGCTTCTTCCTCACTTCACGAAGTTTCCTCAATGTTTCTCATTGTTTGATCTAACCTGAGATTAAAATCCATTGATTTGGGGCTTATGATCCCCTCCCAATGAATCAATATATAACTTATTCGGTGATAATCGGATTGGCTGCAATGATTGCTTCTGCTACTTCCCAAAGTTTTGGAAGAAATTGAAGGCCGTCTTCTGCCCTTTGAAAAAGGTCTTCGATTGAGGTAATACCAACAAGCTCAGCAACAGCGTCATTAAAGGCAGGCGCGAGTTCCTGTTCTCGTTCTGGAGCATCAGCAGCTAAGATTTTGTGACAACGTGCAAAGGTTGCAAGAATCCAAAAAACGGCTTCCCTATGGTCTCCTGCGCGAATAAGGTCACGGCTTCCATCAATGGCAAGTACGCGAGAGGATGCACTGATATCGCTGCTGAAGAAAAAAGGAGTTTGTGCAACTGAAGTTGTGACATCAAAGGTATGGGCCAGAGCGTCAAGATGGGCTTCCACACATTCAGGTGTTAATGATTGACACCCGAGTAATGCGATTAATTTGTCATACACCTCATCGTATCCATACTTTGAAAGCACCTTTTTTACAGCCAGGTATCTTTTACGCACGGTGGGATTTTCAAGTCCAGCGACTAACAGGACATGGGTCGTCACACCTGTTGGAAATAACCAGGAGGTCACTTGATCATGCCACGGGGCTGATTCGTCAATGGATCGTAGTCCGTTTTCCACTTTTTTCAGAGCGTCTTGACTGCGACGTTCTACCCATTTTTTTTCTGCAAAATGGTGGGCAACTTGTTTTTGGATTTGACCTAATTCTCCAGTAGGATCAGCAATAATGGTATTCACTTGAAAACTGTTGGCTAAATGGTAGTGTGCTAGAACATCCTCCACGGAGTTAAACTGACTTTTAGACAAATAAGAGGCTTCAATCAAAACGCCCTTATAGACAAATTTGCCAATTTTGAGTGGAGTCTCTTCACTATCAAGAATAATCATGATATCCAAATCAGAGGATGGTGAGAGTTCAGCAGCATCCGCTAACATGATCGTTGACCCGCTATAATAAGCTCCCCAAAATCCTTTTAACTTACTAGCTTGCTCTTCCACCCATTCAGAGGCATACATCCGCGCTTCCCCAATTTTCAAGTCTTCCACTCTCCCTTTTGTTAGTGAGCTAAATTGATCCTCTTTACCTTGGTACGCCATTATCGTTGATCTAAAACCTTCGCTATGGCGTCTTTTATTATGAGAAATGTTGATACTCTTCTTTTGAGGTTTGAGAGCTTTTACCCATGAATTTTATAGCTTGAATTTTTCCTTTATCATTTGCGCGACGGCTTCAGGCGTCTTATGGGTATTGTCTATTTTTATATAATTGTCCCTTTTGATTTCGCCTTTCATTGAATTAAGCCGATGTTGCACCAACGTTTCTTTCAAATTATGTTCCGATTCTTCAATATGACGTTTTGTCGGTTTATGTTCGAGTCTGTGAGGCGTTTTATTGCGTACCAATCGCGTTTCTACATCCGCTTGAAGTTCAACAAAATAAATGTCTGCTCCTTTTGATTCGAAGATTTTACACGTTTGCTCAACAAACGCCCAATCTTCCTCCATATCGAAAGCCCATACAAAAGTAAAAATCAAACCAGATAATGTTGGACTCCTGGCCACTTCATTAAAAATCGCTTCCCGAAAAGTACTTGATAGTTTCCAAGTTTCCGGTCCAAAACCAAAAAAGGGATGTAGCAAATCAATTGTCATATGATTGTGAAACAGCTTCAAGCCTGTAAGTTTTTCTAATTCTTGTCCTACCGTCATCTTACCAACCGCTTGTGGTCCGAAGAGTAATATTAATTTCATAAGCTCTCCTTAATCAACTTATTTATATTTTTCTGAAATATTTTTACAACTAGTTTACCACAAAAGGGGTAATTGCAAGGATCTTCAGCTAAGTTATTAATTAGCTCTCATTGGTTGATAGATAAAAAAAGCGCCACAATTATTGCAGCGCTATTTATACTTTATTTTAAAACTGTATATAATTCACTCGGGACTTTTTCGAGTAAAGAACTCTTTTCACCAATTGAAAACAGATGAAGTTCATGCATTGCCCGTGTACAGGCCGTATACAGGAGTTTAGCTTCCGAAGCTTGAGTGTAAATGTCTTTAGAGGCGTTATAAATTAACACGGCATCAAATTCAATGCCTTTTGCCAAATAAGACGGAAGCACTAAGATTCCTTTTTCAAACGTACTTGTTTTCTTCGTCACGAGTCGAACATCGAAGGCTTTACTTAGCGCATCATAGGCGGCATCACTCTCTTTTGCCGTTTTACAAATCACAGCGATGGTCTCATGGCCTTTTTCTTGAAGGGCTTTTATCGTTTTGGCGAGCTTCTCTCTGTGACCCAACTCATCATTCACAAGTGTCAACGTGGGCTTTTCACCGTGACGATTAAACGGGATAATCTCTTCGTTTCCTTCAACAATGGGTTTTGTAAACTCTGTTATCTCATACGTTGAACGATAGCTTCGAGTGAGGACAATGCGTTCTTGTGCCTCCACATCATAAACATCATCTGCGAGTAAGTCCGTTAGATTTTCGGTATGAGGATAAATCGCTTGGTTAAAATCACCGAGAACCGTCATTTTACTTTTAGGAAAAAATTCTTTTAACAATGCGATCTGAAATGGCGAATAGTCTTGGGCTTCATCGAGAAACACATGGCGAATGGCTGTGTTTTGATAACGTCCCTCGATTTTTCCTTTTAAATACAAGTAGGGCGTCGCGTCCTCGTAGTATATTTGATGTTGTGATAGCTGATTGATCGTTGCTTGCGCAATCTCTTTCCAACGGCGGGGTTTTGATGAGAACGTTTCTTTAAAAAGTGCCATATATATCGCTTGGATATTAATAAATTTCAGCTGCTTGACCTTTTTGTATAAGGGTTTGAAATGGCGATGAACAACGAGCCGACTTAAGCGTGCTTCTTCTTGTTCGATATCGTCAAAGGAATCTTCGTGAAAACCATCTTTTGCTTCAATAGCTTGATCAACCTCCAAATAATCTCCTTTATCTAAAAGATTAATGGCTTCATTAACCCATACCTTCTTACGTTCTTGACGTTCAAATTTTTTAAGTTCCTTTAAAATCCAAGCCTCGACTTGCTCCATTCGAAAGGTAATGGACTGTGAGGCGTCTAAAGAATAGAAAAAATCGTGAATCGCTTGGGCTGTTACCAATCTTTTGCCACGAAACTTTATATTTCTGAAGATCATTCCCTTTAACCCAAGCTGTTGAATATAGTCATCCATTATCCTTTTAAACTTAAGACTTGATTTTAAATGGATACTCGCCATTCTTATCTGATAATGCTCCTCCTCTCTTCCTGAAAGTGTATATTCTATTTGATTAAAGGGATCTTCAACCGTAAAAGCAGGACTTAATTCCGCCTCTAAATACTGCTGAAAGGTTTTTTGTTCCATATTTTCTTCCCCTAATTCAGGGAGAACAGAGGCCACATAACTGTTAAAGAGAGGATTGGGTGAAAACAGTAAAATATTATTCGCATTTAAAGTTTGGCGGTATCGATAAAGTAAATAAGCCACACGCTGTAAGGCTGCAGAGGTCTTTCCGCTTCCAGCGACACCTTGAACCACTAATAAACGACTAGAATCATCACGAATGATTTTATTTTGTTCTTTTTGAATGGTCGCGACGATGCTTTTCATATGTGTATCTGATCGGTTCCCCAAGACCTCTTGAAGTAATTCATCACCGATAGTAACACCCGTATCAAAAACACTTTTTATTTGGCTATTGCGAATGATAAACTGTCGTTTTAATTCCATGTTCCCTTTAACTGTTTCTTCTGGTGTTTCATATTGTGCTGGGCCTGGGGTATAATCATAATAAAGACTAGAGATCGGAGCCCGCCAATCATATATAAGAAAGGATTCATTGGTTTCATCCATTAATGAAGCGATGCCTAAGTACACTTGTTCTATTTCCTGCTCCGATGCTTCTTTAAAATCAATGCGACCAAAATAAGGATTTTGTTTCAGGCGATCGAGGGTTTTCAGTTCTTTATGATAGTGTTTATGGCTTCTTTCACGCTCTGCAAGCATTTCAGCCTGTTGCTTGATCGTAGCATGTGATTCTACAATATCATCGGGTTCATCGACGTTAACCGTCACATCTTCCCAAAAACGTTTTCTAATATCAATGATATCTTCCTTTAATCCACCTGTACTCTCCACTAGTTTATTTTCTTTATACTCAATCACTTCAACAACCTTATCTACACGTTTTTGCTCTTTTTTGAACTCGTTTTGATCAATCGCCATTCAAAAAGCCTCCCTCATTTGTCAGATCCCATATCTTATAAAAATTATGCGTTCCTTGAAGTTGACATCAAAAAAATTATGCGTTATAATTAATATGGGTAAACTTATGAATGTTTAATTATTATAGTGAAACCAAATATAATAATACTATAGTTTGTTGCTAATCACAAGCTATTTATTTATTAGAAAACTTGGCTTGTCGCCAAGCCTTAATGCGATAAGCCTAAGTTGCACTTATAAGGTCTTCCGCTAAGTTATAAATTCTGACGTTATGAAAAAACCAGCGCTTCTTCAAGTGCTGGTTTTTTAGTCTGTTTTTCTCCTGAAATTCACCTTGTTTATTGTGCGATCATATAATAACCTATAAAGTTTGAATTTTCAAAAATGAAGGACGTTTTAACGTTTTGCAGCTCAACTGTAAATTTTACCGCTTAAATGGTTTAAAAAATCGTACGGTTTCACAAACTAAGATAAAACTTATTTAAGAGGTGATACATGATGGGATTGTTTAACGCCCTTTCGAATTGGAAAGCAGAACGTGATGAAAAGCATCGGAGTGAGATGGAAACGCTTGGCTTGTGTCCCGATTGTAACGGAAGAGGCTTCACCCCTTCTTTTGGATTCGAATATTCCGCTCCGTTTGATTGCCCTGGTTGTGATGGCACTGGTCTTTATTCCTCCTGGCAAGAAAACACCCAGGAATGAGGACTAAGCTTTACCTTGCCATTCGAGAAAAAAGGCTTTTAAATAACTGTCCATTAAATTGTGGCGGCGCTCTGCCAATTCTCTGGCAAATGGAGTATTCATTGATGCTTTAAGCTTTAAAAGTTTTTCATAAAAATGATTAATCGCTGTACTCTGTTCCTTTCGATAGGATTCATGAGTTAAATGCTCACGTGGGAGTATTTCTGGGTTATAAATAGGCTGTCCTTTGGCACCTGAATAGGCAAAAGTACGAGCAATCCCTATTGCTCCTATAGCATCTAAGCGATCAGCATCCTGAACAATTTTGCCTTCTAATGTTTTCATTGGAGGACGTCCGCCACCTTTAAAGGACATCGATTGAATAATTGTTAAAATATGCTCAATATGTTCTTTGGCAATCTTTTGGTTCTCAAGCCAGTCGTTCACTTTTTCTAAACCTTCAGCTTCACTTTTATTTAATTTTTCATCGGCAATATCATGTAGTAACGCTGCCAACTCACAGATAAAGATGTCTGCCCCCTCTTGCTCGGCGATACGCTTAGCGAGCTCTGCCACTCGCCAAACATGCCACCAATCATGACCACTGGAATCTAAAGCATGCGTTTGTTTTGCAAATTCTCTTGCGCTTTCGATGATCTTTATGTTGTCCATTTTCATCGTCCCTCCACTATCGCCAAGTCTTTGAACAAAAATGTTAAACCTTAAAACTATGAGCGCTTTTTATGTGGTGAATTGAGAGGTATCCTTTGTTAGCGTTTAATAGCCTTCCGACTCATATTTTCTGTTTACTCTTATTTCTGTTTAAAGTTGCCTTACCTTCAGACTCACAATAACTTCTACGTTTGTTTCTGTCCGAAGTGCATTCACAAGTGGATTCACACCATTATCACGATTGGTATACACCCTTCAATCAGTCACCAATGACACAAGCTACTACTTCGCTTATCTAATTAGTCCACTTGCAATTGGCGTAAACGATTAAGGGCTGCTGCGATTTCGTATTTTCTTGGACGGGTGAGTGCGCCAGGATTCTCTTTAAAGCTTGAAAAGGAAGCTAACCCTTGTTCGTCCATCTGCTTTTCTATTTGGTCTAACCGTTCTGATATAGGCAACATTTCTCTGGCTAGTTCTGTCTTTGCCAGAGTTGTGAGAATCTCTGTAATCATACGAGTTTGACTCGGGTCGACAAGCTGTTCTACATAAGAAAGATCAAGATGGGACGTTCCCCATTGGATGGTAGAAAGACTCCTGGCTTTGACAGCAGACTTTTTACCATTTCTGCTATTTAGACCTTTAGGAATCAGTTTTCGTGAAGATAACGCTCCAAATGACTGCCCGCCCTCATGTACTCTGTGATATTGAATGTCATGGGCAATTCTTTTGGCCTCTTCTGTCACTTCATAGGCTTGGTAATTCTCCATTTTAATGACACAGTCAGCGACATCGAAGTAATCCCCAGCACCTCCCATAACTAATATCGTTGAGACTTGATAGTCTTGAAAAAGCGGCCTGATTTTATCCAAATAGGGCGTAATGGGCTCGTGCTCTTTATGCACGAGCGCCTGCATGCGTGCATCTCGAATCATAAAATTGGTGGCACAAGTATCTTCATCCATTAATAACGTCTTTGCTCCTACTTCAAGGGCCTCAATAATGTTGGCTGCTTGTGATGTACTTCCACTCGCGTTGTCACTCGTAAAGGTTTCTGTGTCCTGATGATAGGGAAGATGATTGATAAAAGCAGAAATATTGGTTTTTATGACACTACGACCATCTTCAGCACGAATCTTGACAGCGGTAGGATCAGATAATACAAATTCCCGTCCATCACCTTGTATGTGATGATAGACCCCTCTTTCCATCGCTTTAAGAAGCGTGCTTTTACCGTGAAATCCACCACCAACGATAAGTGTGACTCCCTTATTTATTCCCATGCCTTTAATAGGCGCGTCACGATGCGGAATAGGAATCTCTACTTCAAGACTTTTGGGCGAGCGAAAAGGGATCACCGAAGTTTTCTTTAAAGGTCGGTCACTGATCCCACTTTCACGTGGCAATAGCGATCCATTGGCAATAAAACTTATAAGGTTATTGTCTTTCATAAAGTTTCGTATCGCTTGCTGTTGATCGATCAATTGTACATGGGTTACAAGGCTTTCCTTGGTGACTGAAAGGACCGAGCGTTCTATGATAGAGGGAAGAATCTCAATAAACAAGCGTTCGGCTTGTTTTCCTAAGACGCGTCTTCCTTGAGCAGGTAATCCGATCGTCATACAAAGCGTGACCTCGAGTTCATTCAGTTGAACCGCTGTGCGTTCGAGGATTTCTTGACCCGGACGATCAATGGCTAATAAGCCACTCTTCCCAGATCCATTCACTTTAGATGGCGTCCGGTCGATAGCGGCAGACACTGAACGTAGAAGAACATCCTCGCACATGATTTTTCGCCATTTGTGATTGAGCCACTCTTTACTAACACGAGTTTTCTCAAGAGGAATGAGCACTCTTATTTTACTGGGTGAGGCGAAGGGATCCCCTTGAACAGCGTCAATGATTAATCTATAATTTGGAAAACGGTAGTTTCCCTTGATATCCTTATAAGCCTTATAGCCTTTACCATCAATTTTATGTAAAATCTCTTTTAATTGTTGCATAAGTAACCTCCATACATGAGCGCTTTCCTTATCATCCTATCGATTTATCCTACATTCGTCAAAAAGAAACGTCCATCTTTAGAAGATGAACGCCAGAATATTTATACCCTACTTTGTAAGAGCTGGAGTGCCTTTTCAATATCAACATCATGTTCAAGATGTTCCGGTGTCCAGAGGACGTAAACATCTGGCTTAATGCCGTTAAAATCAATCCCTGTTCCTTTGTCAATCCGATCACTTCTCGATGTTGCGTAATAGAACTCATAGCCCTCATCTTCGAACGTTTCAATCGCTTGGTTACTACAATCTAAAACTCCACGTGTTGCCCGTCCTATAACGGTGACTTTACTCGAGGACCTTGCATCGATCACAAATTGTTCCCCAGAACTTCCGCAGAATCGATCAATCAGTATAACCACCTGACAAGATGCTGAGTTCCATCATTTTCGATCTCAATATCAAGCGGTAGCAGATGATTTATTAACGGATAATAGACATGATCCGAGCCTCCGCGACAATGACGTACATCAATAATCCATTGTGATGCTGTCATTGAATGGGCATCATGTTCTTGCAACAACGCTTCCATTTACTTAAGGTCTGTAAAATCGTTAAAAGTCAGGATCGGAATGTGATGTTCAGAAGTATAAGTATAGTGGGCGGCTTCCTTTATGTCTTCGTAATGATGAAGTTCACGGATTTCCCCCTTAACAGTGACCGCCTGCGCTTGTAGTAATACTGATGTCCAATCCTCGCGTTCTGGAAGGTCTGATTTCAGACGAAGGCGATGTTGCTTCGCCAATTCTTCTATTCCCTGGCCATCAATGGCTGTTATCCACTCACCTTTTCTAAACTTTTTATCAGCTGTGACTCGTTCAATATACAATGCTTTTTCATAACGTCTCACATTGAAACCAATTGTTTGTGGTGGTACGAGGGTGCTCGACGAAATCAGACGATTATGGTCATCTCTGAATTCAAGCAAATAGTCATTAACAATTTCCTCAAAACTTTCACGGGTTAACTTTTGCTCAGCCTCAAGTGCGACTAATCTCTTCTTATAGATATCGGGATGATCCCATCCTTGCTTATCTTGATACCCTGCATAATCATGATGCATGATCTCGACTATAGTATTGAAAACGTCAATGAGTCCCATTCCAAACCCTCCATAATGATGTTGAATAAGAGTTTACGTGAAATAAGCAAAAGGATGAAGAGACTACAGTCGAACGAGTGCTCAGACTATAGGCGGATTTTTATTAATCTTATAAGCTACAGAATCCGTGACCACTCGGTAGCCAATATTCTGATAAATATGATTGGACGTTGGATTAGTTAAGTCTGTGTAGAGTGTACAATAGTGATAGCCTTGATCGAGTAATTTTTGACTTAATGCTGCAACACAATTGGAAGCATAGCCTTTTCCTCTAAAGGCGTCTGGTGTATAGACATTGGTAACGGTTATCCCTCTTTTTGACGGACGGGAGCTCTTCGCCATGGAAACAGCTTTACCTTCATCTTCCCATATATGCGTAGCGCCTGTGGCAATACTTTGTTCAGCTCTTTTGTCAACATGATTTGACCTACCAATCGCTTCCATATCAAAAGCATGGATCCATTCCTTAATAAGCGGTAGATCCTCCAAAGTAGCCACCCTTAACTGTCCTTTCATATTTTTGGGTGGTTTCACACTATCTAGTCGATAAATGCGCTGATTCATTTCAAGCTTACTGGTTGATTGATAGTAAGCATTATAAGCGGCCACAAAGGGATCTACAAGTGCCTTTACACCAATAAACCCAGGAACATCTACGGATTCAAGGTTTTTTACTGCAAGAATCATTGTTTCATTTAAGGATTTAGTTGAACCACAAATAATCAGGTTTTGTGGTGGGGTCATTAATAAAATAAGTAGAGGCCCTTGATCATCAGCAACGTAAGCCATATAGGGTTCTCCCTCCATCCGAAGTCCTGGATCATGATGTGTGAGGGCACCGAGAATCCCTAAGGCGAGAGTGTTAGCAACCTCATTTTCTAGTAATAACGGCTCCACTATATTTAAAAATGCTTCCGCGTTTTGTGACGTATAATAGTTCATCTAGGCTACCTCCCTTGTTCCTATAAGTGCTCCTATATTTACACACTTTTAAACATTAAGCAAGCTTTTTTTGGAAATCTAAAGCTGCAAAGTGAGTCTAAAATGTTCACGGACCGCATAATTATAGATTAAACTATTTTTTGGAGAGAGTGGCTATGAACATTCGCTTAGACAATGGACTCCCCCTTATTTCTTGTCAAGTGACCTATGGAAATCGTAGTGTGTTACTTCAAGACATCCTATTGGATACCGGCTGCGCGAGCATAGGCTTCAGCAGCTTCACGATGAGATCTGAGATAATCCCGGAAGAGAAGATGCTTTTTCCATTCTGGATGATCGTATTGAAACATATGGATATGATGTGTTCGATGCGTGTCTGGTCCCTTTGTAAGATAATAGCGCCGCCCTTCAATCCCATATTCACCTTTGGAGTCGTAACCTAATATTTGAAGTGCATGAACCATTTGCTCCGCTTCCATACTGTTCTCCACACCAATACCAATATCAATAATCGGTTTTGCAGGGATATTAGGGATTGCTGTACTTCCAATGTGTTCAATTTTAGGGGTTAAAGGATGAACAGTCCGTTCTATTTCTTCCTTGTCTTTTTTGAATTGCTGTTCCCATAAAGCAGTGTGTGAAAGCAAAGCGATTTCCTTTTGACCTAATCCCAAAAGTGCTGTCTTAGGGAACAAAGAAGGGATCTTTTTGTCATTCAAAAACAAGTGAAAGTCAGAATGGATTTTTAAGACCTCTTTTGCGCCAAACCATTGATAGAAGAATGTCATGCCCTCGTCCTCGCCATGACCACTGACGGTATGCTCCCAATGATCTCGGGTCTCCCGAGGAGCTCGAAATAAAAAATCGTGACGTTGAACGTGTTGCTTTAAGTCTGATCTAAAATAGATAGTGCTCCCAAGTTTTTTGCGGTATTCAAGATTTTTAAGTCCTGATTCTTCAAAAATTTCTCGATTAACAGCTGTCTCAAGCTCTTCATGAGGCTCTACCGTTCCCCCAGGAACTTGAAGGGGAACTTTGGAAAACCCTTTATGAGCAAAAACTAAGAGCTCATCAACCCCTCGGTGATTCTCCCGTAAAATATAGGCCGCCACTTTTTGTACACCTATTCGAGCCATTCTCTTGCCCCCCCTTTAACTCCCTATTCCTCGCATAATAAATGCAATAGTTGCCTCAATTTCTTCTTCCTCATTCCAAGCCACTTCCGGGGCAACAATATGACGGGCAATAAAATAGCCAGCAATAGAAGACGCGGCCAGACGTAATATGGTATAAGGAGAACCCTCTATGAGCTCCCCCTTTTCTTGGAAATGTCTGATGATTTCTAGAACCTTACTGATGGGCTCGGTAGCCACATACCGTTTGAAAATGTCGCGTAACTCCTCGTGAAAGGGAATCTCTTGCAGGATGATTTTTATGGTTTTTTTGTTTTTTTCAATAAATACCTTTCTATTATGAAACATGGCGCGGACGAAATCTTCAAAACTATGATAGGTTTGATCAAGGACTTTATTTAAATCTCTTACGATAAAAGGCGTCAAAAAATGTTTTACCACGGGTATGACAATAGAAATCAGCAATTCCTTTTTTGTTTTATAGTGTCTAAATATTGTCCCTTCAGCGACACCTGCTTTTTTGGCAATGGTACTCGTTGACGTTCCTGCGAAGCCCTTTTCAGCAAACGACTCAATGGCTGCTTGTATAATTAATTTTTGTTTCTCGGTTAACTTTTCTGTTGATTCAATGTCTTCCCATTCTGTCATGTCATCACACCTTCAGTTATAAGCTCTTTTTCTATTATAGCTTACGATACCGCCGTAGAACCAGAATATTAAGCACAACAAATAGAAGGATAAACCCACATAACGCGAGAATATCCAATGTTATGTCAGCAAAGCCGTTTCCCCGTAACATAATATTTCGCAAGGCATCTGCCCCATAATAAAGAGGCATAAAGGGCGCGATCCAACTGATCCAATCCGATATCGTATCGATCTTAAATAAACCTGAAAAAAAGACTTGTGGCACGATTACTAATGGGATGAACTGTATCATTTGTAATTCATTATTAGCAAAAGCTGACAGTAATGTCCCTAAGGTCAAGGCGGTTAAGGCCAATAAAACAATAATGAGAAGAACGAGCCAAAAAGAGCCCACCATCCACATGTTGAGAACATTGATCGAATACCAGGTAACGAGCGTGGATTGAATCAAGGTAAATAGGCCGAAGCCGAAAATATAGCCACAAACAATTTCCCCTCGCCTTATTGGTGTGGATAAAAGTCGTTCCAAGGTTCCCGTCGTACGTTCCCGTAAAAAAGATACCCCTGACACAATAAAAACAAAGAAGAAAACAAAAAAGCCAAGTAAGACGGAGCCAAAGTTATCAAAGGAATTGAGGTCTTTTCCTCCGTGTAAGTAGTGAACAGAAAGATTTTTCCCTGGTTGTCCTTTCAACTGTTGCTTCTGTAACCATTGGAGTATGGCTTGATTTGTTGACGGGTCACTCCCTTCTAATAGAACCTTTAAGGTCCCTTGATCATTGCTGACAATGGCATCGATGTCCCCGTTATGAATGGCAGTCTGTGCCCTTTTTTGTTCCATTGTTTTGATATGGGTATCCTTTGTATCAAGTGTCTGTATAATTTTTTTAGGAACATGGACAAAAGCAATCGTAGGATGGTAGTCTTTACCATTAAAAACGAGTGAAACTAGGGTCAAAATAAACAAGGGTGCAATAAGCATGAGTGCCAGTGTTCGTTTATCTCTGATAAATTGTCTAATAATGCGGCTTGCTATTGCCTTACTGCGCATGGGCTCCACCCCCATAAAAAAGAAAAGCTTCTTCAATGGTTTGGCTTCGAGTATCTTGTTTTAATCCTTCAGGTGTGTCGAGCGCTAGCAGCCTTCCATTTCGAATCATGCCAAGACGATCGCAACGTTCCGCTTCATCCATCACATGGGTAGTCACAATAATTGTAATGCCTTCATTTTTGAGTTCATGGAGCTGCTCCCATATTTGGTTGCGAAGGACAGGATCAATCCCTACAGTGGGCTCATCTAAGATAAGAATTCTGGGATGATGGACAAGAGCGATGGCTAATGAGAGTCGTCGCTTCATCCCTCCAGAAAACGTATCGATGATTTTGTTTTGGTCGTCCAAAAGCCCCACTAATTCAAGTGCTTTTTCACACTGTCCTTTCATTGTTTTTCCTCTTAACCCATAGAGTTTGGCAAAAAAGTATATGTTCTCCTTGGCTGTGAGCTCCCCGTATAAAGCATCGGATTGCGCCATATAACCAATCTGTTCCATGAGCTTTAAGCGTGGCATACGCTCACCAAGTAAACAGATCTCGCCATCGGTCACTTCTTCAATACCCGCAATCATTTTGACTAGTGTTGTTTTTCCAGCACCAGACGGACCAAGCAAGCCTAAAATCTCCGGTCGTTCGATACTCAAACAGATATCTTCTACGATTCGTTTCTTCCCATAAGATTTACTCACATGGTTCATTCTAATCACGTTTTGATGAGTCACTTTTTTCCCTCCTCATAAAAATGAGTGATTACTCACTCTAATAATATGCGAGTGAAAGTCCAATGTAAAGTGTAAATTTAGAAAACTCAACTTATACGCCACATTCCATCGCTTGGCGGCTTAGCAAATCCAGATGTTCAGGCATACGCCTTTACGCATTAAAGTTATCGCCGAGCTTTTAATGGCGAAAGCCTAAGTTGTGCTTATAAGAGCTACCGAAAATTTGGTGTCTATTTTGACTTTATAAAAAAGCATGGCCCTATTCGAGCCATGCCTCACGCTTTTGTCTTCTGACCAAACATGACGATAAAATGATAATATTTATCATACCACCCGACACCTTTTAAACCCTTGCGGATGAGAACCAGTGACCAGCTCAGCTAAAGCCACTTTTTCGTAGGCTGCTTTAATTTCTACTGTCGCCTAACTAACCGTTCTCAAATTTTTTTACCAATCCTTTTTAGTTCATATCTCCTCCCCCTTTGAGAGTTCAGGTCTGTGACAAAAATAAGTATTCTAAGTAATTTTCTAATCTGTGAGTTACGATTTCTTTTGTAAGGTCTGTGACACCATAATCTTGCCACCCTTGATAAACCTCAGGAGGACCCGGATAAACAAAATCAAGATAAGAGACAAGATCCCAATAAAGGGTATAGCGAAAAGTCGGATTAAAAGTACAATAATAATGTAAAAAGCGCTCCGCAGCCTCTACACCAAAAAGTGCGACAAGATTCATTCGGCAATGTCCCACATCTACTCCGATTGGTCCTATGCACGCATTCACCCAATCAACAATGCCACTGATCCTCCCATCCGACCATAAGACATTGACAGGATGAAAGTCTCTATGTATTATTCTTTGTTGATCTTCTGGAGGTAAACATTGCGACAGGTGAATAGCCTTTTTCCATAAATCAGGGTGCCTCGTCCATTCTGGAACTTGGAGTGTCTCAACATCACTGTAAGCAAAATAATGCCAATCGAATTCTTGAGGGAAAGGCGTAGAATGGAGCGTACTCAATATACTCGCGAGTTCCCTTAACCAAGGATCAAGCGTCTGTGGCTGGATCTGAACATCCCCTTCAACAAAAGACATTAAAACCGCGGGTAAATCACAATACTTCCCTGTTTCATCTACAGCAAGAACCTTAGGTACTTTACTTGGTAACACTTGATGCGCCCAATCAAGGCTGGCCGCTTCATGTTGCGCGAGATCTGGTTCTTTGTTTAGCCACTCTTGATTATTATAAAGACGTAATACAGCCGTTTTATTTTCCGCTTCTATTTTATAAAGAAGTGACGAGGTTGCACCTTTTAATGCCGTAACAGACTTTATATTCCCTAGCTGCTCCTTTAACCAAAGCCTTACTGCACTTGGTATTTTAGTAATCTTAATCACCCTTTTCAGCATTTTATCTTATTATCATTGACTTATCTTAAACGTTCATCATGATTTAACTTCCGCTTTGATAATGGCTGTCAAGGTCTCTATTCCACCAAGACCCTGTTTTTTTGTCATGTTTGCGATGAGGTTTTGTGTTTCGTTGTGCAGTTTGTGGACCGCATTTAAGAAACTTTCTTCCGTCATCTCCTCCTCCAATAAAACATGAGCATAGCCTGCACGGTTAAAGGATTCAGCATTTAAAAGTTGATCGCCGCGGCTCGAGGATTTCGGCAATGGAATGAGCAACATAGGTTTCCGCACGGCTAAAAACTCAAAGATCATATTAGAGCCAGCGCGTGAAACGACAAGATCAGTCATGGCTAAAATATCAGGCAAGGCCTCATTGACATACTCAAAACGACAATACCCTTCTCTTTTAATGGAGGGGTCATGGTGACCTTTTCCACACAGATGAACGATCTGGAAATCTTTTAAAAGCTGATCCAAGTTTTCTCGAATCACCAGATTAATAGCTTTTGAGCCAAGACTGCCACCAGCAACGAGTAAAATTGGTTTCGATTCGTTTAATCCACAATAACGTCGACCGCGTTCAGGATCCCCTTTTAATAAGCTTTCACGAATGATAGGGCCTACTGAAAGTGTTTTGTTCCTTTTAACATAGTCACTTGTTTCAGGAAATGTCGTCAACACTTTATTAGCAAAGGGTACAGCCATACGATTGGCTAATCCTGGTGTCAGATCAGATTCATGTATGAGCGTAGGGATTCGATTCAACCAGCCACCGATTACTACTGGAACAGAAACAAACCCACCTTTTGAAAAAATGACATGTGGCTTCCATCTGTGAATCAAGCGATAGGCCTGTAGCGTTCCTCCCATCACTTTGAAAGGATCCGTTACATTTTTCAAGTCTCTATAACGTCGGAATTTTCCTGTTAATATAGGAAAATATATTACCTTCTCTAGAGGCTCAATAAGCTCTCTTTCAATCCCGTTTTTGGATCCTACATAAGCCACCTGCCATCCTTCGTCAAGAAATTTAGGAATTAAAGCCAGATTGACAGCGACGTGCCCAGTGGAACCGCCGCCTGTAAAGAGAATGCGGCGTGAACGCGAAGCGGTCATAAACGCTTTAAGCGATTGAGCCATCTCTCTTCCCCCACAATCGTTCGATTTTAGGTGTTGTCTCGCCAGTATAAGTAAGACAATATACATCTGGATTAGTTAAGGCTTTCCAGGTTTCAAAATTATAGCGGTCATCAAAATGGTTGAGAAGAAGTGAAAGGAGCCCACCGTGGGTCACTAAAGCCACCCCTTTTTTGCCTTGTGCAAAAATAAAATTAAGGCACCGAAGCGCTCGCTCAGTCGCTTCCGAAGCCGACTCTCCTCCCTCATACTTTAAGTCAGGATCTTCATAGGTTTTTCGCAATGCCTCAAACCAATCAGGCATGTTTTTGGAGGATAAAATTCTCTCCCCTAATCGTTTATCAATAGTAATCGGAAGCTTCAAAGTTTTAGACAAGGGTAATACTGATTGTTGAGCTCTTAAAAAATGACTGCTCACAATCCATTCAATACCTTTATCCTTCAATAGACTTTCAAGTTCATAGCTTTGATCTTGCCCTTGACTTGTCAAAGCGGCATCCAGTTCCTGCCCGGTCGCCTCACAATGACGAATAAGATAAATTCTTGACATAAATATCCTCCCTCTTAAGTTTCAACTCACATCGGTTGTCGCTATTGATAGAGATTGTGACGTAACTACAAGAAGATTAATGACGGGTTAATAGTGTGGATTTCCGCTCCAGGTCGCTCGCTTTCCACGGGCACGGCCTCAGCTAACTTGGGATTGATTATTTGTTTCCCAAGTGGATCTTCGGACTCGTGCTAGTCCCGTAGGACTCTAGTTTAGGCATCCGTGAGTCAGCGACGCTGAGGAACACACAATGTTTAAGTGTTTCGAATCTCGCGCCTTACGCTCCAAACCACTTGATTGCTAGAGATGTTTTTTGATAGGAAGACCAGACATCTTTGCTTTTTTTCTCAAGGTGATATTAGCTAGGTGCAACTTAAATAAGATCATCTTAACTAGCGAAGGAAATACACGTAGACTCAAAAAATCGTAAAAATCACGATTTTTCTGCGATGATTATTCTCCTAGTCGACTTCCTTAGTCCTGCGGGAGCAGAGGCCTAGGTGAGACCCCTATCTTACCCCAAAAAACAAAAAGCGTTTTTCGGCGACCCCGGTATTTCGCGGAGCGTGAGGAGGCTCACCAGCCGCCCGCGGAAAGCGGAGTGTATTTCCGTAGCGGTGATTTATGATTTACGTCGCAATTTACTTCAATCCCTGAATTATTGAACGTGAAAACATCGTCTAAAGCACGTTTATGATGCTCCTTTTTTAAAAGCGGGATAAGTTGAAATGTGCTTGAGCCGGGCAACGATTACGATGCTGATCACTAGTGCAATGAGAAAAACAAAAATAATGAGAAATCCTGTTGCTAAACCCAATAGCGTAGAAATAGCGCCGATTAACCAATTGACGCAGAAGGTACCAATACTGGCTGAAGTAAAAAGCATGCCTAAGACTCGACCTGAATGCTCAGGAAACATTGAACTTGCCATTGCGGCAATCGTTGGGAAGATCACTGCAAAAGCAAATCCGGCGAGCCAGAAGAAAGTATGGAAATAAGGACCTCCAAAAATGGCCAAGCTTAAAAAAAGAATAGCCACCAGTGCACTCATCAAAATAGCGGAGACATTCCCCACCTTATTCACCCATAGGGGTGCAGATAAACGTCCGATGGTAAAAGCCAAATAGAACCCGGAAAGGTAGGCTGAACTATGCCCGACAGTTAATCCTTTGATACGCATAAGGAAGGTCGGAAGCCAGGCAGCGATCGTCATTTCCGCCATGACATAAGTGACTATACAACCAAGAAAAGCATAGAGTAAAGGTGAGCGAAATAACCCTCGATCATTTGGCTTCAGAGCCTCACCCGCTGGTTTAGTTTTTGGCATCCTTAGCAACAAAGACCGCTTCCTAACTAGTGCAACCACTAAAATAACGAGAACGGCAAATAACAACAATCCATACACCCATCGCCAATTTCCAAAGGTACTAATTAACCCTGCGGCCACAAGGGGAAACAGACATGCACCTAATCCATAGACACCATGTAACCAATTGAAATAACGCGCTTGCCCTTCCTGGGTTTTCTCCATCGCTGGCACGACATCATTTGCTGCAATTTCTAGAAACCCTGCTCCTAGCCCTAAAAAGAAAAAGGCAGGTAACAGCATAAAATAGGAAGAACCTGTGACAATCACTATGGTACCTATCGCCATTCCTGTCGCCCCGAGAATCATGACCAGACGCATTCCTAAGCGCCCAATCACCCATCCACAACAGAATGTCCCAAGCATATACCCGCAGCTGTCAAATAAAAAAATATTACCTATTTGCAAATACGTAAGGTGCCAGTCTGCCTGCATAAAGGGTGCAGAGATACCTCGAAGCATTTCAAAGGCTCCAAATAAGAGCATAGTAAATAGAGCTAAAAGAAAAGGCAGTCTTATTTTCATGAGTCAGGGTCCCTCTTTTCTCTGTCGTCATCACTTTGATTTTATGTCATCATTCGTAATCGTGGCCAGCGGTCCAGCCAGCGCTTTTTACGGATACGATCCATAAATAAAGTTTCATCTCCACGCTTTGGACTAGGTCTTAATTTAAGCTGGACAAGATCTTGGATGCCATAAGGAGCTAGAAGTTCGAGGTTATCCTCTTCATTAAGTCTAGCACCTATGGCTGTCGCGGTTTCTGGCCAATAACTCATTGCATCGCCAACATTTTTATAGGGAGGATCCCCATTGCGGATATGCATTCGAGCTTGATTTCTCACTTCCCAATGAATTGATGGCTTTCTCTCTTTAAGCGTCGTCTCAATCAGTTTCTCCCCTCTTATATCTTGATATGGATCAAAATAAATGACATCAACATCATTTAAAGGGGTTTCATTTTCATACTGGTGCAACGCATCCCAAACTAGATTTCGGATTGCACCTGCAGCCACCCAGACAGAAGGGATATTTAAACGCTGAATCTCTTTTAAAATCTGCATTCTGTATGTACTACTCTTTATAAGTTCAATTAATTGTTGTTGGGTCATCATTTTTCATAATTCCTTTTTAAGTGATAAAAAGATTAGTTCAACCATACCATGAGAGGGATAAGAGATAAAGTGAAATTTCAGGCAACAAGAACTAATTCTTTGCTATTTCTTTACTCGCAATTAGAAAACTTGGTTTATACGTTACTGGCTACGCTAACCACTGCCTAATTGCCAGGTTTACGCCTCTTTCCACCATTAAAATTGCACTTATAAGGTCTTTTCCTCGGTCAGGATCCCAGACGCTATTAGAAAAACGGAAAAAGGGTGAATCCAGAATATTATGCTTCCCCATTAAAAAGGACAATAATCACAAAAAAGATTATTGTCCCCTCGGTTCGCGAGTCCGTTCTCTCATCATTTTTAATTTGTGCTGAAACAACACATCTTTTATTTGCGGCATAAGCTCAAAGGGCAATTGCATGGCATCAAAAAAAGTTGATGGTGTGGTGTTTTCTGATGGGGAATCAATCCATTCATGTTCTTTTGATACGTACACGATTGAAATAAAATGTGTTCCTTGACGTTCCTTTTCTAAAGGAAAGAACCGTTTCCCATGAAAAATATCGTACATTTGCAGGGTGTGTAGTTTTAATCCCATGGTCTCGTCTACAAATCGCCTACACGCATCCTCTTTTGTTTCATTTGATTTTGGGATCCCTCCAGGTAAACACCATCCTAAATATGGGTCTTGTTGTAATAAATAGTTTCCATGACCATCAACTACGATGACTGCAACCCCCACTGTATAAGGTGAATGGTTTGCTTTTAAATAATCTGATTTATGATTAGTCAAGTCGATCGCCGCCTTATGACTCGTCTGACTATCTTAATGAGTGGTCATACTGAGTACAATCTTACCAATATTTTTGTTTGCTTCCATATATTCATGTGCCTCTTTGACCTTTTCAATCGGAAAAACACGATCGACAACAGGTGTAATCTTTCCAGCTTTAAAAAGAGGGAGAGCCCAAATTGCGAATTCATCAGTCAAACGTTCCTTATACTCTAAACTTCTGGAACGAAGAGTTGTCCCTGTTACAGTTGCCCGCTTTGCCATCAAACGTCCCAGATGGAATGTGTTAATTTTCGCTCCACCTAGTGTGCTTATCAAAACATGACGCCCGTCCATCGCGATGACTTTCTCATTTTTTTCCCAATAAGAAGCGCCAATAAAATCTAATATCACATCTATTGAATTCGCCCCATAGTTCGCTTCAATGACTTTATCGAAGGCATCGGTTTTATAATTAATCGCGAGATCCGCCCCAAAATGTCGGCAGGCCTCCAATTTTCCCTCAGAACCAGCCGTTGCGACCACTTCCGCACCCGCTTGTTTTGCCAATTGAATGGCTGCCGTTCCAACGCCGCTTGCTCCAGCATGAATGAGCACTCTTTCGCCCTTTTGCAAGCGTCCGACCCAAAATAATGTTTGATAGGCGGTTAAAAAAACCTCTGGAATAGCTGCAGCTGTTGTAAAGGCCATATTATCCGGCAATTCCATTGCCATACTCTCTGGAATTACTGCATATTCAGCATATCCACCGCCACCAAGTAAGCCGAAGACTCGGTCGCCTTCCTTCCATTTTGTGACTCTATCTCCTACTTTTTCAACAATCCCTGCAAGCTCTAAGCCCATCAGAGGGCTAGCATCTGCAGGTGATGGATAGTGCCCTTCTCTTTGGGCTATATCTGCACGATTAACTGCCGTTGCTTGGACTTTAATTAAAAGCTCATGGCTTTGAGGTTGGGGTTGTTCATAGTCCCCTATGTATAATTGATCAGCTTGACCATAATTTTTTATTAAAACTGCCTTCATTTTTGTTCCCCCAGTGCTCACATAAGGTAATTATTGAATACTCCAAGCATATCACATTAAAAATAAGAAACTCTAGTCTCAGTATCTCACTTTCTAAGACAGTTTAACCCTAGATGCTTCACAGCAAACGGAGTGTTTGGGTCTGACTATCGAGTTCCACTTGCATACCGATAGGAAGGGTCAACATAGGATGGGTATGCGCACAATCAAATTCAGTGAGGACGGGGAAAGGCACTTTGCCCATAACTTCTTGAAGAATCTCCGAAGGTGTTCGCCCGGTTCCCTGATCATCAAACCCTGCATGTTTACCAAGAATGAGTCCACCTATCCGGTCAAAAATACCGTTAACTTTAAGCAGTGAAAAGTTTTTTTCGACAATGCTCGCTGTCTTATCCGCATCCTCAACCATTAGGATATCGCCAGGTTTGATATCGGGAAGATAATCACTCCCCCATATTCCTTTCATCGTGTTCAAGTTCCCTGCAATTAATCGACCGCTTACTTTTCCTCCATGAAGCGTTACCCAATGATTTTCTATGCGACCCTTGGCTCTTGTTTGTTTTTCCCATTCAAGATACTCTTCTGTCCAAAAAGGTGGGATATTGTAGGTATAAGGATATACAGTATCCGCTACCAAGAGGTCATGAAAGCTTTGGTACGTCATCTCGTTATAGGGTGCCCATTCCCCAAATGAGGCGACCAGTGCAGGTCCATAAAAGGTCGTGATCCCTGTCCTTTGCATAAAGCGCCATCAGAATAGCAGTCACATCAGAAAATCCAATGACAATTTTCGGATCCTTTTTAAAGGCGTCATAATCAATATACGGCACCAGGGCATTAGAATTGGAGCCTCCAATTGTACTCATAATACAGCGAACCTCTGGATCTCGAATGAGAGCGTTAAGTTCCTCCGCTCTTTGTTGAATCGAACCTGAACGATAGCCATCCTGCTGACCTGTAAGACGTCCTGGTTTTAAACGAAAACCTTTGCCCTCAAGAAATGCCTTGGCCTGTCGCAGCCGTTTAGGGCAGAAAGCAGTAATCGGTGTTGAGGGAGAAAAAAAGCCAATCATTTCTCCCTTTTTAAGTTTTAGTGTTTCTATCATACCTTGTCCTTTCCATCCTTCATTTGCATCATTTAGAAAATCCAGATGATACCACAACAGTTTTTATTCTTTAAAAACACCTATAAGAAATTCACCTTATGGGTTCATTTTTGCAAACCGTTGATCGAGTTCTTGACGTGAAGCCAGTCTCGCTTCTTCTGCTGTTCCGTAGCCGATTTCTGTTTTCCCCTTTTTGATTTCTTCCATAATAGTATCTGCAAAGTCATTCACGGGCGCCCCAAAGGTATGCAAGCCAGGACCGCCCAAATCTGTATTGACTGCTGGTGGGATGACCTCTATGACTTCAATCCCCTTTTTAGCCACTTGATGTCTTAACGTTAGTGTAAATGAATGAAAAGCCGCCTTTGTTGCGCAATAGATAGGGGCAAGTGCAGTGGGAGCAAAAGCGAGCCCTGAGGTCACATTAATTATCGTTGCATGCTGCTGTTTTTTTAATTGATCTAGTAATAATGTGGTCAAGTGAACAGGTGCTTCAAAGTTAATCGCAATCTCTTGCTGCCGTTCTCTCCACTCTTCATGATCTGCCAGCTCAACTCTTCGCTGAATCCCCGCATTATTCACAAGTACATTGACTTGAGGAAAATGGTCTTGGACCCATTTCACTAAAGCCACTCGCTCATCTTCAACTGCGATGTCAACCACACGTGTGTTGAGTTGAGGGTACTTTGCTTTTGCCTCATTCAACTTACTCGCTCTTCGTCCACATATAATCACTTCATTACCCAACGCAAGAAATCGTTCAGCAAAAGCAAAGCCAATACCACTCGCCCCACCCGTGATAAGAATAGTGTTCCCTGACGTTTTCATATAGAGTCTCCTTTTTAAATAATAGAATTTTAGTGATAGTTTTTGACATCTATTTTTTAAAAGCTTAATTAATATCGTTCTATAAATGACGCGAGAGCAGCTTGGAAAAGCACTGGCTCTTCAGCAAAGGGATAATGATTACTTTTTTCGAAAATATGAAGCTCAGAATGAGGGATTCCTCGGTAGATTGTCTGCGAACAGCTTGCAGGACATTGGACATCATACTTACCACACGCAATCCAAGTTGGCACGTCGATATGTGATAATTGATCGATGACATCAAATTTATGAATCTCTTGATGTGAGAAATAGTTTAGTCTATCCACTGCGGTTTTTTTATGAATGGTTGGTGGGAAAACAGCGTCATACAACCTTTGATCATAAAGTGATAGTGCCTTGCGCTCTTTTCCTAATGCCGTACGAACCCCTTCAGGAGTGTTAATATCTTGAATTTGATTTAAGAGCTCTTGCATCTTTGCAAATTGTGGATGATCCTGTCGATAGATACAACCATCCGCAAACATATAATCTTTAGAAGCGGCAGTACCCACAAGAAAAAGCTGGTGTAAGGATGATCTGGAGGAAAGCCCATAGACAAGACCCACCATCCCCCCTGTAGAATGTCCAGCAAATGACCAAGACGAAAAGCCTAAGGTTTCTCTGATTGCTTCCAAATCTTTTACTGTTTCCGTAAAGCCAATATCCTCACCCTTTTGAATAGGGGTACTTTTTCCTGTCCCTCTCAAATTTACGAGGTAAACAGAAAAATGCGGAGTAAAAGCGTCAGCAAAAAGGTCCCCTGTTGCATTGAAATCAGAGTAATAATGGGTTACACAAAGGGGTATGCCCTTTCCCTTTTGAAAATACTCAAATGTTCCTCGTGCTGTTTTGAGAACAGCTTGCTTCCATCCTTTTTCCATAGACATGGTCTCCATTCTGCTGAAGTTATGGCTGATACATCTTTAATGGGATTACTTGAAATTCTTCAAGATGGCCCTCTTCATTAAAAAGGCAACGATGTTCGTAATGCTCTGGATCATTAAGAATTCGAAAAAGCGACCGGTGTATATGTTCTGCAACACCTTGGTTATTTTCATCCGTTAACCAGTGAAGGGGTTTCCAATCTAAAAGGCCTTCTGTTGTTACTTTGGGAGTTTTATAATCAAAATCTTTTGGCAGTGTAGCAACAAAGACATACATACCACCTTTGCCATTCCACGTTACCGTCCCTTTTTCCTGAATGTCATAAAGCTTAATTCCCGTCTCCTCATAAATTTCTCGAAGGGCACAAGTTTTAGGGGATTCTCCAGGTTCGAGCTTGCCACCAACACCATTCCATACCCCCATTTCAGGTGTTTTAAGGCGATTTAACATTAATACATCATCACCACGTTGTAAAAAACAAATTGTGTATTTTAACATTTTCCTTCTTCCCCCCTAAAATTTGTAAAGGTCTGAATAGGTCCTTTCCAATCATCATTATCACTGATTTTCTCTTCGTATTTTCCTCCAGTATAGTCGCCAATGACATGCCGCCAGAAATACTGAGCTTTAATATTAGTCGCCATTTCAGAGACTCTCCATTTTCCTGGAAACAAATCAAATATACATTCTGCAGCATACTTGCCTATTCCTTGACGTCGATACTTGCGCATAATGAAAAATTCTGCAATCGTCTGAGTGCCATCTTCTTCTTCTCTAAGAAGGATGAAACCAGCGTATAAATGGTCAGCCAAAATAAAAAAAGGTTGTCGAGAAGGCTCTGTCCAGTAATGGTCTAAATATTTATATTCATAGCGTCCATGGGGATAAAGATCAAATCCTTCACATTCGCTAAAATCATAGAGATAGAATTCTAAAAGCTGACGTAAAACTTCCTTATCTTTGTAAGGTATGGGTACAATCTCAATTGTATTGAGCACTAACCTATCTCTCCTTTAGCCCAAATAGATAAGAAAAGAAAGAATTCTCTCATTTTATTATAAATGTTTGTGAGGGGCTTTGCACGGTCAGAGGGAACTAATATAAAAATAAGTAACATTCTGAAGGGAAAATCGACACCAACCTGATAGCCTTGAGCCTTTGTCATTTCACAAAAAAATCCCAAGATAGAAATACACTACCTTGGGAATCTACAAAATCTCGGTTTATTTTAGTGATGGTGATGTCCACCTTTTAATGAGTTCGTAATAACAAAACCTTCTTGTGGTACAAAAAAGTATTGAATCCAAATGCCATCTAAGAATTCTTCTCTTGTATCTAACAAGATATCAATATCTTTATCTGTTTTCACAATTTCATCATTTTCTTTTGGGGTATCGAAGCTGATTTCATAGTGGGCATGATCTCCATGCATATGAGAAACAGCGACACGAATCATTTTGCCTTCGGCTTCCTCTGTTTCGAGCATCTTTTTTAACTGCTTTGCGGCATTTCTGTTTATTTTTACTTTCATCTGTTCAAATTCTCCTCACATAAAATCTAATATTGGTTAAACTCGTGTAATAGCAAGCGCCCGATGATTAACGACAATATCTTCTACCAATTTTACATTGGTTTCATTACATTTGACAATTAATACGACATCAGCACCTAATTTTTTTGGGGATTTATGTTTATTCATTAAAAAAATATCCACCAAAAGCCCTATCCCACTTCCGGTAATTAAACCTATTAATGCCCATAAAATTGGACCTAAGTATAAAACAAAACCGTAAATGGCCCCTAGAAGCATCCCTAGCATCCCTATAAAGACTACAAAAAACAGATTCAGACTTTCACTATTATAGGGGTCAATGTATTTCTTGTTATCCAAAAGCTGTAAGGGTGTCGCAAATAAAGCTTCCTTTGTGATCGCATGAGCTTCTAATTCCTGAAGCACCATTTCTAATTTTATAGAATGATCAAACAAAGATAAAACATACATAAAATAAAATCCCCTATCGAACAGTTCAAAATAAATGCAACTGGGAAGATGTGTATGTATTTTTTAAAAAGTGTGCTTGTTCTGCTTCATACATTTTGTTGAGTTCTATGGCGCGATAATGACTATCATAGATTGAAAAGCAATAAAGGGAGGGCATATAAAGTAACCATTCCATATCTAATAGATGAGTGGCTTGCCCAAAGTCTCCTAAAACAGTGAAATAGATGCCATCAAGGAGTCGTGATTGATAAGTCGTCATAACAAAACAACTAAACAGGATTCCACCGACCATATAATGTCGAAGATAGATATGTCCAAGACCGGGGACTACAGCCGACCATAAGACTGGAATCCATTTATTGACTTTCAATAGATAATTGATGTCGATAACGCTGAGTTTAAAGTGAGCCAACGGGATGTGGTCTTTCTGCGATAATCGAGCAAAGTTATTCATTTCAGTAGCCAAGCGATACGCATCCCAAAAAGTAAACACATAGACACCAATATAAAGAAAAAACCATCGTGTATCCAAAGTTGCTTTAGCGAGTTCAAAGCGTCCCGTACATGAATAAACAATCGCTGTATTTATATTGGCTTGGGTATTAAATAAAAACTCCCAAATAAACAGGAAAAATCCCTTGTCTATCTTACCAATCATGAGATGCCCTGCTCCTGGCATAGCCATGTTCCACCATAATGCCATGAGTGGATGTGTTTTCCTTAGATAATTACTATCAAAGGATCTCAATTCTATCTTCGGGTAGCGAGCATTCCAATGATTTTGGTGACTCATATGATGTATCAAGCGTCCTTGTGATAAGATAGTCACTATTATTAACAATGGTTGTGTTTTATATTCTTGGTAAGTTTGCAAATCTTTCTTTTATTTTCTTTCCTAGTTCATCGATGCCCAGTGAAATATTTATTTTGCGCGTGCCTTGGAAATAGAACACATACCTTTGACTCAGTTATCCAGATGTTTACTGGCTTCTTTAATGCTTAATGGAGCCATCTTTTCTTGATAAGTTTCAATAAAATGTCTCACCCATTCTGGATTGGTTTTACTATATTCTCTCAGGCTCCATCCAATCGCCTTATTGATAAAAAATTCGGTGTGCCCAAGATTATTTTTTACAACAGTTTCAAGTAGTTCTGTATTTGTCTTTGACTTTCGTGATAGCTGATGATCAATTGCAATCCTCCGTAACCAAAAATTATCATCGATACTCCATTGTAAAAGGGTATCATTGACTTCAGGATAAGCTAAGGCAATTTCACCCACTATATTATCAAGTCCATCTATGGTATCCCACCAGGATTTAGTTGTAGCCAGTTTCTTTATTTTAGAAATATCTGAAGCCGAAAGATATTGTTGCATACGGGATAAATAATCTATCGCGATATATTGGTATTCTCTATATTTTCGTTTCCAACATTCATCAATAAAGGACCAGTCCACTTGCTTTTCATTAACAGCCTTTTTAAATAATTCCTTGCAAAGGATTCGTCGTTTCGGTGTAGGGATACCTAGAAACTGAAATTGATTACGCATGTAAGCGCTCATTTTAACTGACCGTTCTTCATCTCTGTTATTTTCTAAAGCAATAAATAATGGTTCAAAGTCCATGATTTTCACCCTTCTTAAGGAAAATAATAGCCATTGTCATAATCAATCTATTCAATTCAAGCAGCAAAGGAGAGCTTTAACATCAAAATCTGGTCACTTGCCTGAAGTGTTCCCCAAAAATACCACAGTCCGTGAACTGTGGTATCGATCAAGTCTATTGTTTTTTTAATACACGCATACCGAAGAATAGTCCCCAGGGTTCTCCATCGTTATTACAGTAAAAGGGAACAGGGAAATTTTCGCTGGCAATCCCTAAAACAGTATCCTGTAATTTTGATAGCTTATGACATTCATTGTTCCAGGCTATATAGAGTTGTTTGTTTTCCCATTTTATTTGGATCCTTTCACCTTCTTCAGAAGTATATGTTCCAATGAAGGGTTTTGCTTCTGCTTCTTGTAGGTCCTTAAAGGCGCCAATATCCACCTGCTTGTCTATCGGTAGACCTAACATTGCATTGGCAGCGGCGAGCCAAACGTCACTCGCAGGAACATCGGAAAGGTTAGATAAAACAGCGATCACAATATCCTTTTCAGGAATAAACCCAAAATGTGAAGAAACACCAGGTTGTCCACCACTGTGCTTTACAAGTGTCATGCCTTCATAATTTGGGATGATCTCCAAGGCATAACCATAATAATGCTGTGGGAGTACCTTGATAACCGGGCTCCACATTTTGGCGTAAGCATCTCGTGTTTGGCCCAAGAAAAGCTGACCATACTTGAGTAAATCAAGAACAGTAGAGCGAATCCCTCCACCTACTTCATAGTTACCTAGTTTCGGCCATACTGCGAGCTTATAGTGATCAGCATCGTGATCGTAAAGAAGATAAGGCTCTGTCACGTTGTTAAATTTCGTGAGTTCTTCAAGACTAAAGGTAGAACGCGTCATGCCTAACGGATTAAGAAAGTGTTCTGTGATATAGCGACGGTATAACTTTCCTGTCACACGCTCAATAATTAATCCAAGGAGGAGAAAGCTATCGTTAGAATAACTAAATACTTCACCCGGCTGCCCTAGAGGTTCGATGTCTAACTGCGCTAAATACTCAATATGATCTTCTAGTCTGGAGAAATCCTCCCGGCGTTCAATAGGCGGTAACCCTGTTGTGTGCGAAAGTAAATGATGGATTTTAATAGACTGTGGATCCATCCCATCTGGAAGACGTAGTTCTGGTAGATACTGACTGACAGAATCCTGTATGGAAAGCTTTCCTTGCTTCTCTAAATCAACGATCGCTGCTGCTGTAAACGATTTCGTAACAGAAGCCGTTCCAAATATGGTCTCAGGCGTCACAGGTTGCTCTGTTTTAAGATTGCGGAAACCAAAACCGTTCTGATAAATGACTTCCCCGTTCTTCGCGACGGCCACAGCCAGTCCAGGAACATGGTTCTCGTTCATAAAGGCGCTTACAAAATTATCAAATGAATTCCAATCAATGGTCATTGTTCTCACCCCTTCTCTCTCTATTATTTCGTAAATCCATGACGTTGTCTATTTATAATGTTTTAGAAAAATAACCCTTCGCCTATAGACGATTCATTTAAAATGAGAGATTACAGTCTCAATGGCCTTTTTATAACGATTGAGTTCATTTGCATGGATTGCATGCGCCCCATAGCGCACCTTTTCATAAACGTCTCTAATTATCTCTTTTTCTTCATGCCCCGCTGGAAGCCGTTCCACCCATTCCGATACCGTTTCATTAGTGAGACGTCTTGCTGCGCTTTTTTCCAACCTCTTCTGAAGCCTAACCAACTGAGTGCGTACAGTATCTTTTGGTGAACTCACCTCTTCTATACTTTCTGATGATTGTGACAGCGCATAAGCTTGTGAGTGGGGCGCCACGGCATCAGGGCGATAAATGGTCCGTTTCCTCATCCTTTCTTGTGTAACGTGTTGCTTTTTGGTTTTTTTATAGAGAATAATGCCTCCCCCAAGAAGTGCCACTAAGATCAGCAAAACAGCGATAAGCCCTATGAGCGTCGATATAGAGGATGGATACTGGGATGTTGCATAAGGATGATCCTTCAAATGGTGGGGCATGACCACATGAGGTTTGTATGTGTGAGACACACCCTCTTTTCCCCCTTTTAGAGAGCTTAAGATGAGTGATAAAGGGTAAAAAATACCATAAGCTACTCTATCGGAAAGCTGTAGAAATGCCCAATAAAGAGAAGATCCTATGCCCTGAATAAATGCCCCAAACACACCCAGTCCCACAAAAATCCAAGCATAAGAAAGAACGAGTGACTTATTGAGCGTCTCGCTTTTTATAAGATGTAATGAAAAAACATTAAGAGCAAGCACAAAAAAGAGGACAACAAAAAGCCAACTAGATGAAAAATCCGGTTGTGTCCATGTAATAAAAATACAGTACATAAAAAGAAAGCCACTGGTCATAAGCAGCAGATCCCATAACACCTTAGCAGAAGTTCCTTCTAAACTATGAGTCACCCGCCAAAGAAGAAGCATCGCCATCATAAACGACAGAACCATGGGAACATTTAAAATCAGACCCACTCCAAAGACGACTAAAGAAAGCATCAAGTAAATGACAAGTGAAGGTGATGAAATCAAATAGCCGGTCGCTAAAAACAAACCATAGGTTAAGGCGGTCATTACCAGAACAGGTACCATAGACTGCCAAGTCTGAGTGTATATAAACCATAAGGGGGCGCTGATGATGTAAACAATGAGCATATCCATTGTAAAGGTAAGTAAACATTCAATAGGCTGAGTTCTTATGGACATAGCTTTCCCCTCCTCGGTGGACAGGGTTTAACACACCTGCTGTATTCAGGGTATAGACTTGATGCCCCTGCCGTATCCACTTCTGGTAAAAGTATGATAGAGCTTGTATGTCGAGATCAGAATGATCAATGATAAAGACTACTCGTGATACAGACGCATTACGGTCAATTTTTCGGAGCACAGCTAACGGGTTGGTTTTAACGTGTTTGACATTTAAATAAGCAAGAAATTCTAATGCTTTAACTAAATGGCTACGATCAAGACCCAGGTGTACATGCATGACTTCCTCTCGCCCCATCGGTTTAAAATTCACTAGAATTTCAAAGGCGATGCCACGTTTTTGGGCCATAAGACATAAGGCCGTTATGTATTCTAAATCCTTTTCGAGTTGTTCCTGAACGCCTTTTTTTAAGTGACGATCCATAAGGATGAGGACCGTCCAATGCATACCCATCGCGCTTTCAAAAAGCTTGGTTTGCAGTTGTCCGGTGCGAGCACTCGCCTTCCAATGGACGTTTTTTAACGGATCAGTCATCAGATAGTCTCGCGTTCCCACTGGTGAAGTAAAATCATGATAAAGTGAGGCTTGATGAGGGAGCTCACCTTCTATGGGCAGGGATATTTTTTCAAGACCCGCTATAGGTTCGCTCTTAGGATATACCACCATTTGTTTATTGATAAATTCAAAAGAGCGTGTGACTGAAGCGATTTTTAACGGATCAAAAAGCCTGACCTCAAACCGCTTGAGTTTGGCAACCCCGCGTGAAAGACCTTTTATTTCAAATTGAAAAGCTTCCGCTCTTGCTTTGCCAAGAGAGAGGTCAAATTGATATCTGTTTTTTCTTAATGGATCAATTGACGTCATCGTCACTGAGTGATCCAGTTCAAACCTGACGTTAAATCGATAAAGTGGTAGCTTGCCTTTATTTTCAAAAGTAAGATGAAAGCTATCTTCCTCTCCTTGTAATAATCTCACCCTCTCCCGTTCGTTTAAAAAGTCGAAATGCCTTGAAACATACTTTAAGTAAAGTCGGGGATAGAGGCCCAAAAGCAGCAAGAAAGTCCCAGGTAACATCAAAAATAAAAAATGAATAAACAAGCTGAAAAACAGTAATAAAATACCAACGACAATTAAGGCGTCATCTGTTTTATAAGCAAGCGGCTTTGGACGTGGACGAATCATTGGCACTCCCCCTCTTCAAGAATAGACATACCTCACTCTTTCACTTTTCTCTATTTCGCAACTGATAAGCATAGAATGTATAAAACCAATTATAACCCTTTACAATCGATCCATATTTTTCTTTTTTGTCTTATTTTTAGTCTATTCCATTTAATGTCTCTTTTCAATTTATTCATATATTTTTTAGCTATTATAATGTCTTAACGAGTCCAGTGTTTGTGGGAGGAGAAGATATGAAAGCATTTCCGCTGTTCGTTATACTCTTGATTATCGTTCTTTCATTAGTCATACTGAGATTTCATTTTCAATCCATTTCTCACGTGTATGAACAGTCTCACCGGAACACTCACTTTTCTCAGCCTCATCTTGAGGATAAAACGAAGCAAAAAACAGTTCAAAAAGATGGTACTGTCATTTCGTTACAAACTATACGTGTGCCTAAAACATATCCTAAACGCGCGACCTATCGCATGATGTACTGGAGAGCGAGGGTGCTCAAGTTGAGGCCTATATTGCAGCTCCGTTTGGTCCTGGGCCCTACCCCTTGTATGTGAATTGTCATGGAGGTTGGTCGACATCAGAAAACAGAACCCACGTGTCTGCATGGGATAACGGGGCAGATAATGCGGCTCAAGATGTGACTCTATTAGCTGATAGCCCCCTCTATGGTATTTCCATCGCTCCAATGTATCGTGGTTATGGTAAAAGTCACGGAACAGTCAAGGGGTTAGATGGAGATACTATCGATACTAATAATGCTATAAAGGCAATTACGACTTACTTTAATTCTCATAAACCCTATCCTGACATCCAAGAAGATCACATTTATCTTAGTGGTACTTCTATGGGCGGTGGTGTCGCTCTTAACATTGCTACCTTACGTAAGGACATAACCTCTGTAGTTGCCATCAGTCCTTTTGTCGGTTGGGACATCGTTGGGGCTTATGATGAAAAGCATCGAGAAAATCCTATTTGGTCCGGATATCTCAAAAATGCGATTAGCGCATATGGAGATTTCGATCCTAATAGTTCTAGGTATAAGGCACAATCTATTGATTACCGTAAGATTACAGCTCCAGTGTTACTCGTGCAAGGGACCGATGACTACCATATCCCTTGGGAGACTGTCCAAACCTTTTATAAAAAGATGAAACAGCATCAACAAAAAGTAACTTTTAAATTAATCATCGGAGGAAATCATTCTCTTTCCAATAAAACAAGTGTATTGGATCAAGTCATCTCAGAATGGTATAACCAATGGGATTCGTTATGATGGATGAATCGACCCTATTACTGATACTGAGCTTGATTACGTCAACTTAATGAGATTAAAATTCTGTTTTTTTCTTCTTTTTAGACAACATCCTTCTTTGGTTATGGTAAAATTAAGGAAATATGAATTTGGAAATTCCAGCTAGTGATCAGAAGATAACGTTACAGGGGGGATTATTTGAAACAATTTTTTAAGAGTTGCCTTGCTATTTTTGCCCTTTTATTAATCTGTGCAGCATGCTCAAGACAACCGTCCTCGATTCAGAACAAAAAGAAACCCTCGGACCCTGAATCCACACAAACAATAAGCCATCAGAATGATTCCCAGGTTCCCAAAAAAGACGGTACGGTAATTTCACTTAAAGAGGTCAAAGTTCCGAATACAAACTTTAGACTAGCAACCTATCGGATGATGTATTGGAGTGAGGGGAAAAAAGTCGAAGCTTATGTAGCTGCCCCCCATGGCCAAGGAATGTATGCCTTACAAGTGGTCTGCCATGGTGGATATGCTGCTTCGTTACCAAGAACACATGTAAAACAGTTAGATGATGTCCACTTTGATGAAACTTTAATTGCTTATGCTTCTCCCTATCAAATCACAGTAGCTCCGTTGTATAAAGGGTACGGAAATAGTGAGGGAACTGTCGAAGGTCTACATGGATATACGATGGATACAGAAAACGCAATAAAGGCGATAAAAACGTATTTTAATAACCATGAAAAATATCCTAATATTCAGGATGGACATCTCTATTTACAAGGCGTGTCCATGGGTGGAGGTGTCGTTCTTAACATTGCCTCCGAAAGACAAGATGTCCTTTCCGTCGTGGCCATAAGTCCCTTTGTCGGTTGGGACATTTTTGGAAATTATTGCGAAGAACATCAGGATAATCCTATATGGAAAAATTACTTAGATTATGCCGTTAGAGTTTATGGTCAGTTCAACATAAATTTACCCGCTTATAAAGAACAATCCATTGACTATAAAAAAATTACAGCGCCAGTATTTCTTATACAAGGAACAGCTGACAAAAATGTGCCCTGGGAAACGGTGCAAACCCTTTATAAAAAGATGAAGAAAAACAAACAGAGGGTGACGATCAAGTTAGTAGATGGAGGAAACCATGCGCTTTCAAATAAGGAAGACCTTTTAAACCAGGCATTAACCGATTGGTACGACAAAAATTGGCATGGATAAAGAATGGAGTTAGGATGGTGTCGGGACTTACACTAGAGAAAAAGTCTGGGGCCCCACTTGGTGAATGTTCACTTCCAAGGAGGTCCCTATTGTGATTCTTTTATACTTGCTCTGTAAGACCGTCTAAGAAGGCCTCGATCTCTTCTTCTGTTTTACGGTTTTTATTGACAAAGCGTCCTGCTTCTACACCGTTATGGAAAGCGACAAAGCTTGGGATACCAAAAATGTCAAGCTCACCACATAGATCAATAAACTCATCGCGATCAACATAAATAAAGGTATATTCTGGATAGTCTGCCTCAATTTTTGGTAAGATTGGCTCTATAAAACGGCAATCGGGGCACCAATCAGCCGAAAACATGAAGACAGTTCGCTTCTCGTTTTTTAGCTGCTCAAAGTGTTCCATTGACTTTAATTTTTCCATTATGCTCACTCCTATTTTGGTCTTATTTCATACTACTCTACTTGATTATATCAATATTGAAAAGCTTTTTTAATTTTTTTGAGCTGATGAGCCTTCACGCTATCTTGCCCACTTCTTCAACTCTTGAATTTCATCATAATGGCTATACTCCTTTGAACTTGGAGTTTCCAGGATCATGGGTATCTTTTTAACACTAGGCGAACATATAAAACTTTTCATTGCTTCAAGAGGGATTTGTCCTTTCTTTATATTCGCATGGCGATCTTTTCTTGAGCCTGTTTCATAAACAGAATTATTAAGATGGATGGCTTTTAAGTGTTTAAAATAGCCTAATCCCTCTCCCCTGTTTTCAACTTCTGACCAATCTTCCCCATTCCAAAGGCCACTTGCAAAGGCATGGCAAGTGTCTAGACAAAAACCCAGTTTTTCGGGTTGGTCAATCAATTCTCGAATTTTCACTAATTCTTCAAGTGTCAGACCAAGTTGCCCACCCTTCCCAGCATTATTTTCTATAAGGATAAGACTCTCTCCGGTCCATTTTAATAAGATCCTATTCAACGTATCGATCATTTTTTTATAGCCTTCTATTGGATCACCATGAAAAGATGCAAAGTGGACAACCGTTCCAATCGAACCACAAGCATCTGTAATCTCTAAATCATTCAATACCGAATCCATCACCCATTGGAGCTTGTTATCTTCAGCAGCAAGATTTGTTGGGTACGCCGAGTGTCCGATTGAAACAATCCCCTCTTCCTGACAAAAAGCAGCGCAGCGCTCAGCATCCTTCGCATCAAAGCTTTTTGTTCGCAAGCTTCTGGGGTTTTTGGGAAAGTATTGAAAGGCTTCAGCGCCTATTTTCTTAGCGACTTGAGCTGCTCCTAGATAGCCGTTCCGCGTGCTGATATGGCAACCGAATTGCATAGCATAACCTTCCTTATCTGGTTTATTCGCTTAGTTTTTACTTGAACTATGAAAAATACACACTCTTATAAATTTATGAAACAAATAAGGACTTTTATAAAATTGAAAAGTCACTTATGAAGGCTTATGGGCATAAGGTATAAGTGATGCTATTGTAGGAGGGAGACCAATGGCAACCAAGCCACCAATATTACAACAGGGCGATACGATTGGAATTGTGACTTTAGGAAGTCCTCTCGCAGGGAGTTCCATTAATCAGGGCATCCGAAGGCTTCAAAGTATGGGGTTTCATGTGGTCATCGGTCAGCATGCTTATGCGCAAACCGGCTTTCTAGCAGGTTCAGACGAAGAAAGAGCAGCTGATCTTATGGGTATGTTTTATAATAACAACGTTAAAATGATCATCTCCTCAAGGGGCGGTGTTGGTGTAGCCGGTATCCTTCCCCATTTGGATTTCGATTATATAAGAAGTCACCCTAAAATTGTAAGTGGCTATAGTGATGTCACGATTTTACTTAACTGCCTATATCAATTTTCTGATCTTGTGTCGTTTAGCAGTTTGTTGTTACTCGATTTTGCTTCGACACTACCAAGCTACAATATTAACCAATTTTTCGCGGCGACCTCTATGGCAGCTCCGAGACCAATTGAAAATCCACCAGGAATGCCCTTGGTTAGCCGGGTGGCAGGGAATGTCACAGGACCCATTGTAGGAGGAAACTTAACTTCATTTGTTGGGACACTGGGAACTCCATTTGAAATTGATACTTCTGGTAAAATCTTGTTTTTAGAAGAAACTCATGAGCCCATCAATAAAGTATACCGTTACTTCAATCAATTAAAAATGGCAGGGAAATTCGATGATTGTATCGGTATCCTTTTAGGAGAATGTACCGAATGTACACCCGCTTATTATACAAGTTACGAAGACCTTATTAACGACGTTATCGTTCCACTAGGCAAGCCCCTCATGACCAATCTGACGGCTGCACACGGATACTATAAAGCGGCCATTCCTATTGGAGCAGTGGCTAATCTTAATACAACGAATAATACACTAACGATCACAGAACCAACCGTAAGTGCCTCATACTAGAGAAAATAAAAAAAGCACCCCCTCTTAAGATGCTTAAAAACCAATTGATTTATTTTTCGTTTCATCATTTTCTTCAAGTGATGAGATATGTACTGGGTTAATTGAAAACTCGTCAAAGTGAATAAAGGCGTCCAATAAATTCCCTTGGGTATCGGTTAAATGATTTTCAATTAACGACTTTGCATCCATGTCTACGTCGTAAACTTTTCCATTATCCATGAATATTCTTGTTTTCATTTTTTATTCCTCCTTCCTCTCCTGTATCCATCATACGCAAAAATGAACCTTTATAATCATTATTTTACTTTAAATGGACAAAGAGAATACTGCTTTATATCAACCTATAGAGGCTAGGTCCTGATACACACTCATTTATAGCTTCTTCAGAAACAGGACCCTGTCCTGCCCCAGGCCATCATAGTCTGTCTTTACCCATACGCCATCTACCTTTCGATCACCCTCTTCAATGTCAAAGCCCATTTTCGTATGATAGGCAATGGAGGAGGTGTTCACCGGAGAGGTTATACAACGCACAGTAGTCCTTCCTTGCCCTTTTACCTTATTGAAAAATGTAGAATACAATTGTTTGCCTAGACCTTGTTTGCGGTAATTAGGGTGAACACCCACAAAGTGAATATAGGCTTCATGGGAATGGGTTTGTGATAAAAAGCCTATTAAGAAACCAATGATCTCTCCATTGTCTTCAGCTACAAAACTCGTAGCGTTAAAATGATCAAAAAAGAGTTTTGGAAGTTTGTCAGACATTTGCCTTTCACCCCACCATTCATTAATGAGTGGTGAAAGACGATAATAATCTGATGACTTGACTAAACGTATTGTCATGATTCTTCACCCACTACAGCTGTTTTTTTAATAAAAGTTCATCACATATAGGAATCCCATTATCAGCAACTTGAGGAATTTGCGGTTTTATTTTTCGTGCCTTTTCAACAGCATTCACAAATATGCCGACAATTTTAAAACCGCGTTTTTGATAGAAACCAACAGCATGTAAATTATCATTTGTGGTGACGAGCTTAACCGTTTGGCATCCTTTTAATCGCACTTCCCTCTCGACTTGGGCCATTAACCGTGTCCCGATCCCTTTATTCTCTTCAAGACTATCAAGTGAAATTATTTCACATTCCTTCTCTCTAAGAATATAAGTGATCAAGCCAATAATGTGATTATTATCTGTCATAGCTGCAAAGCCATCCAAAGTATCACATTGATAGATCCCCGTAGAAATGACCATTTCTGGGCTTCCCCAATGCTTCCTAAAGAAATCAGTAAGCTTTTGTTTTTCAATATCTTTTACCGGTACAAGTTTCATCTTAATCTCTTTTCACTGTAATTTCTTTGAAAATACAATAGGTGCTTTGACACACTTTTGATTTTCATAAATGGTTTGAATAAGGGCAACCTCATTGATTTCCCCTTGAAGTGGCCTCAGGTTTTGTGTGCAATAAAGGAAAGCGTCTTTTAATTTTTCTGGTGACAGCCTGTTGGCAAGGGTGCAATGAGGGGCCCAACTATTAGGAAGATATAATGAATCAGGATTATCATTGTACTTAGTCAGTCCCCTGTGGTGATTACAATGGAATTCCAGCAGAGACGCTGTCATTGTCGGTGCTAAAAACAATAAACCGGAATTCAAAAAAGTGCCTAAAGAATGAAAAAGGATCTTAAATTTAGCCTTATTTTTGTACACCTCTTGGGCATCTCCGATGAAACTGTCAACATTTAATTCATTATAACTAGCTAAAGTTACATGAGGACGCCTATCTTCCACTTCTTCCGCATAAAAGGAAATCTCTTCTTCTTTAAGCTTCTTCCATACTTGCTTAATCTTATTTTCCGTTTCTTGATCAAATAGTGCGATAAAGCCATACATGATTCTTCAACTCCCTTAAATATTTATATTTATGGCTACTGCTGATATATGGGGAGTTTTACGGTTACTTCTGTTCCACGACCTAATTGACAGTCAAACTGAATCGAGCCTGAGAAATGATCTACAAGTTTTTTAACCATATATAGACCAATTCCTGAACCACTCTTTTCATTGTTTAATTTTCCATATTTCACAAATAGTTTATCTACTTGCTCCTTACTCATCCCTATTCCCTGGTCTTTCACCTTAATGACTATATTATTTTTCTCAACTAATAGAGAAAAGGTAATCATTGATTTTTCCTTACTATATTTTATAGCATTGCTTAATAGATTTGATAATATGAGTTTTAATCCAACTTTGTTGGCTTTTATCAGTGCCTGCCCTTGAAGATCTATTGTATGATGAAGTCTTTGTTGCTGGGTTCGAGCCTTAATAGACATGAACTCAATGACCTCTTGCACTATAGGCAAAGGATGGACACGTTCTTTTTTCCAGAGTAGATCATTGGATAACATTTGTTCTGTTTGAATAATATGACTCATCTCATTATCAATGATATCTACATAATCTTTTATGTCTCTAATTTTAATAAGGTGTTCTTCACTTAAGTTTCCATTCTGATCCATAATCATTGAACAATACGCCTTAATGACTGTAAGAGGATTGCGGACCTCATGAGAGACAACATGGACAAAATCTAGTTTTTGTTTATACAAATCCATTTCCGTTTGCAAATTTTTCTGAACAGAAAGAGAAGGGAAAATCACTGTCTTTTTCGAATGCCCATACAAACTCGAACGGACGAGTTCTTTATCTGTCATCAAATATTCATGACGGCGCATCATACTCAGTTGAAGCGAAGCTGTAAGTGATGCAGCTCGATAAGCACAGACCGAAACCAATTCAGCTTCATTGACACAGTTATCCGCTCTTTTCTCAAACTCTTTAAGTTTACATTCGATTTCCTTTTGACTTTTCCAATCAACATGCGCCCACGTCCGTAAAGAAAGGTTTTGATCCCAAAAAGGTTGCACCAATTCCTCAAAATGGTGAATGATCTTTTTTGTATGAAAGTCCCCATACATTCTATAGAATTCATTATTGTTGATGTAATGCACCATGCTTAATTTTTCTTGAGTAAGCGTTTGATTAAGTTTTTCCTTAATAAGAAGAAACCTCTCACTGCTATCAATCACAAGGAGATGATGGTTTTGTTCAATACCACTTAGTATATAAGATACAGCGTTATTCACGTAACACTCTAAATCCTCGTAGATATATAATATATGTCCACCATTTGATAATTCTATAATTTCATTTAGTTTTACATAATCATTCTTCATCATTCTTGCGCCCCTATAAACATGCTCTATACTCTAAAAAGTATACCTATTAAAGAGCATAATTTAAAGGAACACAGACCTCAAGTTATTACTTAACTATTTTTTTGAAGCATCCCTCTTATTTTGTAAGATTATCCACCGTTTGCGAGAGGTGTGACACTTGGTTATAACTTTCAATCTCCCATTGTCCATTTTTATAAAGAATAGTGCTAAGACAAGCATTATTTAATCTTAGTTTACCTGTTTCTCCATTAGAGATCGTCGATAAAATCGCATTAATAACGCCTCCATGAGCCACTAGTAAAATATTTTCCCCTGGAAACTTTTGATGTAAGGTTTGTAGTCCTTCCATCGTTCTCGCGATAACTGCCTCTTTGGACTCTTGATTGGGAATCGGCTGCTCTGAAAAAGTAGTGAGCTTTTCTTCATAGGTCATGCCTTCAGCATCTCCAAAGCCTCTTTCAATAAAAGCTTCCATCTCAAGAATAGTAAGACCCAGCTGGATATTAATAATTTCTGCTGTTTGTTTGGCACGTCCTAAGGGACTTGTGACCACGACATCCCATTCCGATTGACTTAGAAATCTGCCACATGCTTGTGCTTGTTTTATTCCTGCTGCATTGAGTGGAATATCCGTTCTACCTTGCAATCTTCTTTCTGCATTCCAATTCGTTTCACCGTGTCTCACCATGCATATTTTAGTCATTTCCATACTGTTAGTCCCTTCGCTTTTTCTTCGTTTGTAATACTCTTATTATTACATACTATGAGACACAGAATCATTATAATTTTTGTTTTCTTTTATTAAACAATAAAAAAGAGTCACCCATCCCCTGAGTCACCCTATGCATCCAAGCTATTTTTCTTCTGTTATCACGGTGGCACCTTGTCCTCTTATTTAGTTTCTTAGCTAAATATATCAAGAGGAAAATTTCTATCAATTTTAAGCGTAACATGCACGATCTATTTTTTATATTCCATAAGCCAGCAGTCCCTCCATACCCCTTCATGAAGCTCATGCTTTGGCAATTCTTTCACTTTTCTTAGCTTGCATTTCTCGTAACAGGCAATGGCACGTTTGTTCCAGGCTTGCGGATCCATAACAACACGATCCACCTTCTCTTTTTCTACTAAATACTCAATCATAGAGCGAACAAGCTGTTGCCCAATCCCGCTATTCCAATAACCAACTTCTCCAATAAATTGGTCTGTGCCATAAATTTTCTCATCGACATCTTGATAACCATATTCTTCTCTTTCTTCTTCATCAATAGGATAAAATTGGATGTAACCGATGGAGTGGCCTTCAAACTCAATGATACATCCCGTAACATTGGAAGGGCGATGATAAAAATGGGCTGTGACCATTTCTAAGTCATGAGGCCGGTCTCGACCTTCATAATACTGAAGAACGCATGGATCTGATAACCATTTGACGAGTAGATTCTTATCAGCTTCTTTCAGCTTACGAATCACTAATTTATCTTTTTTATAAAGCAATCGAGTCTTCCTCTTTTCTCAACCATTCGTCTCTTAGTAACCCCATAATAATGCAATCATGAAATTCCCCGTCATAATAAAGTTCATCGCGAATGATGCCTTCTTTTTTAAAGCCAAGCTTTTCATAAGATTTAATCGCTCTACTGTTAAAAGAATAAACGTCTAGTCCGACTCTATGAAGATTTAACACATCAAATCCAAAGACCAACAGGAGCCCCATAGCCTCTGTTCCATAGCCTCTTCCTAAGTATGCTTGCTCAAAAATTGAAATCCGTACGATAGCTCTTTGGTTCTGATGGTCGATATTCAGCATGGCCACATCACCAATAACCCGATCGTTTTCTTGTAGGCAAATAAGGAGGTCAATTCTACTATTATCTATAGAGATCGCCTCAAACCATTTTTGGACGCCCATCCGACTAAAAACCGTTTGTGTACCTGTGAGTTTGCGGCCTTCCTTATCCCATAAGCTTTTGATATAAAACTCATGCAAATCCTCTTGTTCTATCGGTCTAAGAAAAACCCTTTCTCCCTCCAAAAACTTTATTGTTTCCTTCCTCACGTTCATCACCTCGACTGAATTTTTTCATAAAAACCAATTAAAAAAGAGCAAATAAAGAGTAAACAATTGAAGGAATGGGGAAGTCGCTCAAATGATTAGGTTTAAGGTATATAGACTGAAAGCAATAAACATTTATGTTTTACCTCTTTTGTTTCCTTTCAAGCCCCCTCTTCTTCTTTATCGTTTAATCATGGTCTGAAACAGGGCTCTCCCACTGTCAAACTCATTCTTATTAACAAAACCAAACGTTTTGTAAAGATGAATCGCTCTCTCATTAAAAGTAGCCACTGTCAGGCGTAACGGGACATGGGTTGTGTTAATGTGAGCTTGAACCTCATTCAAAATAAAAGTGAAAAATTCAGCTCCATTTCCTCTCCCTGTTAAATCTGGCCTCATCCCGAGTCCAATATCTATACATTTTTCATCGTATGCCCCAAATTGATGACCGATTGGGACTTGGGCTGCTTCGCCGATACAGAAAAAGCCTACCAACTCTTGGTTCTCTGTTACTATGGCATAATAAGAGCCACTGAGAAATTCTTGATTAACCTCATCTGTAGCTTCCATATTATAAAAATCAAAGGGCTTTTCGTATCGCCATTTTAATATCTCAGTGGTATAAGATTCGTTCATTTTATGGATTAAAAACACAAGATAACCCCTTTCATATCAGTGTGTTTATAGTGTACCACATCCTTTTCTATTATTTTTTAATACTTGTTTAAGATAATTAAGTCTTCTATTTCATTCTATAAAACATTCATAGGAGTAAAAAAACAAAAGCCAAGGGATGCTAACACATCTCCTGACTTTTAAAACAAAATTGAAAAAAATAAACATTAATAGAGTAGTTTAATAAAGATACCTCCGACAACGGATCTATTTTGAAAATTCATTTGTTTTCCAGTGAGGGTATCGTACCAATCGGAAAAAGGGACTCGACTATGTGTCTCATTAAGAAAATCCCATAATGGGGAAATTAATTGCTCAAAAAGCTGATCTGATGGAGCTAATGAAGCACTCCAAACCAACCAATCCGCTTTTGTATAAGTGTCCCTGTTATCTAGTGGTGTCCCATACTTATTTTGTTTTGAAAGATAATACGCCGTTTCTTTTTCGAATAGCGCTTCAGGAAATAAGTGGAGATCCAGAAGTCGGTCCCAAACGAGATTATACTTTTGACTCCAAGTATCCGTCGTCCCGTCGAAAGTAAGCTTATAGTGATCCCCCGCAGTCGCCATATCCACCCACTGTTCTGCCATCTTTTTCGCTGTCTTCAGATATTGCTCCCCTTCATCATTGCCGGTCCATTGACAGAGTTGCCCATAAGCACCAATTCCAAGGATAGCTTTTATTGAAAGATTCGCATTATGTGCCAAGTGACCGGCAAAATCATCTGTGCATAATTGATTGGCTGGGTCTAATCCCTTTTCTTTTAAATAGTGGGCCCATTGGGTTAAGAGCGCCCAGTGTTCTGTTGCAAATTGAGTATCTTCTGCAAATCGTGAAACGGCCGCTGCCATGATAAGCATATTTCCACATTCTTCTATCGGCATTTGATTCTCCAATTTGTTTTCTCCATATACTTGTCCGTTTGCTTGCGGATAACAGCCAACATCATGAGGTGCAAAATCAAATGTCCATTCCTCAGAAGCGGCATAGCGAAAGATTGGGCGCATCATCCCTTTAACTAGTTCAGGATTGTAAAGTAAGAAGAGTGGGATTGAGGGATAACTGACATCTACTGTAGCGATACAGCCATTACTAAAGTTTTCTTTTGAGAAAAATAACACTTCTTGCTGTTCGCTAATCACCAACTTATGTGCAGCGATGGCTTGCCTGTAAGCCAAAGAGATTAAATCCTTATATTTTTCGCCACCTACGTGTTTACCTTCTTGCGTCAGCTGTTGATTAAACTCAGTGCATTTTTGTTGAACTTTATTATAATCCGTGGCAGCAGCGACGATCAGTTCATCAAAAGACATGCCGTTCCTGCGCCAATACGCATCTAAAGGGTGACCAAAGTACTCAATGGAATGAATATCATCATAAGCAAGTATTAAGAAGTCTGATTGTTGAGGACTTTCTTCTGTTACTTCCATATCTAAAACTACCGCCATAACAGGAGGATCTTCTTGAACAGAACGAGGTTGATGATCATCATCGGTTATAGCAATCTCCCCAGTTTCAACAAATTGTTTGCGACCCTGAAAAGATTGGATGACTGTTTGTAATGCCTTTCTTTTAGGCACCACGAGATAACAGTACCCCCAGTCAATTCTTGTATCATCCCCAACTCTCTTTAAAATAGGCTGTTCCTGTGTCCCCATACGCATGATTTCCAACGGGTGATCGACACTTGATTTATGTTCCCATTTAATAATCTGATCAGGTGTATTCACACACCCTTCACCTGAAACATCAAAATAGAGTTTGATGTCATGGGGCTCGCGATCGATAGAACGAACATTGAAAGTGATGTATGAAGTCGGCCGGGACAACAGGTCCAAGTCATTAAGGAGTAGCGGTGTACAAAACACCACTTCTAGTTCGATCCCCTCTCCTTCAAAGATATATGTTGTTGTCAGAGGTTCAACCGCTACACTTGTTTGTTCCAAAGTCAAAGGCTCTTCATAGTGACTCTCCTCATTCATTTCTACCTTTCCCATAAAGCGTCTTGACTTTCCGTCTATTCTAAGGATACCAACCATACTGTTGCGTTTGTTTGTCCAATGTACTGTATGGTCATCGTATAGGTGGTCATGAGCTGACCACACACTAAAATAAGGATCAACTGTGACAAGGGGGACCGAAGGGGGTCTCAATGAACACATACATCAACACTTCCTTTAAATTTAATAAATTCATTTCAAAGTTTACTCGGTTAGCCTTTCATTTCTTTTAATCTTTAGAGAAAAGGGAAGAAACATTAGCCTTCCCTTTTCGTTAAATGGTCCCAAAAGGTTATTTCTTTACAGGCAGTCCATTCGCCTTGCGAATAAGTGAAAAGTATTGATCTGCACGCACAACTTTGAAATGATCATCAAGAGATTCAGTGATGGCCACAGCATCTGAAGGGGTCAAGTTCCAAGCAAGAAGTCCTATAGAAATAAACAACGGGGATTTCCCATCCCAATGAGCCTTAGCCTCTGCTAAAAGATTTTTACCGTCTTGGACAGTACTAATGCCGTGAATGGTCGATACCGGGAGCGTCCCGTTTTGAATGCTAAGACGAGACTGATCTTCATAACTCAAAAACAGACCTGGCACTTTATAAAATCTTTCATAATCTAAAGCCTTTTCATCTGTTAACGGGACATTTTGGCCATCCGTGCGATTGAGTACATAAGGGATGGTCATCCCAGATTTCTTCAGATACAAATATGATTGTTTCAAGTAATCTTTAAAAGAATTCTCTGGCCAAGCATTAGGGTAGAAATAACCTGCACCTGAAGGACCAGCAATAAGTAAGTCATTTTGAGTTGCGGTTTGCTGATAATAATTTAAAATCGCTGGGGCCCCATCGTAAAGCAAAGGACTAGAGCTCCAGTTAATAGGCACCTCACCGCGCGCGGGGTCATCCCAGAGAATCCGCATGCGATGTTGATTATATTGGAAGTTATCCCCCTCACTAAATGTATAAGTCACATAAATTTTGTTCTCAAGTTTAGGGGTTGGAACTGAATTAGCCTTGTGTGGGGTGACCTTTGTGCCAGAAAAAACTGTCATATTGTTAAACCAATCTGCCGCAATCACGGGAATTCCGTGGCTAGAAGCAATCTCTGTAGAATTAAACTCTCCTTGCGCATCATTGCTGAACCAACCCAAATAAGGTGTGCCTGGTTTCACATCAGACATTATTTTTTCGAAAAGGGCCTTTTCTTCGGGAATATTAGCATCTAGCCAAAAAACCATCGCTTTATTCGCTACTGCATAATCACGAAGATATCCATAAGGCTCTTTCTGTTCTGCTGACGGAGGCTCGATATTCCCAGCAGACACTTTATATTGGTTCCACATATCAATAGAAGCCGTTAGCGTCTTTGTACCCGCTGGTGGTGTGAATTTATAAACAAAGTACCGATTGTTATCAGCAAAACGATGGCCGCCACTACCGTCCGATAACTGTGAATCTTGTTGGTCATATAAAAATGGAGCTTCATCTGAAGTGCCTGGAATAAAGTGAGCAATGACTTTACCGTCCGCTTTGATTGTCACTTCGTGAACAGCAGAACCCCATCCATCTTGAGGGAAAGCGTCTTCAAAACGAAGATAAACGGACTCTTTGCCTAGAAAAGTGCTCAGGTCGAAATCATAGACTTTTCTGTTATTGGCATCACGCTCCTGGGTTGTATCCTCCGCAATGACTTTAAATGATTCGGGAAGCCCAGGCGGAATATCAATAGATTTATTTGGACCTAAACCTACGAGCATACGATGTGTCGTTTGCTTCCATAAATGGTTGTATTGCCATGTATAAGCGTCCAGTCTATCCTTGAATTTACCTTGAAGATCGGTTATTACTTTTAGGTGATAAGGCGCAGCTTGTAATGTCTTTGCTAAGGTGGGGCTTACGACTACACCGTTTTTCAAGCCAGCTAATGTGGTTGCCACGTTAATGGAATCTTGTACTTGTGGATCATAAACGATGATGCCTTGAATGGCTTTTTTATATTTCTTCACTATATCCCAGTAATCTTCGTGAACAGTATAGGGGACATTTAAGTCGTTTAACCACGTCATTTTTCCTTCTTCAGTATTTTCAATGAGGTAGATACTTGGCTCTTGGCGATTTACAATCCCTTGTAAAGTGGCCAAAAGTATTTTAATATCACCAGGGGCCTTAGAAACATCAGCGACATCCAAATGTTTAGCCTTCTTGAAACTCGGAAGGATTTGCTTTTTCGGCCAAGTTATTGCATGATCTGATTGAGCGCTCGCTTGTTTACTTGTTGAGAACCCAATGGCACTAAATGATATAGAAAGTGTTCCTAAAAATACAAGTGATAGCACAATAAATTTTCGAATCAAAAGTTTGCACCTCATCCCTACTAATTTGTTGTTATCATCAATACTTTCAAGAGGCTTACTTTCTTATTCATTTTACATAGGAACCACCTCCTTTTGGTTAATGAATTTCAGATTGAGATCATATAAGATGAGTTTAGGTTTCATTTAAAAGAGCCTTTACACATTGATCCCCTTGTAATAATCGATTGTTTATCACAAGGGGAAATGGGTTGAACATTAAAAATCTTAGTTCGACGTACGGTACTTAATAAATTCTGTTCCGGATTTTGCTTGCTTTGTTAGTTCTTTATCAACGGTGTCAATCCCTGCATTTTTTAAAGCTTTTCGAGATTCTTCAATGACTTTTATAGCCTCATCTTTTGTTTTGGAATGAATAGCTTGTAGGACAACATCCCCTAATGTATCAAATACTGGTTGAATTTGTTCATATTGATCAGTTTCTTTAAACACACTATAAGGATCTTTACCCTCAACAGGTTTAATTCCATCTGGTGACATTATTTTTTTGAATTTGTCTTCTGCTTTGTATCTCGGATCATATTGATATCCGAAAGCACCTCCAGCTAAGGAAACGGTTCGACCCATTCCAGCCATTGTTGCGTAATTTCCTCCGATTCCCTCATTGATCAATGCTTTAGGATCATCTTTTAATTTATCAACCCACTCTTTCTTAGCTTTAATTTTGCCATCAACCTTTTCATAATGAACACCTTCGATGCCATAGTTTGTTAAAAGAAAGCCTTCATCAGAAGCTAAATAATTTAACATCTTCATAATGGCATCTAACTTTTCTTTTGAAACTGTTTTAGGGACAGCAATAAGTTGAGAACCTGTTACGTTTACTTCTGTTCGATAAGGATCACCATTAAAATCGTTTAATGGCCCTAAAGGAACGTATTTATCTTGGAGTCCTGCTTTTACTGCTGAAGACCATAATCCTGGAAACTGGTTCGGTATTACTGCGTATCGCCCTTGAGCGAACTTTTCATCCGCAATGGCTCCCGTCTGTGTATAAGCCTCTGGGTCAAGCAATCCATCATTGCGTAACTTTTGCATGTATAAAATATAATCTTCATATTCAGGTGTTAAAAAGTTTAATTTAGCATTTCCGTTATCATCAATTTTCCAACTCGAGGCACCTGCAACAGGGACAAACATCTCAGACATAATATCTAATGGCCATCCATTCGCACCCGCTCCAAGAGGGAAGACTGGTTTTCCATTCACCTTGAGATTCTGATCCTTTACCGCCTTAAGAAACTTATAAAGATCGTCTGGTGTATGAACAGATTGAGGATCAATACCAACTTTTTTAGCAATATCTTTATTGACGTATAAACCATATAACCAGTTAACAACATCATCAGAAGTTGCTGGATAACCAGCATGAAGCATAAATTGGCCGCCTTTTTGTTTACTAAAAATACTATCGTATAAGGAGGGCGACATATTCTCTTTTTTTACTAAGTTCGCAAGATTCGGATATTTCTTTAAATAAGGTGTTAAATCATAAAGAAGGCCCTGATTAGCTGCGTCTAATAAGGTTTCACTTTCTTTCCCCCAAGCCGGACCAGTGTATAAGTCAGGAAATTGACCAGTGGCTAAAACTTGAGTAATTTTTTCGACTTCAGTCCCTGAGGGATAATCAAACGTCATTTTTACTCCTGTTTTTTCTAAAATCTTTTTAGCAACAGGATTGTTATCCAGATCATCAGGTTCATTATTTTTCGAGCCTGCCCAGTTATGCAAAACCTTTATTGTAATAGGTCCATCCTTTCCAGAAGTACTTGTTTTTTCACTTTTTTGCTGACAAGCAGTTAAAGCTGTAAGCGAGACAATCAGCATCATCATCAATAAAAGCTTAAAACTCTTTTTCATCCTTCTCCCCCTAATATGGTAGATTTTTTTATGATAAACTTCCCTATGTTATGAGAAGACTTATCCCTTTACTGAACCAATCATGACACCTTTAACAAAGTATTTTTGTAAAAATGGGTAGACACATAAAATAGGTAATGTCGCGACCATTAAAGTTGCCATGCGTAATGATTCTGGTGTGGTTTGTGCTATTGTTTGCAGACCTAATGATGTTCCTGTTTCTGAGGCACTCTTTGCTGCATTCGCTTGAGCGAGAGATTGGCTCAAAAGATCGTTTAGTAATGTCTGCACAGGTAAAAGATTTTTGCTTGTGACAAAGTAAGTTCCTGTGAACCAATCATTCCAGTGAAATACACCAATAAAAAGTCCAATAGTTGCAAGGACTGGTGCAGACAATGGGAGAATAATTTTTATAAAAATTTTAAAGTCTCCACAACCATCTATTTTCGCCGATTCTTCTAATGAAGTAGGAAGTTGTTGGAAAAAGGTACGAAGAACAATAATATTGAAAAAGTTATATAAAAATGGAATAACATACACCCAAAAAGAATCAATTAATCCTAATTCTCTATATAAAACAAAGGTAGGTATCATGCCTCCGCCAAATAATGTGGGTATGAAAATAAAAAAGGTAAAGAATGAGCGCCCGGGCAGTGTTTTCTTTGTTAATGCATAAGCAAATAATGCACATAAGAACACATGTAAGGCTGTTCCAATTACTGTACGAAGAATAGTAATTTTATAGGCTTGCAAAAATTTAGTATCTTGGAATATTTCAATATAATTTTGAAATGTAAATCCTTTTGGAAAAAAGTAAATGGGATGCTTCATTGCTTCCATACCGTCACTGAGTGAATAGGCCAATATATAGATAAAGGGGTACAAAGTACAGAAAGCAAAAAGGGCTAATAATGTGTAGTTGATAATGGAAAATATGGACCATTTTTTCATAACCATAGGGCTTCACTCCTTTACCATAAGGATGTTTCATTGACTTTTTTACTAATCTGATTTGCTGCGATGATAAGGATCAAACCTATAATACCTTGAAATAAACCTACCGCTGTTGCATAGCTAAAGCGCCCTTGCTCTAAACCCGCCTTGATCACATAAACATCTAATACATTCCCGATTGAGGTCGTTGCTGGCGTATTCATAAGAAGTAATTGCTCATAGCCAGCGGACATGATCCCCCCACAAGCCAAAATGAATAAAATGACCATAACTCCTCTTATTGAAGGTAACGTAACATGCCACATTTGTCTGAATCTATTGGCGCCATCCATTTTAGCAGCTTCATATAATTGGGTATCTACCCCGGAGATAGCCGCCAGGTAAATAATAGCCCCCCAGCCGACACCCTTCCAGATATCAGAGCTAATAATAAGCTGATAAAAATAATTAATATTCCCCAAAAACTGGATTCTGTCTAATCCCATGGCAGCAATTAATTCGTTGACCGGTCCGCCATAAGGGGTTAATAGTCTTTGCAAAAGTGTGACGACAACAACCCACGAAATAAAATGAGGAAGATACGATATGGTTTGGACGGTTTTTTTAAATTTTGAAATCCTGATCTCATTTAATAGAAGCGCTAATATAATTGGCATTGGAAAACCAATTAAGAGTTTCATTAAACTAATGACTATGGTGTTCCGAATAATCTCTTTCGATTGATAATAATTAAAAAACTGATGAAAATATTTTAAGCCCGCCCAAGGACTTCCTAGGATCCCTTGGACAAAATTAAAATCTTTGAATGCTATTGTTATGCCATACATTGGAATATACGAAAAGATAACAAACCAAATAATTCCCGGTAGCAGAAAAAAATAGAAAACCCGATGTTCCCATATCCTCTTCCAAAGACTCTTTTTCTTTATTTTCGGCACCTTATTTGGGTAAGACTTAATGTTTATTTCAGTTTGTTGCGGCATTTTCCCCCTCCTCGCTAACATTATAAATCGTAACAATAAACAAAATATTTAAAAAATAAATTGGTTTTTAATACTCTTACTCGACATTGCTATCCTTTCCAGTTCAAGCTAATTGTTGTTTCTTTTCCCGAGTTATGAATATATTGGAGAAAAATTGTTTTAGATCTTTGATCCCATTCCCAATTAATTGTTTGCTCAGTATCCTCAATAACACATTTAACTTCATTTGGTTCTTTCGGAATGCTCAATCTTGCGACCGCATTGAGCTTTTCTGGACCCTTCGCAATCATTTGAAGACCGTCTTTCGTTTGTTCGATTTTTTCAACCCTTGATGAAGCGGCAATTAATTTAATGTCCGTATCAGATGGACGATAGTTCAGATCGTACAGCAGTGTGTTTTCGTTAGGATGCAAAGTGACCTGCTCATTCACTTTTAACTCAGGATCAAAAAGGTCAACATACATCCCCTTAAGTTCCAAAGGTTCGGCATTGATCGATTCGTCTAATACTGCCGCGATGGTATAAGGTCCCCTTTGTATCAAGAAATGGTTCTTCTCTTCTAAAATGATATCTTTGTTATATTTTTCAATACAATCATTCATAAACTCTCTCAGCACATCACTATTGGCTTTACTTTTCGCACATTTATCAGGTGATAGATTTAGAAATCCTAACACCCCTTGGTCGATCTTATAGACACCCTGCTCTGTGTCAGAAGATAAACCTAAACTTTCAAAAAGGTGTCCTCTCGGAGACCTGTGTTTTCTATGACCAGTGTTCCACCAAGCCTTCACTTGATGATAGGGATCACTGTCATCACCAACGTAAATTAAAATACCGCCTTCTTTAACCCACTGGGCTAGAACATTGTGTATATCTGGATATTCAGGTTTTAAAAATTCATAGCTTATCATTAATAAACGATACTGATCTAAATAATTTGAGAACCGTCGTACATTGTCTAATTGAACCGGTCTCACCCATAGTCCCCTCTTTAAAAGCGGTAATGCCATCCCATAGAAATGTGAGAAATCTAGTAATTCTTGATCTTGATAATTAGCAATTGAGATTTCTCCCGTTCCATCATAGCGTGAAGAAGCTCGATCGGAGGCATCAATACGCTTTCTTTGATACATCATGGAATCAGCGACTAAAATGCCAATCTTCTCTGATTTCCCAGCAATTTGTATATCCTCTTGATCCATATCCCCTAAGGTATGCATCACTGTAAGAAGCGTTGTTGCATAAGGAGCAGGTATGCCTTTTAACTCTACGGCATCTTCACTTGGACGCTTCCCTTCAAAGATTCGACGCGGCCATGGGGAAACCTCAAAATGAGAAATATCTGGATGTAATAATGAAGCGACCACTGTCTTGAAGTAGTTTTCTTGATAGTCCGTCCATGTATGCCTTGGATTATCCTCAATAGGATCATGCAAAAACCACATTCGACGATCGGTACCACTGACTAATTCCTGCATCATCCCATACTCCAAGAATGCGGTTTCAAAAGTGCGTTCTTTCCGCACACCTTCATAAACATTAGGGGTCCTTGATGTTCCTGTCCATATTTGCGCTATGTATCCATCAATAGCTGGTAGATCTATCAATTTCGATTCGGGACTAATAATTTGCCATTGCGTATAGTTTATAAGACTATGTGTTGGAACATAGAACCTCAAAAACCGATGATATTTAGATAAGGCATATTCTTTTAATTCACTACATAAACGATCTAAAGTCCTCGTATATAAATAAGCTTTCAATTTTGATGCTCGATATTGTGCTTCTTCAGATTGATGTGGTGGTAGCCAAGGTTCTTTATAATAGATTTGCCACTCTCTTTTAAAGGCTTCGGAATAGCCTCCTTCAACCCAAAATTCTGGTTCCTCAAGATGAATGGCCTCTACGCCTTCATCGACGGCAATTTTTATTCTTTCCGTTAAAAATTTTGAAAAGGATATAGATGGCACCATATAAGGTACATCTTTCCCATGACTGATGTCTTGATTCTCCTGATTACGTTGCCCTTCATCCCAATGTAGTTGCCCATCAAATTGGCCATTTAAATAGCTTTGATATTCTCCCCAAGACACACCAGTCATTAAATGAACAACATAACCTTTGTCTCTCCAATCCTTAACACGCTGAGGCATAGATTGATCGATGCCATAAACCATGACAAAATCAGTTTGCAAATCATAAGAGGCTTTATAAGGTCCAGATTCTTGAAAACCTGTTCTTTCCTCACGTCGATCTCTAAAATGCATGTTGCCATCCCCCTCCTTTTTTCTATAAGCATTCGCTTGAAAGGTACTCCAACGTCACATGTATGCTTCTCTTTAACGAAATTGCTATCATCACCTGACTGGAGGTTAAAGTGTTTTTCCTTCTAAGCCCCTTAGACATTCTCTTCCTGGTAATCAGGCAAAGCGAAAACCATAAGTGATATGTTTAATATATCACTTATGGTCATAGATGTAAATGACTTTTCGGAAAATTTAACTATCAAAATAAAAAGACGAGAGATCGCGCTTTGACTAGAGATGGTGGGTTAAATTTCGTCATAAAAAAACCCGCGCCATTTCATCCAAGAAAGCACAGGTATATAAAAAATTATAGGGCTACTGTTGAGTTTTTCACGACGAGTTCTGGCTTTATCATCACTTTTTCATAATGATTTTGGTAAAACTCCGGATTTTCTATTACTTTTAATAAAATTTCTACACTCTTTCTCCCCATTTCTGTTTCAAACTGATTGACATGAGTAAAACCACCAATATCGTCGTAAAATGGGATGGGATCATCAAAGGTTACGATTGATAAATCATCAGGAACTTTTAAATTCATTTTTAAAGCGAGTGACTTAATATACAATCCCAATCTTGCGTTTAGTGTAATAATTGCGGTAGCAATATTATTTTTCAAATAACGATAGAGAGGATCCTTCTCATCTATTTTTGAATAATCAATATTAAATTCTGTAAGAATTAAGCTTGGATTAATTAATGCCTCTCTCTTACGCAAGGCCTCCATATAACCTGAGATCCTATCTGAGACTGACATCGTTGGAAGCGGTGAGTCTGAACATATCGCAATATTGCGATGGCCTAAGTTCCATAGATGATTGACAGCTAGCTCTGAACCCAAATAACTATCTGAACTCACAACATGCGTCTCAACACCAGGTAAATAACGATCGATTAATACAAAGGGAAACTTATTCATTTTCAATGCCAAAATTTCCTCGTTGTATGTTTCTGCATCGACAGGGAAGATAATCAGACCTTTCGCCCCTTTTTCAATCAGTTGTAAAATCACTTCTTCTTCTTTTTCCTTTGAATTATCTGTTATCACAATAGCAAGATGATAATTTTGTTTTTCAAGCGCTTTCCTAATCCCTTGAATGATTTTAATGGCAAAAAAATCTTCAAGGGTGGGAATGACTAATCCTATTAAATTTGCCGATCTAGTCGATGTTCGGGTCTCTTCGTGCTTTTCAAGGTCAGAAGTCGTCTCATTGTTAGGCTGCGCCTCACTTACAAAACTTCCCCGACCAGGAATTCTATAAATCCTTCCTTCTTTTGCCATTTCCGCCAAGGCATTAGCCACTGTTATTCTGCTAACATTAAATTGTTCCATCAATTCTTTTTCAGTCGGTATTTTTTCGTTAGGTTTTAGTTTTCTCTCGGCAATTAATTGTTTTAAATGCTCTTGTACTTGGACATATAATGGCTGTCTTTCATTATTCAAAAACCCACCCCCTCTTTTTATAAAATTATAGCATTTATATCATTTGGATGAAAGAAAAGGGACTTTACCAATTAACCGTGAGTTCGCGTTTTGATCTTAAGTGTTTTAATTTCAAAGGGAGAAAAATTTAAAGCTAATCTTCCCCCAAAGTGATCCACGCTGCCGATTATTTGTTCCATTAAATCCGTTTCTAGAACTGACTCAAGCTCCATATCCAATGCTAATTCAACGGTGGCGTGAGTGCCTGCCGTTTCATAAAGTCTCACGATTAATCCTTTACCGTCTTCAGCTTGTTTAATGGTTTCAATCATGACAGTTTGGGCATTTAACTCTATAAAGGAGCGCGAAATACGTCCAGGCAAAGAATCATCTGTTCCCTTTAGCTCTATAGACTGCGTTGGAATATTTATTTCGTATCCTTTTTTATAAACTTCAGCTTGGACTAAATCCCCAGCATGTGGGTATAAACAATAAGTAAATTCATGTCCTGCTTGGTCTGCCACTGGATCAGGGTAGCTCGGACTTCTTAATAAATTCAGATCAAGAATGTTGTTATGGACTCTATGTCCGTATTTTGAATCATTTAATAAAGCAACACCATAATTAGGCTCTGACATATCAATCCAATGATGGGCCACGATTTCATCCTTAGCAAAATCCCATTGTGTATTGCGGTGTGTTGGCCTCTTAATATAACCGTACTGTATTTCACAATTCACAGTTTCGCTGTGGACATTAACAGGAAAAGAAGTCCTAAGCATTTTTTCATTTTCACGCCAATCGACCGAAGTTTTAAACTCAATGAGACGACTTCCTGATGTTAACCTTATTGTTTGTTTAATCGTTGACGAACCATAGCTGTAATGATTGACCACCATCACATAGGGTCCTTCTTTTAGAGTTTGTGTCTTTTTAAGTGAAGGCTGCATGGCTTTGGTTTCATGATAATTCGTTGGAAAATCCCAGGCGTCACCAGTATCATGGTAAATTTTTAACACATTAGCAGATCCTATCAGACATTCGCGTTTATTTTCCTTATCATAAATAGATTTAAGAGTCCCATCATTACTAAAAGTAACACTTAATAAGCCATTTTCCAAAAGCTGTTCTTTAGCCACTAATTCTTGGTCCTCTTGGCGATCAACATTAGTCTTTTCATCAACAATGGTGTACCCCATCGCGGGTATCAAAATATTTCGCCATTGCCCTTCACGCTTGATCCATTCTCGTCTTTCCCAAGGTAGTGAATTAAAGAGATACAATCCGGGTCGCCCAATAGTCTTCGCTAAAGTTTCATAGTTTTGATGAATCCGAGTTCTTACCTGTTCCAATAATTTTTCATAGCGTACTATAGACTCTTCATAGACACGTGTGATGGATGAGCCAGGTAATATATCATGAAATTGATATAATAATACTTCCTTCCAAACCGTGTCAATATCTGTTTTGGGGTAGTCGATCTCTTCATAAACGGAAAGGAGTGATGAAGAGAATTCGAATTCACGCAACGCTGTTTCTATTTGGCGATTATATTTCTTGTTTCTTGCTTGAGTCGTCAACGTCCCCTGGTGTTTTTCTAAGTAGAGCTCACCACGCCAGGTTTTATATTTATCACGCTGCTGATTCAACTTTTCAAAAAAGTGAATAGCGTGTTCCTGTACAACTGGTGAAAGCCCTAGAAGGTTTTTTTCTCGCCTTAAGCGCTCTAAATGCTCTTCACCGGGTCCACCCCCACCGTCTCCAATACCAAAAAGCATTAAGGCACGATCCGAAATATTTTTATCCTTATATTCTTTTTCAATTTTAACAATGGATCTTGGAGCGGCTGGACTATTATAAGTATCTTCAGGAGGCAAGTGTGTAAGTACCTTACTTCCATCAATCCCCTCCCATAAGAAGGTGTGGTGAGGATGATCATTATAAGTACTCCAAGATAATTTTTGGGTCATGACATATTCTACACCAGATTTCTGGAGGATCTGAGGGAGACTTGCTGTGTAACCGAAGATGTCAGGCACCCAAAGCACTTTCATTTCTTGATCAAATTCCTCTTTGAAAAATTGTTTTCCATATAGCACCTGACGAACAAGAGCTTCACCACCGGATATATTCGAATCAGGTTCTACCCACATCGCTCCCTGAACTTCCCAACGCCCTTCTTCAATTCTTGCCTTTATTTGCTTGTAAAGTTCTGGATAAGCCTGCTTAATCCACTGATACAATTGGGGTTGGCTGGCCCCGAATATATAATCAGGATACTTTTCCATATTTCTCAGCGCTGTTGAAAACGTACGCGCCCCTTTTCGGATTGTTTCTCGTATTGGCCAGAGCCAGGCCAAATCAATATGGGCATGACCCACTGCACTTATTGTAAGTTCTGAATCGCCATTCTTTTTATCTAATTCCTTTTTTAATAATTTTCTTGCTTCAGCAATAGCGGAATCATCCCATTCGACTAGTAATAAAGAAGCATCGTAAAGCGCTTGAAGAACTCTTGCTTTTCGTACTGATTGCGTCTCTAGTTCTTCTGCCAACTCTAGCAATACTTCAACATCGTAATATAGACTCTTAATCTCTTCGTTGCAAATAGCTATATCAGCCTCTTTCAAGGTTCCACTTCTAAAATGGCCAAAAAGATCATTACATCCCGCGTCCGCCCAAAAATCTATAGTTTCGCCATCAGTCAATATATTTTGAAGGTCAACCACCCTTTTCCCAGGCTTCCCAAGAGAATAATCAAATTCAGAATTCACATTTGTCAGACCTTGTACGGGTATGCCATTCTTATCAAAAATACATAATTCGCCATTAACATCAATTAACAAAACCAGGTTTTGACTACGAGACCCTTCTGGAATCCTTCCTTCAAAATGAAACCACGCACAATCCCAGAGTTCTCCCCATTTGTCTCCCGGTTGTAAACGAAGAGGCGAGCCACTTTCTCTATCGTCATAGGGCACAGGCTCTTTCGTCACCCAGGCCTGGACCTGGAGTGGAGAGATTTTTTTATATATTCTTTCCGCGATTTGTTCCTTCATCTTGTTTAGTGTTCTCAAGGAAATTTTTTCGTATGGCACTAATCGATTCACCCCATTAATCTCATTGGATATATTGAATATTTCTAATTATAACTAATATAACACTCCCTACAAATTTATCAACTCTTTCTATCTGAATTTTTTATTATCTTTTATATAACCCTATTTGCCTGTTACCAGTCTTAAACCTCTTAGTTTTTACTAAAATAAAAGTTAACCATAGCTGCAATCCAAACGTCTAGATAGTATGATAGACACCGGAGAAGATAGACACTTCTAAAAGGAGAATAATCATGAAAAGAGATACTGTCCTATTTGATCTTGATCAAACCTTGCTTGATAAAAAGCAATCTTTGTACAACTTTTCCCGCTATCAATTCAATAAGTTTTCATTATCTCGATTTATCTCTCGTGAGCAAGATTTTATTGAAAAGTTTGTAGCACTTAATATGATTGTTCTTCCAAAAGATCAAGTATATAAACAGCTAGTGGCTTCCTTTGACATAGAGGAAGACTTACTCCCTATGTTGCTTAAAGATTTAAATCAAAATTTCCACTTACATTGTGTGGGGTATGAAGGACTTCATTCCATGCTGGAAGTCTTGAAGAGCAAGCACTTCAAATTAGGGGTAGTGACGAATGGAAGAGATTTTTATCAAAGAAACAAAATAGCCTCCTTAGGCATCGATCAATATTTTGATACGATCGTGACATCGGGTTCGGTTAATATAAGAAAACCTGATCACGCTATTTTCAAGTTGGCTCTAAAAGCTCTAAATACATTGAGTGAGAAAGCTGTATTTGTGGGTGACAATTTAGAAGCGGATATTATCCCGGCAAAAGCACTTGGAATGTCTACCGTTCACATGGGGGGACACAATGCTCATCCCTGTGTTGACGTTACCTGCGCTAATTTAAATGACATTCCGAGAATCATAGAATCATTTGGCTAAAGGATTAGGCTTACATTTGATATTTCCCAAATAGAGTATGCTCAAGCGCAATGGTTTTCTTCTGTGCATTTATGTCTATGATCACTGCATGCAGTTCCTGACCTTGTCCTGGATTCACGGAAACGGTCTTTCCAATTCTTTCAATCCATTGTCCTGACAGATGAGGTGATTCATGGATATGACCATGTAATGTTAATAAGGGTTGCTCTTTAATAATCTTATTTCTTACAGCTTTACTTCCTACAAAACGGCCATTATGAATAACATCTAACACTCCACCATAAGGAGGCGTGTGGATGACCCATATAGCATTCAAACCAAAGAACCCTTGAATTTCTTCTTCGATACTCGGTAATTGATTTAAATAGTCTTCAGAAATCGTGTTGGGTGCATTTTTATTGTTTAAAATAAAGGCATTGGAGTCAATTTTGACATCATCAAAACGTAAATCTCTTCTTTCAAAGTTTTTCAATTTAAAAGGACTCGGGGGTGTGTAAGGGAGACCGTGGATTGATATTGATTCATCAATATAACACGGATGTCTTTCGAGAAAATAGACTTCTAAGTTGTGTAACGATATCTTAAGCTGTTCATAGACGTTACTTAAATCAACGTTTCCAGCAATTAAATAGACGGGTATTGATAATGAATGAATGAAAGGAATGAAGAACACCTCCATAAAGACAAATTGCTCATTGGGATTTATTGTATATTTAAAATAATCTCCACCTAAAATAAGCGCCTCTACATTCATCTTTTGTACATATTTCCTAAGTTGAATATAGTGATCTTTATTTCCATGTAGATCTGAAGCATAGACTAGCCTCATGACGGAACCCCCATTCGCTTTCACGTTTTTAGAATATTTAAAATGGCCTATATCCTATCATACAGTATACCTAAAGACCGATGACATTTCATAACTTATGACTGCATGTATGAAAGCGACTCCTTTTGACGCTAAAAAGTTATCGTGTTATAATTCTAAAAAATGTTTATTATTCGGAAAAGGAGAGTTTTGTCCAGTGTGATCCACTTGTTTCCCACTTAGCAAATTAAATAATAAAGGGGATTCGAGTACAGATGGATAAGCGCTCTTTTCACTATCTATGGATCGGTCAATCATTTGCTAATTTTGGAGATGTCATGTATACAGTGAGTGTCATTCAATTGATTTATATGTTTACTCACTCGGCATTTTACATGTCTCTCATCCCATTCTTGATCACTGGATCAATGTTTTGTTCAGGAATGATGACACCTCTTCTAATAGACCGCTTTTCTTTGAAATTTTTGTTGGCATATTCGCAGACTTGTAAAACGTTACTCATCCTTTGTATGGGCTTTGGCTCACAATTGGGTGTGTTTTTTATTTTTTCGGTGGTTGCTTTTATTGGGCTTTTAGATGGTTGTGCAATTCCATGTAGAAATGCCCTGATTCCCCATTATGTGCCTGAGCATAGACTTGTCAAAGCAAACAGTTTACTCGCCACACTTGATCAGTTCATTCGCCTCGGTGGCTGGCCACTTGGAAGTCTCTTAGTCACCCAATGGTCATCACCTCTTGAAAGCCTCTGGGTTATCTGCTTTCTCTATGTACTCGCTTCAATAGGAATGTTTTTATTACAGTCTGTTAAAGTAGAGAAGGCTGAGCATGTGAAAAAAATGGCTCAATCATTATCTGAGGGCTGGACGATGGTTTGGCATACACCTTTTTTGCGGACAATAGCGCTCATGGATATCCTTGAAAACATTGCCGCTGTTGTCTGGATAGCTGCGATTATCTACATTTATGTTGAAGATGTACTCGGAGTGAGTCAGCAATGGTGGGGTTATATTAACGGTCTTTTCTTTGGTGGCCTTATGCTCGGTGGCCTTTTTTGCTTAAAAAACGAGAAATTAATCGAAAAGCACTTAAGCCTGTTTTTAATGATTGGTATTTTTTCAACACTCTTCGTGGATTTCGTTTACGGAATAATAAGTTCACTGATCATTGCCTTGAGTTTGTCAGGAATTATGGGGCTCTTTGGACAAATGAAAGATATCTCACAGCAAGTCGTTATTCAAATGAAAATCGATAAAAATAAATTGCCCAAAGTCTATTCTGTTCAAAACACACTCATTACAGGGACCTTCGGAGTCTCAACCGTTATCTTGGGTTATTTAACGGATCTTGTGGGTGTACGTCAAATCTTCCTTTTAGCTTCCACTTTAATGCTTTGTGTGTTTATTATTTTTTACAAGCATCGGCAGTTTTTTACACTTCCCTCTGAAGCCGATAAGGAAAGGGATATTAATTAGGTACTCATCACTCATGAGTAAATGGACGAGTGACCGTTTGGGTGATCGTCCATTTTTATGAATTGCTAAATATAAGCTGAATACTTAATTGTTTGACTGCTGTACACCTAATATGATAAATCTCTATACTGTACTGATTAATTTTCTTTTGAATCTAAGCTCTCCCTAAAAGGCTTGGCTCCCACTATGCCTTAATGGGAAAGGTCGAAGCTGTACTTATTTCCGAGGAGTTATACATTCTGACGTTATAACAAAAGGCTGTTCCTGTTCTCCCGTCCTCACTTGAACTTTTTGAAACATTAATCACAGTACTGATTCACAATAGCTATAAGACGCTCACTATTTTCTGAAGAGACGTTTTCAGATAATCTAGCACCGGCAAGGATAGGGGCCCATTCAAGGAACGCTGCCCTTGGCAATCCATTCATTTTACAACACATTTGTAAATACCGTTCAGCTAATTCACCTGAGAATTGCAAATACAAAAGATAGGTTCGATAGATGTCGGCACATGGATTCCCTGCACTCGCATCGACCCAATCTATGATGATGACTTTATTTTCTGACATAATTAAATTAAAGAGGTGGAAATCTCCGTGGCAAAGATGATTTCCAACAGTCATAGATTCCAATCTTTTTAGTAAAAAAGATTGCTGCCTTTGACTGAGCATGAGGGCTGATTCAATTTGCCGACGCAATTTTTCCTTCATAGGCTCAAATGAATCTGCACGAATCTTATGAATTTGTTGTTGCACTTCGACGGACAGAGTCAAGTAATGGTCGGTTCGTTCCTTATTTTCCATTATGAGTTCACCTAAAGTTCTACCCTCTATACATTCCATGATTATCGCTTGCTTCCCGTCTATTTTCGTAACATCTAAAATTTTGGGAACAGGCAGTCCGCATGAATAAGCATACTGTTGTTTATTAGCTTCATATGAAGCCTCTGTATCAGGCAAGTCATCATTAAAAAGTTTGATAATCTTATGATCATAAAGATAGATTTTCGCCGTATTCCCCTTTGCGATCGGGTCTCCTAAATGTATTGTTCTCACTCCTTTGGATGTAATCCTTTCAAGTAATAGTTCACAAGGTCTGGATATTCTTTCACCTCTTGTTTTCCCTTCTCATTAAGGACATAGATCCCCCTCCTGATTCTTTCAAACCAACGGTAATAATTTTTGGTCAAAATAGAAGAGGTTTTCTTACCTGTCCCCATTTCTATTAATGCTTTCGGAGACAATGGACCATGCTGATCAAGGTAAGTGGCAATTTGGATACAATTTTCCTTGTAGGCGGTCATGATTTTCGCTCTATTCATTCCACCTACATTGTAATCCGCGCTGCGCCCATCAATTTCTTTAATGATACTCGCTCTCTTTGCCTTACTTTTTCGACGGCTAAACGTTGATGGGTGAAAGAGAATCTCAGCTTTTGCCCGTTTTCCTGAAAAAGAAACGACAATCAAACCAAGTTCTAATCGGCGCACTAAATGGCACTTGTCTGCCCAACGCTTTGAATTCAATCGGTGTTTCGGTTTGGGTATCGCAATATAAACACAGTCAGTGATCCGTTGACGTTTAGTCGCCTGAATCAGTAAATCGACACTAAGGTTAAGCTTGAATTCAACTAAAACCAATGCATCATCCTTGACTGCCGCGAGATCACAATCTTTAACTTCGCTATAAACCTCGTAGTTTTCATTTAAAAAATAGTTCTGAATGGGTTTGTATAAATCGACTTCCTTTAGCTTATTTTCTTCTTTCATATGTAATAATTTTCTCCTTGCAGACTGCCTTGGTATAAGTATAAGAAACATTTTCAGTGCCTTAATAAGGACCGGGCATGCATTTTCGCCCAGTTTTTCTTAAAATGGCTAATCATTCGTCACTTTCTTCATTTCTTTTATGAAGTCGAAGTGGCTATTAATCGTTTGAGTGTTCGGATTTGTCCTCGATGGTTAATCTCGTCTTCCATGACATGAAACCAGAGATAGTAGTTATTATAAGCAACACCATTAGGCCAATAGCTTTCCTCTAATAACCATTCGTCCGTTTTGGTTTGTAATATTTGTAATGTCTTTTTTCGAACTTCCGATAATTGTGAGAGATAATAATTCCCTGAAAATCCTTTTATTTCTCGGCGGGCTTTTTCTCCTAAAGTAAGAGCGGTCCCCCACTTCGCATATTCTTCATCAGTGAAATCCCTCTTTTCAAATGAAATCACTTGATGGACAGCTTCAATGGCGGCAATATGTAAAAGCAAAGCTCCTATGGTATTCCCCTTTTCATCACTTAAAAAATCGAGATCATACGGAGTTAAATCTGCAATCTCACTTAAAGTCACCTTTCGTGAGTGGGTCAGCATAGAAACAAGACTCCCAATATTCTCTGTATAACCTTCTTGAGTCATAATTCTGTAGTCGATCATTCTATTCCCCCCTTCTTCATGATACTTATAACACTACCAATATAAAAAAGGAAATAAAGTCTAAAATTCAACATCATAAAATAGTATAATGGAAGTGACCACACTGACATTCACTATATCTCTTGTGGTAAATGATACCTATACATCTCTTGAGCGTCGCTATGCGCTTTTAAAACAGCGACAGTTTTCGGATGGGGATGGCAGTAAATCACATTATAGTCCTTCTCGTCCACAGCTTCGTTTACGCGGAAGGCGAGCTGTTCGTCATTTAGAGAAAATTGGGCATTCACCCCAGGTTTATTTCCACGGGCATCTAGCCTAACCCAATGCTGAAGCTCTTTCAAATAAACGGCATTTAAAGCATGAATGCAATACCCTTTTTCAGGGACATCAAATAACATTAAACGTTGATAACAAAAGCCTGTCGGAATGCCTTGTGAACGCAATAAAGCGGCAAGCAACATCGCTTTCGCGTAACAAATGCCTTGCTTATGAAGTAAAACATCAGAAGCCTTTGCTGTTACGATCGTTCCTTGGATGTCATACGAGTGGGCAATGTCATCTCGAACATACTCAAAGGCTTTTCTCGCCTTCTCAATGTCTGTCTGGTAAGGATTAAAAAATCTCCTAACCTTATCTTGAATAAGGGGATGAAAGTAATTGACTTCTGGCGTTTCCTTTAAATAGTCTTCGAGTTTGATGGATTCAATAACAAATTCCATTATAGCTAACCTCCTTTTTATTGTTCAGCTGTTTTTTCTCAAGTCATTAATTGAAGGAAATTGCGACGTAAATCATAAATCACCGCTACGGAAATACACTCCGCTTTCCTTAGTCCTGTGGGCATGAGGAAAGCGAGCGACCTGGAGCGGAGATCTACACTATTAGCTCGGAAAAGTATCACCTTGCAATTACGTCGCAATCTATATCAATTACAACAAACGAAGCGAAATGAGTCTATTGTTTATTAAGTTCAATCCAGTACCTTCTCACGACATTTCCGTCTTCTTCGATAAAATCAGTGTCTCTGATACCGCCGTTATTGAGAATCGTTTTTTCAGATCCAATGTTGTCTTCATCACAACAGACTAGCACCTTATTTAATCCAAGCACTTTACATTTTTCCAGTGATAAAGCCAATAATCGTGTGGCATAGCCCTTTTGCCTTTGTGACCGCCTTATCCCATAGCCAATATGACCACCATATTGATATAATTTTTCCGTCAGATCATGACGAATGTTGACTACACCAATGATGTCTCTATTTAGGTTAATCAGCCAAAACGTTGAGTCAGGTACCCAGCCTGGCTTTAGATTTGTCCCCTTTTTAGAATCCTGTAGCCACTCAACCATCGCTTTGAAATCCTTGGGATCTTTGCTAATGACCCAAGGGATCATGTCCTCGCCACTTTCCTTCCACTCTTTATAAAATGCAAGATATTGCTCCTGAAGTTCTTCTGTAGGCTCAATTAAAGATAGATGGTCTCCCATTAAAATGCTCCTTAAACGTTTAAATTTATAATTAAATTGTATTCTTACAGCATTTATCACTTTTGTCTACAAAATTTTAAAATTTAAATAAAAAAGTCCATAGCTCTATGGACTTTGAACCTTTGCGGCTTATTCCTACCCTCATTCCATGTGACCATCTTAAAACAGATAAAAACTCAAGCTTCATATGGACCTTTAAATGTTTGAGTGTATTTGATACATAGATAAAGACACCTGTGTAGTGCTTCTAAGCTGTTTATTTGATCGACTGGACCAACTCTCTGTTCAATAATATCTCCGCCAAAGTCATGGATCAACAAGCCATTAAAACAAAGGTCGGTGATTGCATCAACCGTATAATCGCCGAAATAGCCCTGCATATAGGCTTTATTAAATTGGAATAACTCACATACGATTAAAGCTTGTTCATAAACTGCTGGCGCTAATACGGCATCAGCAAAATCAATGATCGTTAACTCTTTTTCAGGGGATAATAAGATATTGTCTCCATTTAAGTCGCCATGGACAAAGACTTTTTCTCCAAAATCATGAGAAGAAATATAGTCTAACCGCTCTCTTTTGAATCTCTCAGCATATTTTTCCCAGCGTTGTTGTCTATTTTCTCCATGAATTACGTCGATTTGATTAAAAGCGTCACAGGGTTGATTTAATGTATTTGTGATGACGCGCAGTCTCTGCCCTATTGCTACCTTCTGCTCAAAGGTTAAAGTAGGGCTTAATTTATTGAATTCAATGCCACTCTTGTATTCCATAATAAGGTATGAAAAGCGATATTGAACTTGTAAGGCACCACATGTCATGAGCTTTGGTACAGAGACACCTAACATCGTCGCCCTTTGCATTGCAAAAACCTCTGTTTCAAAATCTACAGTGCCATCAAATCCAGATTCCTCAGGAGCAAAGATTTTGATCACATAATCTCCGACTCTAAAGACAGCGTGAGTCCCAGGCGTACACCGCTCTATTTTCGACAATGGAAGGTTTTCTTCAGCAAAGATATGTCTAATCAACGGTTTAAAGGTAGAAATGGATTGAAATACCTTTCCCCATGAAGACCATCCATTTATTTCGGCCGTAAATAAGTTCATATTCCCTTTTCTCCTCATCGTTTATTTGAAGGTTTTATCCATTCGATCTTCCATCCCTTCACCCATCCAAAAAAACTCTCTTGAATGTCAACAATGATCCTTACCCCTTTCTTGCAACAAAGGTTATCGCATTTGTTTTAAGTAGGACTTCACGATCATCACGGGTGATAGAATATTCTAAGGACTTTCACTGTGATTTTATTACACTACAGTTAACATAATATTTTTCTGGTTTACTCACTAATTCTTCTAAGGATTGATTGACCTCCATTAAAACATTTAATCGCTCGCCTGTTTCAATAACAATATACATTCTTCCTTTTACTCTTTTCTCTTCCATCGCCTATGATTCCTGCCTCATTCATCCCTTTGACTTCTCTTCCAAAGTCTTTTAACCTCTTTTAAATGCTGGCCATCAAAGCTGAATCGGTAGATATCCGGCATATCAAGTGTTTTCCAAAACTCATAATTGTAGCGTTCATCAAAATGCTGCATAATGAGGACCATTAAATTCCCATGAGTACCAACGACAATGCGTTTTCCAGCATATTTCATTAAAAGTTGAAGGATGACCTGGACACCTCTTCTTTGTGCCTTATGATTCGATTCCCCGCCTTCAAACGAAAAGTTAGGATCTTGCCATACTTTATCTATAGCTAAATTAAAATCATTAACGGGGACTCTCGATAATTGACGCTCTCGTAAATCCGAAATGATTTCGATTTCTTTGTGGATAATGCTAGCAATCCCTTGGACGGTCTCCTTCGCCCGTTGATAAGGGCTTGAAATGACCTGATCAATGCCCTCTGTTTTTAAACATTCAGTGACAAGAAGTGCATCATGACGGCCTTGCTCTGATAAGGGACGCCCAAATTCATCAGCAGAGTATACAGAATGGGCATGTCTAACCAAATATAAATGTGTGCTCATACTTTTTCTCCCTTCTTGGTGACGTGATTCAGTGAAGGATGCAGGTAAAAGACTGAGGACAATGTCGTAAAGATACCCCCTATGAAAATAGTCAGATGTGTTCCTATTGCCTGAGCAAGGACACCTGCTAAAAAGGCAGACAAGGGGAGTAACACCCAAGCCATAAAACGACTGGTGGCCTGGACACGTCCGAGTAAATGATCCGGAGTTAAAAGCTGTCGGATCGTGACAATACAAGGGTTCATGATCGAAGCCATGAAGGTCCCCATTGCATTATAAACGATTAATCCTATGTACGTATGACAATCACTAAAGAATAAAAGTGATATCCCTCCAAGAACGGAGGAAAGAAATAGAAGCGTGCGATAGGACATTTGTTTTATCAAAAAATAAGTACAGATCGAGCCTGAGATAGAGCCTATACCTCCTATTGAAACTAACCAGCCAATCTGGTTTGCAGACAGATGGACCGACTCTTTCAAATGAAAAATCATGAGCGTAAGAAAAAAGGTTGTCCCAAACATTGAAGTCAAAATTGCTAAATTCGTAAATAAAATCGGCTTTTTTTGTAAGACAAATTGAAAGCCTTCTTTGATTTCTTTGACAAAGGATTGTTTGGACGGTATTTTTCCCCTTGGTGTTAACGCAACACTTGAAATGGAGAGAAAAGAAATAAAAAAACTGAAGCTATTAACGAGTAAGGCATAACCGGGGTTGTAAAGACTAATAATCAACCCACCTAAAGTCGGTCCTAATAAAACTGCTGTATTAGAAAGTCCAGCATTGATTGAATTGGCGAATTGTAGATCATTCCGGCGGACAAGATGCGGTACAGATGCGAATTGAGACGTATTATAAATTTGACTCATCACCCCAATAAGTAAAGCTGCCATCGTTAGCTCCCACAGGTGTAAGTGCTCCAGAATAAATAGCACACCCAGCAGTCCGATTATCAAACATCTCCCCATATCACAGATCATTAACAGCCATTTGCGATTGAGACGATCTGAAAGAATTCCAGTAATCGGTTGCAAAACAATAGGTAAACGCTCGAGTGCAGAAATCATCCCCATACTTAATGGAGATCCTGTAATCGCAAGTACAATTAACGGCAGTGCAATAAGATAGATTTGATCTCCAAAAAAAGAAATAACATTTCCACCTACAAATCTAAAAAGTGGATAATTTCTTCTAAGCTCAGGTAATTTTTCTTCATTTTTTAATGCCGAGTCCGTTAACATGAGTCCCCTCCTTTTAGTTGTCCCACAAATAGTGATCCAATTCTTGAGATAAAGCAGCCACTGCGTGCATTTTTAAAAAATAGGTTGCGTTTTCAACGTCTACTAACCGAGCGGAACGTAAAATTTTCAAATGATGATGTACTGTCGATTTGCCCAAACCGAGGATTGAAGTGATGTCTTGAAGGGAACGCGCTTTCTCTGAGAGCAATTTCACCATTCGGAGTCGGACTTCATCTCCCAATGCCTTATGTTTTTGGACGAGAAAATAATTGGGGGCATATTTATCATCAGGATTGATACTCTCATTTGTAACGGGATAGTAGAATACTTTTGTCCCTGCAATATCCGCTTCGAGCGTCCACGGACGATAAATATACTGAGGAATGAGTAGCACATTTTGCACACTGGGTTCCGGTAAATATGTGACGCCTCCCGTAGCCCATTCCACAAAGGCTTCAGGCTTTAATTTGCCATGCATTTGTTTTTTGGATGCGACATCTCTTTTTAAAATGTTATCCAGTCGCTCTTCTTGTGAACTGAGATAGGTATGGTGCCATTCGCTCATAACATGAACAAGATGCCTCTTTAATTCCTTGATTTCTACTTTGCTAATAAATTCTATATAACTTGGAAAGAATGGATTCGATGCTGTTATCAACTTAAGTGTATGAAGTGCATGATCATTTCCCTTGGCTGCTTCTTTACGAGTTTCCTCATGATGAAACCCAGTAAAAGGTATAGCGATCGTTCTTAATTCAATTTCTGGAAGCTCATCTATATAAGTTGTGAAAGAGTCAAGTGTCATACATTCTTTCTCATGCAACAATTGAAGCAGTGTTTTCCATGTGTTGTTCTTTTGAACGTAGTCCAGCTCTCTTAACAGCGTGCCAGGTAAAGATTTATTCACTTGAGATAATGGCTTCTCTAATGTATCAAGCAGTTGGGTATTGGTAATGGCGGCAATACCTAACGCACACTCCCACAGCAATGAAGCGCTTAACTTCACTTGATAGGTCTCGCGTTGACGAACTGATGTGTTAATAATATCCATTCGTTTCACCTCGTAGAGTTATTCTATTTAATATATTCTACTTTTAACGAATATAAAATTCAATATATTTTGAACGATTGATCAAAAATTTAAGCGCTCCTATAATAAAGAGTGCTTAAAATTCAGCTTAAGACAAAGAGACAGATAATCGATCTATTACACGCTCTATAAAACTCATGATGGCTGTATCAGCATGTAACATCGGAAGATTAAGAAGTGTGAGCAACGCTTTTCCCTTAATAATTAAAGGCTTCCAGTCTTTCTTCTCCTGTTTTCATCTCTTTGATGGTATAGCGATTGTTTTTAATTTCATTTTCGCCAATGATGATGACCTGAGAGATATTCTCCTTATTTGCACGCTCCAATGCTTTGTTCAATTTACGGTTTCTCATCTCAACTTCAACTTTAAACCCTTTTTGCCTCAAGCTGCGTGCAACCACTAGTGCTTCTTTTCCAGCATCAATCGGGACAATATAATAATCAAGCTGAGAATCCTTGTCGCTTGTTTTTTCTGATAATTGAAGTGCCGTATAAATCACATCAAGTCCAAAAGAAATCCCCACAGTAGCAAAGGTTTGATCTTTTCCCATTAATCCTCCAATGGCATTATTATAGCGACCGCCGCTCCCAATACTAGATTTGATCTCTCCTTCAGCTAGAAAAATTTCATAGATTGTTCCCGTATAGATTTCTAATCCTCTCGCCAAAAACGGATTAAACTGACATATCTTAACTAATCCCAAGGTCTCTAAGTACACTTGTAGTTCCTTGAGTTCAGCTAGCCCTTGTTCCAGTTGATTACTTACACTTGTAAAGCGTTCATAATAGGAGAGGTCCTTTGCCAAAGGGGTTTGCAGTAATGTCTCGATACGCCTCATAGTTGCGATGGGGACGTTTTTTTCTTGTAATTCAATCATCACTTCCTCAAGGCCAATTTTCTCTAATTTATCTAAGATAAGGATCACCTCGCCTACTTTCTCAGTTGGGGTTTCTAATACTTCAAGGATGCCGGTTAATAATTTCCGATTGTTATATTGGATGACGACATTCATTTCCAGCTTAGAAAACGCATCGATGGCCATGGTCATAAGTTCTGCCTCGGCCATTCCAGATTCGACCCCGACAATATCAACATCACATTGGGTAAACTCTCGGAACCTTCCCGCCTTTATTGGCCCATCCCTGAAGACCTTCCCGATTTCATAGCGCTTAAAGGGCAGCCGAACCTTCGGATTCATAGCCACCACCTTAGCAAAAGGAATCGTAAGGTCATAACGTAAGGCCAAAGCTCTTTGGCCGCGGTCTGACAGAGTGTACATTTCTTGTAAGATCTCTGCTCCCCCACCATATTTTGAAGCAAGTAGACTCGCTTCATTTAAAATTGGGGTTTCTAAAGGCTCACAGCCGTACTGTGTAAAAACTTCTTCTAGCGTTGCTCTCACTCTTCTCCTGATTTTTTCTTGTTCAGGTAAGAAATCCTGAGTCCCTTTTACATTTTTTAATTTCATCTTACATTCCTCCATTTTAAATAAGGTACAATCGGCTCAATGTTGCAATTGACATAGATTGCGACGTAACAGGTAAGGTGATACCTTTCCCAGCTAATAGTGTAGATCTTCGCTCCAGGTCGCTCGCTTTCCTCGGGCACGGCCTCAGCTAACTTGGAATGGATGATTTGGTTCCCAAGTGGATCTTCGGACTCGTGCTGTTCCCGAAGGAGTCTCGCACCTTACGCTCCAATCTACTTGCGTGCTGTCGGTGCTTTTTGATAGGAAAAACCGGGCATCTTTGCCTTTTCTTCTCAAGATGATTTTAGCTTAAGTGCAGCTTAAATCAGATCATCCTTAACTAGCGAAGGAAATACACGTAGACTCCTGCGGGAGCAGAGGCCTAGGTGAGACCCCGGAGCGCGGGCGCGAGGAGGCTCACCAGCCGCCCGCGGAAAGCGGAGTGTATTTCCGTAGCGGCGATTCATGTGTTACGTCGCAATTTCCTTCAACTTATCCCCGGATATCAAGCTTGTGCAGCCTAAGTGAAACCACAAAACTGTTGTAAATAAAAAACCGCATATGATTAAGCGAATTTCCTTAATCCATGCGGTTCATGAGTAATAGCCTTCCTATAGTCGATGATTTAAAAAAACGAATAGCAAGGCTAATAAATATGATGATGTTGTGTCGTTATTGGGTTGAGCACTGAAATCACCTCTTGAATTGAAATTTACTCTAACATAAGAATAGTAAATTTTCAATGACGATTATGTACTGGTCAATCTTAGATCCTTTTGACTACTTATTGACCATCATCCTTATCATTCCACCCTTTACATACATCGACCCAGTCCTTGGCATTCCCATACTGATACAGCTCATCACAAGTCAACTTAATTGCGGATTGGCCACTTCCACAAGCAGGGTAAACCGTATCAAAGCGCTTTAAGGAAACATCTAGAAAAACCGGCAAATCCTTTTTCAAACCAAAAGGGCATACCCCACCAACAGCATGTCCGGTATGTTCCAATGTTTCTTCTGGACTTAACATACGCGCTTTTAGATCAAAGGTTTGACGAAACTTTTTATTGTCAACTTTAGCATCTCCTGCGGCAACAACGAGAATGGCCACTTCACCTTCTTTTCCCCTAAATGCTAGGGTTTTTGCAATTCGCTCAGGAGCTACATCTAATGCTTCAGCTGCTAAACCTACCGTTGCACTAGATAAATCAAGTTCAATAATATCCTGTTCTCGATTCCTTTGTTGGAAATAGTCTTTTACAGCTTCCAAAGACACTGTCACCACTCCTTGTATTGATGATTCAAACAATTTGTGTTTCATTATAGCGAGCAGAACCTTACTTTGCATCCGTTTATCCATTTATTTTCTTTTTTACTTTACGATTCCCATTCAAAGACATAATCTTAGTCAAGATTAGTCCTTTAAAAGCTGCTTTCGCATCACCCACGATCCGCCATCATCTTCTTTCACCTTTACAAAGCCGGTTTTCTCATAAAGATGTACAGCTTGCCTATTTTGAGGATCTACACTGAGTGATACTGCTTTATAATTCAAGGAACAAGCGAGGTCGCAAAGGGCCCTCAATAAACTTCCACCCATTCCTTTCCCCCGGCATTCAGGAAGTAAAGCCATACCAATCTCAGGTGTTTCTTCATCTATGAAGCCGTATCCTGCACTTTCCTGAGCGAATAAGCGCATCCAAATGGCGCCAAGGGGCTTCCCCCAATCATCGGCCGCAATTAATGCATGGTCTGTTGCTCGTCCCCAGTCCTTCAGATATTTTTCAATCGAAGGTTCTTTCAATAATTCATCTTTTGCTGGCTTTTCATCTTCAGGTAGATAAATAGAGTGATAGAGCATATCCCACAAAAATGGGAGGTCTTGCTTTTGGTATGTTCTAATAAAATAATTCATCAATGGTCCCCCCTCACCTTTATCTGTTTAAATGCCCTTGCTTCATCCCACATCATTTTCTAATTTTCATAAAATGACTCAGCTTATCCTCAAACATATGAAATCGATTAAATAGTGATGGAAGGTTGATTAGCCTTTGATAGAGCCAATCATCATCCCTTTTTTACACCTCAGTTAAGATTTCCTGAGCATGCTGAAGTTTTTCTAATCAAAGTCCAATGTGAATTCTTTAATTTCTTTTTTTGGGGCTAGTCTCAAAATATAGGTTTGTCCCTATTCTGCCATTTCCTGTTTACAGGGGAATCTTCCGTTGAAGATTTATCATCTTTTATATAGAGGAACTTCTTTGGGCTTTGAAAAATACGGAACTTCTTCTAAAATTGTTTAATATAAATAAACTTCTCTATTAAAGCAGAAAATCCTGTCAATCGAGAATTATTTTGATATAAAAAAGGAGATACATTATGTACCCCCTGTCAATTGACCTTATTTTAAAATCTTAGATTGTTTTTTGTTCACTTTTATTATTGAAGTCCCTACCATAGCGTTCACTTTCGATTGCTTTCAATGACTTGCCCTGTGTATTTGGCGCTAAGATGATCCCAATCACACAATGAATGGCGAGGAAGATTAACATGACAATGCCGGCCACTTGAAAACTTAATTTATCCATTAACGTCGGAAGGATAAACGACCAAATGGCAATTCCTGTACGGACAATAAAATACATGAGGCCTTGTGCGCCAGCGCGATACTGCGTCGGAAACAATTCGCTTGACCATAATCCATAAAAGGCTTGGGCTCCAAATCCTGCAGCACTTCCCCATAAAATGACGAAGGCGAAGAGGGAAAACCAATTCATAGGCGAGAAAGTAAGAATCAACCAAGCGATAATGCCCATCACTGCACCTAAACCGAATAAGAAGCGTCGGCTGTACTTATCGCAGAATTTCATAAAAACAAAGAAGGTCGTTGCCACTGTCAGTCCCCATAACAAGACCTGTAATAAGTTGGCTTGAACATTGGATAGCCCGCCTACATTTTCATAAATATAAGGCATAAAATAGCCCATCGCACCTGAGGTAAGGTTCCAAAAGAGATAAATCCCTATTAATAAGAAAAGCGCCTGGCGATTGACTTTTAAACTAAAAAGTTCCTTTAAAGAACGCTTATTTATTGTCCCTGAAGTGGACTGTGTAGCTTTAAGTGCTTGGTTCTCTTTCCAAAGCTTTGATTCAGAAAGGCCTTGTCGAATATACCAAGTAATAAAAGCAATGACTAACAAATGGAGAAAGATAATTCGGCTGCCGAGTAAGCCCAGTGGCGAAAGTAATACGGCTAATAAAAAGGTTATTGCAGGACCCGTGGACCATGCTAATTGAGCCGTCCCTACATGTGCCGCTCGTTTATGCGTCGGTGCTTCTTCGGCGATATACGTCCAAGAAGCTGGAACTCCTGCTCCCACAGCGATTCCAGTAATGATTGTTCCAATCAAAAGCATCGGTAAATTAAAAGAAAAAGCGATGAGTAAAACCCCTAACATGTAGACTAATAAATCATAGGTGTAAATAAATTTCCGTCCATATTTATCACATAAATACCCGCCAATAAGTGCACCCACAGCTGCTGCAAAAGCATTGGCACTTAATGCACTCAATAGCCCAATAGCCACACTGTTCAAATGGAGATAGGTTTGCCAAAGCGATAAACTGCTGGCTGCTGCGATAATGGATCCAGCTTCAATATAGTTTGCCATAGAAACTGAGATGGTCGCCTTCCAACCTGTTGTCTTTTTACTCCCTACCTTCATTAAATGTACACCCCTTTGTAAACGCTTTCTAAAATGAAGAAAAATTTTTATAGCCTGTTATTCAAATGTAAGCCCTTATTTAAAGTTTAAACAACAAACCCACACAAGTCAAACTATATAAGCAACAAAATAAAAATATTTTCTTTTATTTATATTTGTTTATGTGGTTTATTTCGAAATACTCACGTTTCTGAGCACCAAAGCTTTGAAAGGTAAATAAAAAAACTTGGTTTCCACCAAGTCTTCATCAAGAAAGATGGATCTTTCTAGTGAAACACATGCTTCCAACAGTCTATTAAAAATAGCCTAAACCCACATCGGGATTTAGGCAAGGTAAAAGACCTCTTGTAAATCTATTGAAACCGGACTGTAATCCTCATGGGTCTCCATCAGTGGATCCATAGACTTCCACCACTTTTGGCAGGCTTCCGTTTGAGCCATTTGGGCCCATTTTTCTTCACTTTCAATTTCAAGATAGGCAAATAGCTGTCCCGTCTTTTCTTCTAAGAAAATAGAATAATTATGAGCCCCGTGCTTTTTTAATTCTGAAACCATTTCTGGCCAAATGTCATCGTGTCTTTTTTTATACTCTTTATAAGCTTCTTTTTTGACATACATAATTGAAGCTTTGCGTATCATAGCACCCCTCCTCTTAATATAGTTATCTTAGAGAGCAACGACTTTTAAAGAAATATTATGATCTCTCAGTGACAATTGATAATCTTCACTAATATGACTATCAGTGATCACTTGATCCACATCTTCCATATGTGCAACATGTACAAAGGTTTGAGTAGCAAATTTGGATGAATCCACCATAAGAATTGTTTGTTCGGCAATATTCATCATTTGTTTTTTCAACAAAGCCTGCCATTCATTAGACTCACTTAATCCCCCTTGTAAATGGGCACCTTTACAAGAAATAAAAGCTTTATTGACGTGATAGTGTTGGAGAGAGCGTTCTGCAAGATGGCCGACATAAGAAAGAGATTGCGATAGCAGCATCCCCCCAGTACATATCACCTTAACCTGTTCTTTTTTACTTAATTCAATACACACTTTGATGGAGTTAGTGATGACGGTCAAAGGCATATCTGGTATTTCCTTCGCCATATACCAAGCAGTCGTACTGGCATCAAGGATAATTAGATCCCCTCTATCAATGAGCCGAGTGGCCTCAAGGGCTATAGCCCTTTTCTCTTTCGAATGCAGAACTTCTCTCTCTAGGTAGGAGACTTCTGTTTGATCCTTGTCTATACTGACTGCTCCACCATGACTACGATGGAGTAAATTTTCTTTTTCTAGTTTTTCAAGATCTCTGCGAATCGTTTCTTCAGTGACTGAAAAAATTTGACTCAATTCAGTGACCCGTATACTTTGCCTTTCATTGACAAGCTCTACGATTTTTCTTTGTCTTTCAGCTACAAGCACCCTGTTACACCACCCTATAGTTGTATTTATCCCACAAATAGGCAGTATGCCGCATTTTAACACTCCATCAAATGACTTAAAACAAGTAAGGGATCTACCGCCTAAAATGTTCTTTTCTGTTATGGCTAACAGGATGTTGATCACACTTTAGGTACTCTCAATGAAATTACTATTTTCATCCAAGCCTTTCAATCACTGGAATAGAAGAAAAATCCCTAAAAATGAAGGTTGATTAAATGTGGGTTTGTTTTTACTTCATCTTTTTTTTTACTAATACTATACCATAGTTTCTCAAAACAAACCCTTAAATTTCTCGATTAACGTTGTGATAATACCTTTTCTTCATAAATCTTGATATCGTCGAGCCATGTTTCTCTTATAGGGACATTCATGGTCTCGCAATAATAATCCCAGATAGCTCCAAAGGGATACGTTTTGAATTCCTCTATTAAAGCGAGTCTCTCAGTAAAGTTCCCCTCTTCTTGCAGTTGTTTTAGATGTTCACTTGGGACTAAAAGAGCGTACAGTAAAGCTTTAATCATATTGCGTGTACCAATCGTCCACGCCGCCACACGATTAATACTAGCGTCAAAGAAATCTAAACCGATTTTCACACGGTCAAGCGCCCCATTTCGAACAATTTCATGGGCAATTTCTCTTAACTCATCATCTAACAGCACCACATGATCACTATCCCAACGGACAGGACGCGAAACGTGTAATGCTAATTGATCGGTAAACATGAGCATTGCTGAAATCTTGTTGGACACAGCCTCAGTTGGATGAAAGTGACCTGTATCTAGTAAGCAGAGCTTATTATTTTTCAAGGCATAACTCAGGTAAAATTCATGGGACCCAACGACATAAGCTTCTGAGCCAAGACCAAATAATTTGCTTTCAACAGAATCGAGATTATAGTTGGGATCAATCTCTTCCTCAAAGATTCGATCCAATGAGTCTTTTAATCTTTGTCTTGGTGTTAAGCGGTCACTTGGGATATCTTTGTAGCCATCAGGTATCCAGATATTTGTTAACGCAGGTGTTCCTAGCTCTTTTCCAAAATACTCACCAATCTTTCGGCACGCAATACAGTGTTGGATCCAAAAATCACGAATAGCCGCATCCGGGTGGGCCAGTGTCAGTCCATCATCTGATTTTGGGTGAGAAAATAATGTCGGGTTGAAGTCTAGGCCCAATCCATTTTCTTTTGCCCAATTGACCCATTTTTCAAAATGTTGTGGTTCCAATTGATCTCTTTCAATTACTTCTCCGTTTGTTTCTGCATAAATGGAATGGAGATTCACTCGATGTTTTCCAGGAATTAATGATAGAGCTGTTTCTAAATCACTCCGCAATTGCTCCGGTGTCGTTGCTTTTCCTGGATAGTTTCCTGTAACATCAATACCGCCAGATAATTCATTACCATTAACTTCAAAACCGCCAATATCGTCCCCCTGCCAACAATGGATTGAGATGGGGACTTGCTTTAATTTTTCTAAGGCTTGATCAACATCAATCCCCCACTTTTCATAAATGGCTTTAGCACTTTCAAAGGCTTCTCGTGTACTCATTTTTGTCATCTCCTTATTTGGCTTGAATAGCTTTAGGATAAAAAGTTTGTATTTCAAAAGACTGTTTAATCTTATCTCTTGCTTCGTTGATATCACACAGTTCACCAAGCGCGAGAAGTTGAGCAACGCTGTTCCCAATCGCTGTGGCTTCAATGGGACCAGCAAAAACGGGTTTATTTGCCACGTCTGCAATTAATTGATTGAGCAGCTTATTTTGACTTCCACCACCGATGACACTAATACTCTTAAAGGGCTTTTCAAAAATATCCTCAATTTGGTCGATAGCGTCACGATAGCTTATCGCGAGACTATCATAGATACACTTGGCGATTTCGCCTGGAGTATTTGGCACCGGTTGCCCTCGTTCACTACAGTATCCCTGGATTTCTGCAATCATATCGCTAGGATTTAAAAACCGATCATCATTTACATCAACAAGCGCATAAAAGTCTTTGGCCTCTTGAGCGAGTGCCACCAATTCTTCAAAGGTATAAGTATCCTCATATTGACGTTTGACTTCTTGAATCATCCATAGTCCCATAATGTTTTTTAAGAAACGGAACCTATAATCGATCCCCCCTTCATTTGTGAAATTATACTTTAACGCCTTGGTGACACAGATAGGGAAATTATTTTCAACACCAAGTAGCGACCATGTCCCAGAACTAATGTAAATGGATTCCTTTTGAACGGGTAATGCAATGACGGCCGATGCCGTATCATGAGTAGCTGGCAGGATGACTTTCATATCAAATCCAAATTCTGATTTCAATTCTTCCTTTAGCGACCCTAAAACAGTCTTAGGCGCTTTTATTTCTTGGAACATGGCTGGATTAATTCCTAAAGTCTCTAATAATTCTCGGTCCCAGTGTTTTGTAAAAGCGTTCACCAGTTGAGTAGAGGTGGCATTGGTATATTCATTGGCTTTAATACCTGTCAGTAAGAAATGAAAGTAATCTGGAATCATCAAAAAGGTTTTTGCTCTTTCTAAAATTTCTGGTGCTGACTTTTTAATCGCGTACAGCTGATAAAGAGTGTTGAACTTTTGAAACTGGATACCGGTCTCTAAATAAAGATGTTCCTTCATAATCGTTTGAAAGACCTCATCCATAATGCCGTCAGTACGACTATCTCGATAAGAGACCGCATCCGTAATCCGTTGATCATACTCATCAAGCAGGACAAAATCGACAGCCCATGTATCAATGCCAATACTGCTAGGGTGAATGCCTTGGTCTGCACACTTGTGAATCCCTTTTTTTATTTCTGAAAAAAGTCTATCCACATCCCAGCAAATATGGTCATTCTTTCTTATGAGAGTATTATCAAAACGATGGATCTCTTCTAAATTCAATTTTCCATTCTGTATGGCACTTAAGATGAGCCGGCCACTTGAGGCACCGATATCAACAGCTAAACTATAGACAGTCATCCGCTATCCTCCTTTTTGAAGCGCTTACTTTAGATGCAAAGGTGTAAGGGATAGGAAAGTCCCCCATCCTTTACACACTTTCTATTTATCTCGTAAATGCTACTGGGACACCACCGTCGACGGTCACCATACATCCTGTTGTTTTTTCTGACTTAGACGAGGCAAAAAAAGCAATGGTTTCTGCTATATCTTTTGGATAAATATTGACAAGCAAAGTGGTTCGTTTACGATAATGTTCTTCTAACTGATCAGGCTCTATGCCGTAGGCAGCGGCTCTTTCGTTTCTCCAATTTGAGTTCCAAATCGCTGAGCCCTGAAGGACGGCATCAGGCAAGACAGAATTGACGCGGATGCCATATTGTCCTCCCTCAGCAGCGATGCATCTCGCAAGATGTGTCTCCAGTGCCTTAACAGAACTGTATGCGGAGGCGTTCTTGCCTGCATATACCGAATTCTTTGAACCAATAAAGACCATGCTGCCCCCAATCCCCTGTTCCTTCATTTGTTTAAATGCTTCACGTGCGACTAGAAAGTACCCTGTGCCCAGGACATCCATATTGAGTGTCCATTCCTTTAAAGTTGTTTCTTCTATCGGGCTTGACGTTGCCAGTCCAGCGTTATTAACAATAATGTCGACCCCACCAAATGTCAGAGCGGAGGTCTCAAAGGCTGCCTGCACTTGATCCTCTTGGGTGACATCCATCTTCACAGCCATTGCTCGATTTTCACCATAGGTTTCATTTAAATTCCGGGCAACTTTTTCTGCACCTTCAAGATTTAAATCCGCAATTACAACATGAGCGCCTTCAGATACAAGTCGTTCACAGGTTGCACTACCGATTCCACCAGCACCACCGGTTACAAAAGCTACTTTTCTTGAAAACTCTGCTTCGGCAGGGGCCAATGTTAATTTATATAGTTCGAGTGGCCAATATTCAACATTATAAGACTCCTGTTCATTCAAAGAGACGAAGTGTCCGAGAGCGGTTGAGCCTTTTATCACTGCAATAGCTCGGTGGTAAAGAGCCCCACTTATTCTAGAATTTTTTATGTCCTTCCCAGTATTGATCATCCCTATGCCTGGAATTAAAATAACCCTTGGTGCAGGTTCGAACATTTGGTCACCCGTTGATTTATGACGTTCAAAGTAGGCTTTATACGCTTCTTTAAAGTCCGTGATGCCTGTTTTTAGTTTTTCGATAAGAGCTTCAGTACTTTCAGATTGAGGGTTCCAATCAATGTATAATGGGACTCTTTTCGTGTGGACCAGATGATCTGGACAAGCTGCTCCAATTTGAGAAAGGGTTGGTGCTTCCACACTGTTAACGAATTGTAAGACATCGTCCTCTCGATCATAGGTTAGAAGCATTTTTTTCTCATCGCTGACAGCGCCTCGAATAACGGGCATCACCTTTGACAAAACAGCTTTTGCCTCTGCCTCAGGAAGTGAAAAATATTTTTGTCCGCCAAATGCTTCTTGTTTGCCACTCTTACTCTTAATATACTCTTCTGCTTCATTAATAATGGCGATTGTTTTTTCATAACTTTCTTTCGATGTCTCACCCCAAGTGACTAACCCATGCTTCTCCATTAGTACGAGCTCGGCTTTTGGATTATGCTTCACACCTTCAGCAATCATTTTGGACAATGTAAATCCTGGCCGAACATAAGGGACCCATACAAACCGTTCACCATAGATTTCTTCAGCTATTTGTTTCCCATTATCCGCACAGCATAGACTAATAATGGCGTCTGGATGGGTATGATCCACATGTTTAAAAGGTAAAAACGCGTGTAATAGCGTTTCTATAGAAGCGCGAGGATGTTTACTATCAATCATACAGTGTGATAAATAATTGACCATTTCTTCATCCGACATTTCTGTTCTCTCAATCAAAGGAAGGATATCTCCTAGATTAAGACCGGTAAAATTTCCAGCCTTCATCGTCGCTAAATCGGAGCCACTTCCTTTTACCCACATAACTTCTACATCGCGGCCTCTAAAATCTTTTTCAGTTGTCTTCATTGAAGTATTTCCTCCACCCCAGTTGCACACTGAACGATCTGACCCGATGAGATTTGAACGATAGACAAGTTCTTCAACACCATGCTGTGCTTCGTTTGCCTGCTCGACGTTCCAAAGATTTTTAACCATCAAGACTCCTCCACCTTTACAATAAAAGCAATATTGTTTTTATGTCTGTTTATATCATACTATACTTTTGTTTATTTTTGAATATGTTTTTTATTTAGTATTCACTCTTTTTTATATTTATATGTAAGGGCTTTCTCAAATAGATATACAAAAGAACACACAAAAAGGGATGTTATGCCTTGGTGTGTGTTCTACAATTGGAGAAGCAAGCTCGTTTAATTAATCGTAATCTTGTTCGTAAAAGTCATTCTCGGTGTTAAGATTTGTTGTGGACTTTTGAGCATAAACATTTTTGTTTGCTCTGAATAATCGATGGTTAACGCTTCGTCAAGGAAAACTTGCTTAGCCATTTCCACATAAACAGGTTGAGCGTTCGTTACAATTTCGATGTCTTCAGGGGCCGCGTGTTCCACAAGCCATAATTCATTGACGCCAGAAACCGCACAGCCGCATCCCTCTGTTTCATAATGTAATTTTAAGATGCCTTGTTCAGTATGATAGTGATCAAGGATTTGTTGGGCCTTTTCTGTAATTTGGATTTTCATTGTCATCCCCTCTTTATATATGAACAACAGGTGTTTTAATCCTTTTTGCCTTGGTAAGTCCAAAAAGTCTCTTTTGCGAGCCAATTGATCAGTTCAGGGTCTTCAGAGACCAGCTGCTCATCCCATTTTTTAAAATTGGCTTCTGTTTGACTTTTATGCGCACGAATCGTATCCAATTTTCGTCTGAAAACCTCAGATACATCCGTCACGATATCTGGTTTTCCTAACACCTTTTCACAATCTTTTGAGAAGGCTTTGCAATGAATTCTTGGACGCTCTGCATCTGGTAAACGCATAACAGCATTAATCACAGCCGCACCGAAGGCATCATGATCAGGATGGACCGAAAATCCTGGATAAAATGTGATTACAAGTGAAGGTTGGATTTCCTCAATAATAGCAAATATCTTATCAGCAATCTCATCTTCGTTTTCAAACTCAACGGTTTTATCACGTAATCCCATCATTCTTAAATCCTGAATGCCCATCACACGGCAAGCGTCCTGTAACTCTTTCTTCCGGATCTCTGGCAAGGACTCACGCGTCGCAAAAAACGGTTGTCCCATATTGCGCCCCATTTCACCAAGGGTTCCACAAGCATAGGTGACTGGTACTCCGGCTTGTGTCTGTTGAATAATTGTCCCCGCAACTCCAAACGCTTCATCATCTGGATGTGGAAATGCAATGAGTACGTGTTTTTCCATCTTTATTTCCTCCACTTCATTAAAAGGGTTCGTGACTGAGTTCAAGTGCCGCGGCAATTTTTCCATCTGCATGGTGACCCGCTAATAACAATCGACCTTTATCGTCAATTTCCCAATCGGTTAAACCTTCTGCATAAACCCAGCCGAGGTCAATTTTAAGACCGACTCGGTATGGACCTGCCCCTGTGATTTTCCCAATGGAATACTTAATCTTACCATTACGAATATAAGCTCCAACTGATAACATATTATCATCATTAAAAGCACTATAAGCACCGTTAGTTGTTTCTAAATGTAGGTAGACCTCTTGATTTAGGAAACGATCTAGTGCAGCTTGAACTTGGGGTTTACTAATAGCTTCCATGATTATTTATCCCTCCACTTTACGGGTTTCTTGTAATTGTGTCATAAGCTGTTTTAAAACATATTCAGGGGTGACAACGGCTTCCCCTCCGCCTTGAGCACGTTCAGGCTTTCCTCCGCCTTTACCATTAATAAGTGACAATGACGGCTGTATAAGTTGATTCATATTATAGTGAGGTTCAGTTCCTCGTGCTGCGATGACATGTAAGCGATCCTTGTTTTGAACAACCATTAAAACAATCGCGTGAGGGTCTGTGTCAGTGAGCGCTGTTACGAGCTTTTGACATGTTTTTACAGGACGATCATTCAGAGTAAGTGTCACTAACCGATGACCATCATGATTCGTCGCTTCAGCTAACCTCTCTTTGACTTCATAGGTTAAGAGCAGTTGCTCCTGGTCTTCAATCGTTTTTTCAAGCTCTTTTTGTTTTACAAGCAGTTGTTCAACCGCCTCAGGAAGATCATGTTCTTGACTGCTTAACGTTTGGCTAAGCCTTTGAGTAATGGTGTGTTTTTCATCCAATGCTTGAACTGCACGCCATCCACAAACAAAAGTCACTCTTGTCTGATGCTTTTGCCGTTCCCAAGACAAGACTTTAAGAGGACCAATTTCTCCTGTTGTGCTTGGATGTGTTCCCCCACACGCATTATAGTCAATCCCCTCAATGATTACGAGGCGAATAGCTTCGTTAACCGTCGGCGGTTTGCGAAGCGGATACTGTTGCCAAGAATCCCCCTCTGGCCATACTGTTGTTATTGGGCGGTGCTGATAAATAATGGTTTGGACCATTTCCTCAACTTTATGTACGGTCTCTTCAGAAAGCGACTCCGTATCTATGTCTATGGTTGAACTCTCACGTCCAAGATGAAAACTCACTGTTTTAAAACCATAGTGATCTGCAAAAATAGCTGAAAGCAAATGCTGTCCGGCATGCTGTTGCATATGGTCAAAGCGTCGCTCCCAGTCAACGACACCTTCAACCTCAGTGCCCTCTAATGCTTGTAAAGGAACGGAGGTATAGTGTCTGATTTCACCGTTTATTTTTTCAACATTGATGACTGGTATCCCATTAAGAAGGCCTGTATCAAAGGGTTGCCCTCCACCCGTCGGATAAAAAGCTGTTTGATCAAGCATCGAGTAGTACCCTTTGTCATCTTGTCCGTTTTGAATGATCTTGGCAGTGAATTTTTGTATGTAAGCATCATCATAATATAGTAATTGGGTCATCTGATACCCTCACAATCCATTAACAATTTGGTAGCGTTCCTCACTTAAAACCTATTATAGCACCAAACGTGATAAAAACTCATTTGCAAAGCTCAAAAATAAAGGATTTAAAGCTTGTGAATGATTAAAAAAAGTGGGCGAAAAGCTTGCCCCGATCCTTATAAAGGCACTTTCACTAAAACCGTCATATCCATGTGAAAACGCCGAAGTTACCACCTCACCCCCAAAAAAAGTAATGAGACTTTTCGGGGAGCCCAATGATGCGTCTACCCTCGTCCAAAAATCGTTAAAACTTTTCTACGAGGATTATGCTCTTAGTAGCTTTCTTTACCCTGTGGACATGAGGAAAGCAAGCGACCTGGAATGGCGTCAACACCCTCCGCTCTATCAATACCCGAATAATTACATTTATCCAACAAAAAGGCCACAGAAAGCATTCAATTTATAAATTCTGCTGCAAGTGAACGAACAGTTGCCACTTTTGACTGATATATTGAAAAAATCATGACGTTCAAAATAAGCTATGGTATACTTCATAGGGTCTATCTCTCACTAAAAAGGAATGTCTTCTTATGTATGCAACTCAAACCACAGCCCAAAAAGTAAAAGTTTTACTTTCTTTATTACTTCCAATACTCGTCACGCAAATTGGGATGTCAGCCATGAATTTCTTTGACACCTTAATGTCTGGTCATGCAGGCACCCATGATTTAGCCGGAGTTGCGATTGGCTCCAGTCTTTGGGTACCCGTTTTCACTGGGTTATCGGGCATACTTATTTCTTTGACGACGCTTATTTCTCACCATATAGGTAATAAAAGACAAAAAGCTGTTCCTTTTACCCTCATCCAAGCACTTTATCTGTCGATTATTATAGCATTATTAGTCATGATCATTGGAAGTTTTGTCCTTCAGCCTATTTTAAATCTTATGGATTTGACCAGCGATGTGCAACGTATTGCAGCAGGTTATCTTCGTGCTCTAGCGGTGGGCATGATTCCCTTATTCATTTATGGCGTTCTAAGGAACTTTATCGATGCTCATGGTAAAACAAATTTGTCAATGTTGATCACATTGTCATCATTACCCATTAATATTCTCTTTAACTATTTATTTATATTTGGAAAATTAGGGTTCCCTAGACTTGGAGGGATAGGAGCCGGTTATGCTACGGCGATGACTTATTGGATTATTACAGCCATTGCCGTTTTAGTCATATGGCGTGGATCTATTTTTTCTCAGTACAAAGGGGATTATAAAGTTTATCCCTTATCTCTCAAGGAGTGGAAGGTTCTCCTTAAAATTGGTGTTCCCATCGGGTTATCTATTTTTTTTGAAACGAGTATTTTTTCAGCGGTTACACTTTTCATGAGCCAATATAACACTGTCACCATTGCGGCACATCAGGCGGCCATTAACTTTGAATCCTTACTTTTCATGGTACCATTAAGCATCTCGATGGCCTTAACAATCGCCGTTGCTTTTGAAAATGGAGCAAGCCGTCATCAGGATGCTAAAACCTATAGTCAACTGGGTATTGGCATGGCTCTTGGCATTGCGCTCATTCTATCCGTTTTCTTATTTCTCTTCAGAGAATCGTTTGCTCATTTATATTCTGAAGATACCGAAGTCATTGCAATGACGAGTCATTTTCTTATTTATGCGGTCTTCTTTCAGATTTCGGATGCCCTGCAAGCCCCTATTCAAGGGGCACTTAGAGGTTATAGAGATGTTAATACGGCACTCATCATGACCTTAATTGCCTATTGGATCATTGGCCTTCCTGCGGGATATGTACTAGCTAATTTTACTCATTTCGGACCTTTTGGCTATTGGATCGGTTTAATCATTGGACTGGCAATCGGAGCTATCGGATTAGCCATACGTTTAAACCAAATTCAAAATCACAACCAAAAGAAAGATCAAACTTCTTCTTAGAGGTGGGGTTAAAAGTATATAAGACAAAGGAAAAACTGACGATTTTTGAAGTGAATCGGTTTTTCCTTTGCACTTAAGGTCGCTCCGTCAAAATACTTCACTTTATATTTGCGTCATGATACTTACTCATATTCAAAAATATGATTGTTCTTCTTTTGATTTGGCTTATTTCGTTATGCCCCGGCCTCTTTTTGTACGGCAAATTTCTTATGCCAATAGATGCAGGCCAAAGCGTCTAGAGAAATTGGACAATAATCTCAGTCCAGCAATACTATTTCCTTTCTTATTAATCGCGGGCCCGATAATCCCAATGCCCATCTTTCCAGGCGCGACAGCTAAAATGCCCCCACTCACACCACTTTTGGCAGGAATCCCTGTCCGCATTGCACTCTCCCCCGACTCATTGTACATTCCAGCTGTGAACATAATTGTATTCACCGCTTTGATGATCTCAACATCAATGAGTTGGTCATGTGTCCCGGGAACAATGCCATCATTAGCAAGAAAAGCCGCCATCTGCGCAAGATCATGACAAGTTACACTAATGGAGCACAGACGAAAGTATAGGTCAAGAGCCTCATCGACATTCCCCTCAATAATCCCTGTGCTTTTCATAAAATAAGCCACTGCCCGATTTCTGTCCCCTGTCTCCATTTCTGAACGGTACACTTTATCATTGATTGTGATACCCTGATTTTTTGCAATTTTTTTAATGAACTCTAGCACTTTTTCAAATTTAAGATCAACACTTTCACCTTTGATAAGAGAAGCGACAGCAATCGCTCCCGAATTGATCATCGGATTTAAAGGAATATGGTTCTCTACGGTCTCCAGTTTTGAGATTGAATTAAAAGGCTCTCCACTCGGTTCCATCCCCACTTTTGAGAAAACGCGTTCAAAGCCATTATCTGATAAAGCCACCATTAAACTGATCACTTTAGAAATACTTTGCAGAGAAAAATCCAAATGGCAATCCCCTGCAGTAATAGGTTTCCCATTAAGTGGGACCACTGTAATGCCAAGCCGTTCCGGATCGGCGTGCTGTAATTCGGGAATATAAGAGGCGACTTCACCGTAATGCGCAACTCTTCTGTTCTCTTCTACCATCTGATGCAATTCCTGAGCATTAAAATAATCAGCCATTAGTGTTTACCTCCGTATCCTTGCTTCTTTCCTTAATATGGCTAGAATCTGTAGGACTCATTCGAGCGCAGAGGCATTACTGATTTTTAGAGGATGAAATGACTTACTCGCAAAATCTTATTGATGTTATCGAAAAAGAAGAAGTCCTTCTACATTACCCAAAGGTGAAGGAAAAGTCCCGAGAACGGTATAAAATAGAAGCTAAAAATAGCGAATTAAAAAATAGACACGGGTACAATGTTTATAAATCCTCGGGTCTATTAGATATGGAAATACAAGGAGCCATGGCTATATTCGCAGTGAACTTAAAAAGAATTCTAAAACTAATGAAATAAAATGAGGGAACAATAGGCAAATAATTATAAAAAAAAACGACTCAAAATTCATTTTTTGAATTTAGAGTCGTCTTTTTTTATAAAGCTAGTGAGTTTTCCAGAAAATCGTAAGATTTTCAGTGGCCTCGTTGTCCCTCATGCTTTTGTTTAATATTGTACGAGTGTGTATTTCTTTTTGCCTCGTCTTAATAAAATAAATTGGTCTTCTATCCGATCTTGTTCCGTAACAATATAACCCATCTCTGTTTGCCGTTCCCCGTTAATATAAATCGCACCATTACTGATATCTTCACGAGCCTGACGTTTAGATGGCGACACTCCCGCTTGAACGAGGAGATCAATCAAGCCGATATCTTCTTTTGTTTCTACGGTATATGAAGGCACATCTTTAAAACCTTGCTGAATATCAGACGCAGACAATGACTTAATATCGCCACTAAATAAGGCTTCAGTAATCTTAATAGCTTGTTGAAGAGCGTCTTCACCATGTACAAATGTCGTCAATTCTTCTGCTAATCTTTTTTGCGCCACACGCTTTTCCGGAGCAGTTTTGACTTCCTTTTCTAAGCGATCGATCTCTTCCTTCGACAAAAAGGTAAAGTATTTGATAAAACGAATCACATCACGATCATCGGTATTAATCCAAAACTGGTAAAACTCATATGGCGTTGTTTTGACTGGATCTAACCAAATACCATTGCCCATTGATTTTCCGAGTTTTTGACCATCACTATTTGTGATCAAAGGCATCGTAAGACCGAAGGCTTGCTCCTCATGCCCCGAACGACGAATGAGTTCTAAGCCGGCAGTAATATTACCCCATTGATCACTGCCGCCAATTTGTAAACGAGCACCTTCCTTTTCAAACAGGTTAAGGTAGTCATAGGCCTGAAGCATCATGTAACTGAATTCAGTATAGGAAATTCCTGAATCCATCCTTGACGTCACAGAGTCCTTTGAAAGCATGTAATTGATCGGAAAATGCTTACCAATATCTCTTAAGAACGAGATGAGGCTTATACTACTCAACCAATCATAGTTATTAGCAAGAAGAGCTCGATTGTCTCCATCGCTGAAATTCAAAAACCGCGATAACTGATCTTTGAGTTTACCGCCCCACGCTTCAACAATATTTTGCTCGTTAAGTTGACGTTCGGTAGAGCGTCCACTGGGATCACCAATAAGTCCAGTCCCTCCGCCGACAAGTGCGATGGGCTTATGGCCTGCATCTTGGAATCTTTTTAAAACAACAATTTGTAATAAATTTCCTACATGTAAACTATCCGCTGTTGGATCAAAACCACAATACAAGGTGATAGGTTTTTCTAATGCTTTCCGTAATTCCTCTTTATCTGTCACTTGAAATAATAAATCTCTGTACTCTAAATCTTGAATAACATCCATTTTTACGCCTCCGTTAACAATCAAATAAAAATAAAAAGCCCTCCTAATAAAAGGAGCGCTTCGACACGCGGTACCATCCTTCTTGGGAAAATCAAAAACCTTCCCACTTCATTTCGTTAACGATGATGGGATCACCGTCCTCTGCTAATAATGTCAGGCATGTTCACAGAAGAAGCTCAGAGAGGTAATTCGCGTGGTCATCTATGTACTGGCTCGCAGCTTCCGCCAGCTTTCTGAAACAGGGAGTGACTGCTACTGGTTCTCTTCAACGCTATTCTATCAATCATTATATAATTAATTTTTACCATATAAGTGAGGACTTAGTCAATGATTATATTGCCTAATTCACTATAAATAGCTATAATATCAGGCATTTTCATACGAACGAGACCACTTGAAGACGGTGCAACAAAATCAACCACCCCATTAATCATAGCGTCCTCTTGGTGACCCCAATGAGCCTGCCTTCGTTTGGCATACTGCAAATAAACGCCTTTGCCAACAAAACAAACAACTTTAGGGAGATAACGGGAGATCTTCTCTTGAAGTATACACCTTCCCTCGTCATATTCTTCTTTCGTAATCTCTTCAGCCGCTTTCGTAGGGCGTTGAACAATATTCGTGAGTCCATAACCATACTCTAAAAGCTTACCATCTTCCTCAGGTTTAAGTTTATAGGGCGTTAAACCTGATTGATAGAGGATGTTCCAAAAGCGATTATTCGGATTCGCGAAATGGTGTCCCGTTTCTCCCGAACGAAGACTAGGATTAAAGCCGACAAAAAGAATGTTTAAATCTGATTGAATATGATCAGGGATTCCTTTTAGCATTCCTTCACCTCATAAAAAGTAAGACACTTGCTTCTAGACCGTCCTCAAAAAGAGAGACCTCGAGTTCTATCTACTCTCATATAGGTGTCATACTATTCTTCTTATAAAAAAGACACCCTCAATTTGTAGGATGCCTTATTGACAGTTTTGGCAATAACCATAGATTTCAAATTTGTGCCCGGTAATCACAAAATGTTTTGATGATCCAAGGATTTCCATTGGACAAAGATCAACCATCTCTGTCTTTCCACACTTTTTGCAAATAAGATGGTGGTGATGTTCACCCTCACACCGCATTTGATAATGTTTTTCTCCATCCAATTCAGTTTCCTCTAATATTCCAAGTTGAACAAACAAAGAAAGATTTCTATAAATAGTATCAAAACTCAAGCGATCATAAGACGATTGTAATTGCGTGAGAACATCACGGGCCGAAAGATACCCAGAGCTATCGGAAAATATCTCCAAAATATCTTCTCTTTTATCTGTTTGCTTATAACCCTCTTGTTTTAAAAGACGTAGCGCCTCTCCCGCATTCATGTAATCCCTTCCTATACAATAAATATTGAAAATGATGTTAAAGACATCAATCCATCTTATTCTACTAATGCTTGTTGACGCGCTTTTTTCTTTTTATGAATCGCTTCACCCGTCACAACAGCAAAGTAAGTTAACCCAGTGATAAAAATAATGGATGTCCCAGAGGAGATCTTTAATTGGAAAGCAATCACTACCCCTATTATAACAAAAATCAAATTTAATAGAATAGTGGTAAGAATAACGGTTGAAAAATGTCTTGAAAACTTTTTAGCAATCGCAGGCGGTGCCGAATAGAGGGCAACAATTAAAAGCATCCCTACAATTTTGATCAACAGGATGGTTGTTAAACCAAGCACGATAAAAAGAATGGTTTCCAAAAACCGAACATTTAGACCCTGGACCGTTGCAAACTCTTCATCAAATAAATACACTTTAAAAGCATGATAAAACCCTCCAAAAATAAGGAGAATAAGGACAAGCAGCCCTGCAAATATCCATAATTGCACAGGTGTAATAGAAAAGATATTTCCAAATAAATATTCTTCAAACTCTACTTGTTGCCCAGAAATATCCATTAGTAAAACACCAAGCGCCATGCTCATCGCCCAAAAAACACCAATAAGGACGTCCGTATGCTGCTGATTACGTCTCTGGAAACGTCCGATTCCAAGCGAAGCTAAGACTGAGATCACAACCGCACCAAGCATTGGAGAAAAATTAAAAAAATATCCAAGGCCCATTCCACCAATAGCGGTGTGAGCGACTCCCCCACTCATCATGACCATTCTTTTTTCCAAAATAACAATCCCAATAATGCCACTAATAATACTGGCCATTATACCGCCTACAATGGCATAGATTAAAACCTCATGTGTAAATTCAATGTTCATGTAAAGCCTCCATGCTACTTAATCCAAAACCTAAATTAAATGGTGAATGAGGAAGTTCAGTTCCCTTATAAAGGATTTCTTTATTTAAAAACACTATTGTCGAAGCATAGCGCGCAATGAGTTGTTCATCATGACTGATCATTACGATGGTCATGGATTGACTGAGTGTTTTTAAAATATCGTAAATCTGCGCTTTAGCTTTAACATCAAGACTCGCGGTCGGCTCATCTAATATAAGAACCTCTGGCTTAGAAGAAAGGGCTCGAGCAATGAGCACCTTTTGTTTTTGACCCCCAGAGAGTTCGTTTAACTGTCGCTTGGCAAGACCTGCAATATTCATTTGCTCCAATAAGTCATTAACTACCTCATGGTCTGTTTGTGAATAACGATAAAACCAGCCTATTTTAGACGGTAGTCTCCCCATTAAAATAGCATCACGTACCGTTATTGGAAAAGAGTGATCAAAATGCGTCTGTTGAGGAACATAACCAATCTTCCCTTTCACTTCACTCTGTTGTTTGCCTAAAATCTCAATAGTCCCCTTTGTCACAGGGATCAAAGACAAAATAGCTTTTATCAACGAGGATTTCCCCCCGCCATTAGGTCCGGTAATGACTAAGAACTCGCCTTGATCGACTGTAAGACTGACGTTTTGAACAGCAATTTGTGTATGGTAATTAATAGTAACTTCTGATAGTCTTAATGCTTTCTCCATTGTTTGCTCCCTTACTTCTCTTCTAAATAAGAAGCATTCTGATTTAGCCAAGTCTTATTGTATCGCGATAGCATCGAATTGTAAATAATAATGATTCCGATTAAAAACTTCTCCCCATTTTTTTAATAAGAAAGGTAAAAATGTCACACTCTATAAGTTAGTAACATTTTTAGGAGGCTTTTGTTGGAATGTTTGGTCATTCTCTTTATAAAGAAATCCATCATCATCTATTTCTTTTTTTAGCTATGCTTTGCTTTTGGATGAAGTCTTACTTTGCTTTTCTTTACGGATTTCACCTGGATATTGAAAATAGTGTACAAAGTTTTATTCTATTCATTACACCCTTAAGTTCAACTCTCTTCTTTTTTGGATTCAGCTTATTTTTCACCGGCAAGCTTCATAAGTTTGCTGTTATAGCGATTGACTTTATGTTAACGGCTATATTATATGCCAATATACTTTATCACCGTTTTTTTAATGACTTTATTACAGCACCTGATATTATGCAGTTCAATAACTTCTCTCAGTTGAGTGGAAGCGCCAAAGCATTAGCCCATCCAACAGACCTGCTGTATTGGTTAGATGTCATCATTATTATAGGGTGTGCTTTTCTGACACAAACACCATTATCTAGGCACAATAAAAGACCCATTGCCTCAGTCTTTATGGTAGCCTTAATGGTTTTTGTTGTTAATTTAACGCTTGCAGAGGGTCAACGTACACAATTGTTAAGCCGAGCTTTTGACCGTGCAAAGCTTGTCAAACTCTTAGGGCTATACAATTATCACATTTACGATACTGTCATTAATATTCGAACATCCACACAAAAGGCGTTTGCCGATAGTAGCGATGCAACACAAATAAAAAATTATGTCAAAGCCAACGAAGTGCCAGCAAACCCTGAGTTCTTCGGTAAAGCAAAAGGTAAAAATGTGATCCTTATTTCTTTAGAATCCACACAAAATTTTTTAATTAATGCGAAGCTTCATAATGAAGAGGTCACACCTTTTCTCAATCAACTCGCAAAAAATACCTTTTACTTTAACAATTTCTACCATAATACGGGGCAAGGCAAAACTTCCGACGCTGAATTTTTGATCGATAATTCCCTTTATCCCTTACCTAGAGGAGCTGTTTATACAACGAATGCCCACAATAAATATGAAGCCATCCCTGCGCTTTTAAAAAAATTCGGGTATACCTCTGTTGTTTTTCATGGCAATCATAAAAGTTTCTGGAATCGGGATATTATGTACAGAACGCTTGGTTATGATCGTTTTTATTCAGAAAAGGATTTTAATGTCACAGAAAAGAATTCTATTAATTACGGCCTTAAAGATAAACCTTTTTTTCAACAAGCGTTTCCAAAACTTAAAAATCTCAAACAACCTTTTTATGCGAAATTTATTATGTTGTCCAATCACTTCCCTTTTATTCTTGACCATGGGGAAGCAAGTCTCGAACGGGCGGACACTGGTGACGGTGTTGTGAATCGCTACTTCCAGACCGCTCGTTATGAGGATGAAGCGCTGGAAGCCTTCTTCCACCAATTAAAAACATCAGGTTTATACGAGAACTCTGTTATTATTCTTTATGGAGACCATTATGGTCTTTCAGATAATCACAATAAAGGTCTGGCTAAGGCATTACATCGCGATACTTTAACACGTTACGATCACTATCAGCTGCAAAAGGTCCCCCTATTCATCCACATTCCTGGGATGGATGGAAAGCGCTCGAAAACCATGGAAACAGTGGGCGGAGAGATCGATCTCCAACCAACCATTCTCCATCTATTAGGGATCCAAACGGAAGACAATATTGTTTTTGGATCAGACCTTTTCTCAAGCGAAAGGGAAAGTTTAACCGTATTACGAGATGGGAGCGCAATTTCTAACCAGTATATCTATGCCAATCCTGAACAGACCTGTTATTCCAAGTCCAATGGCGACATTGTAGATCTACAGCGCTGCACCAAAATTCGCGAACGCGCCAAGCAAGACCTTGCCTATTCAGACAAAGTCATCTATGGCGATTTACTTCGGTTCTTAAAAAATGAAGACACAAAATAGGAGAGGAAAACATCCTCTCCTTTTTCTCTCCTTTACCAAAAGGCAAGTGCCGTTAAAGCTGCAATACTTGCAAGGGCTACAGGGAATCCCCAACCCCAACCCCAGCCCCAAAAATAAAGACCAGGACCTTGACCTCCACTAGCATTATTTAATGGGGCTAAATAAACATTTTGCTGATCAACATGCTTCACAATCCCACGATGGACTGTTCCGTCCAAACATCTAATTTCGACAGCTTTGTTCATATGCTGATTGCAAAGATTATAAAAACGATTGCCAGACATCCATACTCCCCCCATCTTTAAAAACTTCTGTACACCCCATCATATGTGTACAATGTTTTAGATGAATAGGAGTTTGTACTAGGCAAACACCTTTTTCCAATAGAAGTCCTTCCTAAATTAGGATCAAGACCCTATAACAAAGCCAATCCAAGCAAGACAGAGTCCAACACCGTATGTCAAGATGACATAGGTGCTTAATTTCTTCCACTGTCTTTTAAAGTGAAGCTCTAAATGTTCAACTTTAAATGTCGAGAAGGTTGTAAAAGCACCCATAAACCCCGTACCAAACATAATTTTTATATATTTATGCGGACCCATACCAGTGATTAAACCCAGTAAAAAGGCGCCAACAAGGTTGACAATCAACGTCCCATAGGGGAACGTTTTATGATTAAAAAGTTTACCGATCCAAAAACGAGCAATGGCACCAAAGAAAGCACCAATCGCTACGTAAATAAAATAAGGCACTAGCGTTCACCTACCTGTAATGCGTGACTTTTCCCTAATTTATCCCCAACCCAAACAAAAAACCATCCTCCAATGAAGCTCACAAGAATATACAAAATGCCGAGAATGACAGAGTCATCCTTAAACAGCTGAAGGGTTTCAACACTAAAGGTTGAAAATGTCGTGAATGAGCCAATAAGCCCCGTACTTATTCCAGTTTTTATGTACTGATGTATTTTATTAGATTTTCTTATTCTTTGATTAAACCATCCTAAAACAAAACAGCCTAATAAATTACATATTAATGTACCCAAGGGAAAGATCGAATGAACAAAAAGGGGAACGTCTGATAGATAATAGCGACAAAGAGCACCGACCATCCCAAATAAACCGATCACAATACTTAACAAGCTCTCCTCACCTCCGAATGAATAGACTCCTACTTCATACTTAGTAGGAGTCCTTGAACTAAGAGCAGTATTTTAACAGCGCCGATTTCCACTCTTTTTTATTTAACTCACTGAATAAGTCCCTTTTAAATAGTAACTTAATGACAAAAGACCGTCAAATCTATAAACATTTATACTATAAAAGGTAGATTAGACTTTCCCAGCTTGTTTGACATATTCACTGATAATATCCGCTAAAGCCTCGGCTGTTCTTTGTAGTTCCTCTTTTGTATTATCCACACCTCCGACTTCAATTAATAGAGCATGCGGTGACAAATCTTGGTTATACACACCATTACCTTCTGAACGTGATTTTTTAAATACCCCTTTACTTAGTCCCGGATACTTCGCATCTAATAGGTGATGCAACTTGTTTGCTAAATCACTATTTTTTTGCGCCTGAGGATTGGCGGCGCCGACCACAATAGAAATACGCGCATAACTCTTGCCATTAATTGTTGTCGTTGTATTTTCTTTGCGTGAAGAATCTCGATGGATATCAAGAAAGAGTTTATAGTTATATTTGCTGGCGATCGCTGACTTAATAAAAGCGCGTGACGTTTGGTAGGCGGTAGTATAATCGGTCACCTTATCCTTATCCTCAATAGCCTGAACCCCACTGTTTGCAAGCGCTGATATGATAAATTGATCAACGAGATGAACATTTTTACTTTGGTCCTGTGTCGAAGCTAAATTAGCGTCTTTTGCCCCAGTTTTTCCGAGTAACGGTAAGTATGACTCCCAACTGTGCGTATTATACAAGAAGACTTGGGCATTGGATGCCTCATTTTGAGAGGGGGTTTTATTCCCCTTATCGGTCGACGAATTCTTATCACCACTATCCTCAGATAATACTGAATCCGGTGGTGGTGGAGATTCAATAGGGACATTCGTATAGTTAGTCCCCTCACCAGCAACTAAAATTTTCGTATCAAAGACAGAGAAACCCGGCAATTCATTTCCTAACAAACTTCTTTCATCTTTGAAATCAATCTTAGTCACGGTGTGGAACGCCATTTTTGAAAAACTAATACGTTCGTAGCCTTCTGGAAGCTCATTTGTGTAATAAGGATTTTCCCAGCTGACCATCTCCAAGAAGGTCTCAGCTTTTATCCCTTCTAATGCTGTACTAATATTATCGAAATATAATAGTCTTTTTGAAAAGGAAGAAGAAAGTAAAGCGACAGCTATGAAAATAACCAGTAATAGAAACGGAAAAATAAAACAGCATTGTTTCAAACTTAAGGTTTGTTTAGTGGATGTGTAAGGTGCAAACATAGAATCTTCCTTTACTAGGGTTTCTATATCCTATGCCTGTCCCTCTCATTTCATGCTGTTTTCTTTTCGGCTATTGCTAGAACCCGTTCCTATTAGAAAACTTGGCTTTTCGCCAGTTAATGGTGAAAGCCAAAGTTGCTCTTTTAAGGTCTTCCTCTGAGTTATAATTCCTGAAGATATTATTAAAAGCGTATTCGCCGGAATACGCTCATTAGATAAATCAAACACTATTAAGGTTGAAGTAAATCAATATTATTGGATTTTGGATTCAAGTCATCCTGTTCAGGGTCTCTTTCGCTTTTTGCCCACGAATACACAACATGCGCAAGGACGCAAACAAAAACAATTTCTTGCATAATTTTCATAATAACCCCACCAGAATTTTGATCCTGTAAAGCTGGCAAAAAGCTAATGACTTGGGGCTCATGGGCAATGGTATTGTACATGACATGATTAGAAAACATAATCATCGCACATGCAGGTGTCAAAACGACACTTGCGGCAAAAACATAACCAAGCTTTTGAAACTGTGTAAGAACCCTTGTATTTCTTTCCGTTGGTGGAAAAACAAGCCACCACATTATGAAAGAAAAGATGATCAAAATAACATTGGCTAAGGTCATTCGCCATCCCTGACTCATAATGAAGTTAAAAATGACGGGAATATGATAAAAGGATAGAAGTAGATTAAAACTGAGTACACCCAAAATAGGGTTAGAGAAAAACTTAAGCGTCTTTCTAATGAAAGTCATATTCAATAATGGATCAACCATCCAAGTATGAAGTCCTAAAAGAATCAGAGGCGGTACCATAAAATAAGCGATCGACATACACATCATATGAGCAGTAAAAAGGTAATGATGACCAAAGGCGTGCAACGGGCTGCCCTCTGCTATGTAGAATAAAACCAGTCCTGAGACCAAGAAAAAAGTCTTTGACTTTGAAAGCTTGCCCTCTTTTGATAAAACAGATTTGACGTACAGCCACCCAAGCATCAAGAGGATAATCACCATTATAGGATTCCATAATTCAAAAAAACCAAGGGACCAAAAAGGCTCATGATTCATTGTATCCATTATTTCCACCTCTTTTTTCAAATCAACTGCAACTTAGTTTATTTCAGACTAGCACTGTAGGAATCAAGATGTCAAACGCTTACTTAAGAAAATATACTCGAAACATGCTGTCCCTTTCAGGATGTCACAAGAAAGCCATATTTAAGAGAAACCCCTTACATTTTTTATTTAGTGAAAAATAGTTTACATACGTATAATATTTAGGTATGATAACCTTTGTGATTAAACAAATGTACTTTCTATTGATGAGTAGGAGGCGAAAATGGCAGAACAAAATTTGTTTACTTTTATCCGTTTGATACGAGAAGTCAATCGTGAAATTCGTCAGCAATGGAATTTTTATCTCTCTAGTCCTCAGATTCAACTATTAGAATCACTGAATGATGAGGGCCCCAAAAAAATGACAGACTTTGCACACGAGTTAGGCATCACAGTTGGCGCAATGACTGCCCTCGCTGACCGTATGGTTCGTGCTGAGATTATTCGGAGAGAACGCTCGTCTAATGATCGAAGAGTTATCCATCTAGTCATTACAGACAAAGGCAAAGGGATTGTCAAAGATATATCAAGAGCGCGATCACATGCCCTTGGGACGTTTTTCGGTAAGTTAACACCCGAAGAAAGATCACAAATGATTGATTTATGTCAGAAAATGTTAGACTAATGTTAATTTAGAGGTGAAAAAATGAGTACTCAGTCAAAACATCAAAAGGTCAACCCTTTCCACCAACCGAAATCTGCTTATGCTGTTGCATTTGCGTGCGTTGTTGCTTTTATGGGCATTGGGTTGGTTGACCCTATTCTAAAATCTATCGGAGAAGAACTCCACGCAACTGCTTCTCAAGTAGAATTATTATTTACAAGTTATATGTTAGTTACAGGTGTAGCCATGTTAATTACAGGCTTTATCTCTAGCCGTATCGGTCCCAAAGCCACTATTTTAGTCGGTCTCTTATTAATCATCATATTTGCTTTTCTTGGCGGCATTTCCGATACTGTTGGTCAAATCGTTGGCTTTCGTGCAGGCTGGGGGCTAGGAAATGCGCTCTTTATTTCTACCGCTCTTGCTGCCATTGTGAGCGTTGCGACTGGCGGAGCTGAATCAGCAATTATTTTATATGAAGCTGCTCTCGGTCTAGGCATGGCTGTCGGTCCATTAGTAGGTGGAACCTTAGGCTCCTTCAGCTGGCGTGGTCCCTTTTTTGGCGTATCGGTCTTAATGGCTATCGGATTTATTGCGATTCTTGTCCTATTAAAAGGTGTGCCAAAACCTAAACAAAAAACATCAATCGTGGCCCCTTTTGTCGCTTTAAAGCATAGAGGGTTATTGAGTCTAGGGATTACTGCTCTTTTATATAATTTTGGCTTCTTTACCTTGCTCGCTTATTCTCCATTTGTTTTATCACTTGATGCGATTCATGTGGGTTACGTCTTTTTCTTCTGGGGTGTCCTTCTTGCCATCTGTTCTGTCTTTGTGGCGCCAAAATTAGAGAGGAAATTTGGTGTCGCCCCAACATTGTACGGGATCTTCATTTTATTTGGGCTTGACTTAATCTTTATGGCCATTTTTACAAACTCAGAAGCCACGGTAATTGGTCTCATTATTATCGCCGGTGCTTTCTTAGGCATCAATAATACCTTGATTACGACTGCCGTTATGGAAGTTTCTCCAGTTGAACGCGGTGTCGCTTCATCAGCTTATAGCTTTGTCCGTTTTGTAGGTGGCGCTATCGCCCCTTGGCTCGCAGGAAAGCTCGCTGAATGGTATAACCCGCACATCCCTTTCCTTGTCGGCGGTATTATTGTCTTTCTTGCCATGGTCACGCTCACGATTGGCAAGCGAGATTTGAATAAAATGAGAGCATAAGAAAAATAAAAAATGCGCGATGTTTTCTCTACAATTCTACTTTTTCCATTTAAAAAGGGTGGCTCATCTTTGATGAACCACCCTCTCTTTTTCTATTATTGAACCCAATCCTCTACATCCCAGACACCTGTGACCCAATCTTCCACAAAAGCTTTTTCGTGCGACACAACTAACACAGTCCCTTTATAAGCCATTAAAGCTTCTTTCAATGCATCCTTCGCGTCAACATCAAGATGGTTGGTCGGCTCATCCAGGATGAACCAATTGGTTTTTGTTAACGTCCATTCACACAATCTCACCTTTGTCTGTTCTCCACCGGATAAAGAACTCAGCGGTTGGCGGAGGTGGACATCCAATAATCCACAACGTGCTAACGCTGCTCGAATATCTTTTTGATCATGCTCAGGGAATTTCTCCCACACATAATCTAAAGCCGTCATATTAGGCAGATGGACCTCTTGTTCAAAATAGGCCGGCTTCACTCGATCTCCAATAGAGACGTTTCCGTTCAATGGCGGAATTTCACCTAATATCGTTTTAAGAAGCGTTGATTTCCCAATCCCATTATGACCGACAATGGCAATCTTTTCACCTCTTTCCAGCTTTAAATTCACAGTTGGAAACAGCGGTCGGTCGTAACCAACGGATACCTCCTCACCCTCAAATACCATGCGCACAGGCTCTGAACCTAAAGGAAACTTAAAACGAGGTCTCGGAAGCTTCGTCGGCTGATGGATCCGCTCAATTTTTTGCAACTTTTTCTCACGAGATTTCGCTTGTTTGGCTGTTGACGCTCGGGCTTTATTTTTAGAAATATACGTTTCAAGCTTATTGATTTCTTTTTGTTGCTTATTGAATGCTTCTTGTAATTGTTGTTCTTTCATCTCACGCTGTTTGAGAAAGGATTGATAATTCCCCACATACCTTGTGAGCGTCTGATGCTCAAGATGATAGATGATATTGACGACTTCATTCATAAAGTCAGTATCATGAGAAATCAGTAAAAAGGCATTCTCATAACCCTTTAAATAATCGGTGAGCCATTCAATATGACCAGTATCTAAATAGTTGGTCGGCTCATCAAGCAAAAGAACATCTGGCTGCTGCAATAAAAGTTTAGCCAACAGTAGTTTAGTGCGCTGGCCACCACTTAATTTACTGACATCGGTCTCCATACCTAACTGCATAAGCCCTAGACCATCAGCCACATTGTCAATTTTAGCATCAATACTGTAAAAATCATTCTGTTCTAACCATTCTTGAAGACGGCCATACTGATCGAATAGCCTTTCCATTTCATCAGGAGTAGCTGTTGCCATCTGCTCTCCTAATGTCAACCACTGACGTTCTTTATCAAAGTGCTCCTGGAAGGCCTCTTTAAGAAAGCCTTTAATGGTGACCTTTTCTTGGAGCTCTATATGTTGTTCTAAATGTCCCGCGTGAATCTTGGGATTCCATTCTATCTTGCCTTCATCAGGTAACAGTTGACCTGTCATGATTTTGATCAGCGTCGATTTCCCGGCCCCATTTGGCCCGACTAAACCAACGTGTTCATTTTTAAGCAGACGGAATTGCACATTTTTAAATACAAATTTATCAGCAAATCCATGGGTTAGACCTTCAACATTAATAAGACTCATCGAGATTCTCTCCTTGATTGTAAGTTTTGAAAACCAACTGCAAGAAGGATTGACAACAAAAAGACAAAGCGCGTCACGCTTTGCCTTTTCATTTTCTCTCGATAAGAGACATCCGTTCATTATAAAAGGAAGAAAGGTGAACACGTTCCGTTGCTTGCAGTTGGTATTTTGCTCTGAAAATGGGCAGACTTCTCCCGTCTCAGGCACATACCATTTGCAAAACAACAGATAATGTCATAAATCCTTTCCACTCCTTTAAGTCAATTTCTTTTACTATAGCATAGTCTATTTGACATCACAAGGTTTTGTGCAACAAAAATCACAAGTCCTGTCCTAAACGTACCATATCTCTACATTGAATCCCATTTTCAAAAATGGGATCTGGATAATGACGGATAAAAAAATCAAGATCAACTCCGGTGATCCGAAAGCCACATTTTTGGTAAAGGGCGAGTTGACCTATTCCTGAATTGCCGGTTCCCACTTCGATGGTCTTATACCTTAAAAGACGCGCTTGTTCGATGGCATGCATGACCAATTGCTTACCAATGCCTTGGCCATGCCATTCTTCAGCGACTGCCACATTGACGAGCTCAACCGTTTCAGGTCTCGTGGGAAGTAAAACATAGACGCCCATGCATTCAGCTCCATTTTCAGCGACAAAACACTCGCCTCTTTTCAAATAGCTCCTCACTATCGGTTCTGACGGATCGGCAAGAAGTAACAACGTCATCGGAGGATGATCCTCATGAGTTATTTTTCTTATCATCAGCTGTTCCATATTGACTCTCGTCCCTTTCCTCTGCCTTCAACGCATCTATCCACTGATGTCCACTAGGGATTTGTTTTATTAATGCAGTTCTTAGCCACTCTTTAGCCTGTGGTGTTAAGGAGGGAAGTAATGTCAAAAAATCGTGTTGATCTTTTGCTCTTATGTGAGAACTTCCTCCTTTATACAGCAATTGTATTTCCGGCTTCAAATATTTTATACCATCCGATGTCATTAGAAAAACATCCTCTAGTTCCCTCCGAATCGATCGATCCCGCTTATAAATCCAAAGGGAATCCAACGTATCTACAAACATGAGTTGAAAAGCCCAAGGATCATTTGCACTCTTTCTTATCCATATATCATTTATAGAAGGTAGATACTCCCCCTCCTTCCATAAGTCAACCTCACCATTCTCAGCCTTATATAGCATCCAATGTTTCGATAAATAGTGAAAGACAGTGGGCTGATCCTGTCGTAAAATAACAATATCAATATCATCATGTATTCTAGTTTTTTTGCCTAGATATAAGTCTAACGCCCAGCCACCAGCGATCGCCCATGTGACGGATAAATGAGAAAAAACGTGCTTTATTTCACTTACACTTAAGGGCTTCCAATTCTTTAGATCCGAGTTTCTGAGTTCCTTCTTATGATTCTCACTGTTATTTAACAAAGCCACTACTCCTAAAAACAGATTTGTAAAATCATTGGCATCAGGACTTTAAAAGTAAAAAAATGATTATCACCATCCACCTACAACGTTTCTACCTCATCCTCGTTTTTAACAAGTGCCTTGTAGGTAGCTCGAATCGTTTTCGAGTAAACGATAGGGTAGGATTGAGCATTCCTCCTTTGCAAGATTAGCCCCTACAAGAAGATTAAAAAACGTTTTTGCTAATCCAATGGCCTGGTCTTTCTAAACAACTTGGTACTTTAGTATGAACATCTCCAACTACTGAATTGATTTGTGATTGTTTAAGAAAGAGAACTTCAGACAAATTAGCATCACTTAAATCTGGGTCTCTCTAAGGTCAGCACCAATAAAATCAGCTCTCCTTAAATCACTTTGACTTAAATTTGATGCTATCATTAGTTTCCCACGAAAATCTTCTCTTGTAGATTTAACCCCTTTAAATTAGTTGCCGAATAGTCTGACTTTTTGTTCGAAACGTTCTTCTTACCTTTTTTATTCCTATTATATCTATCCCGTTCACTTGATTCTATTAACAGGACGTTGACCTTGCTTCTATGTGCCTTTATAACAATTTTTAAAATCTCTTCTGGCCTTTTAGTTGTGAGTTCAATCGTTTCTTCATAAATCTTTTGCAGTCGATCTTGTAACGATCGTGTTTCCTTTAAAATAAGAGTTTGTTGGAGCATTTCATGTAGTTGTTGAATAAGAGGAAATACAACAAACATTTCTTATTCATTTTCACCATCCTCTACGCCAATCTTTACCATTATAAATAGATTGCGATCTCCTTCTTGAATTAACTCCCCCTCTTGTTAAATAAGTTATTCCCATACTCTTTGTGCTGATAAGAGACTTCCTCCTGAAAATACCAATTTATATACATCTGGTTTTGAAGTGTACTTCCGAAACTTATATCCATAGTCTTCATTAAAATAATTCATTATAATGGTCATAACATTTCCATGAGTCCCTATTAAGTATTGCACCCATTAGATCAATATCGTGTTCCTTAACCAGAAATAAGTTCTTTGTTCACAATACCTCCACCAAAAGCAATTTGGTATCCGTTAATATCCTTAATGGTAAACTCACTCCAGTAGGAACTGTAATTTGGTTTTCTAATAATAGTCACGTTTTTTTCTTTCATTTCTTCAAACAGCACATCTACTGAATCTGTATAACAAAACGCATCAAAATATTGTTCTTCATACCTCGAACTGATTGGATTCACTTCATCCCCAGGTTTCGCTTCTATAAGAATAAGGGTCAATTTATCTCTCGAAATATGGTGGTGTTTTATTTTAGATCCAATCACCTCATATTTAAAATTTAAATCGGTATAAAATTTTATTGTTTTCTCTAATTCCTTGACTAACAATACGAAAGAGGCACCATTGATATTGATTGCTGACATTAAAACACTCCCTTTTTGTAACTTAATAACAAGGAATATTCCATACGTTCAATCAATTCACCTGCTGATTTTTATTTTTTTAAAAATAAAATTTCTTGCTAAACTATCCTGCCTGTTTGAGCTAAAGTGTATTAATACGCTTTCACACTCATTAAAATATCCTTGAGTTGATTTACGTTCTTAGCAATATAAGTAGGTTTATTTTGACTTAATTCCTCGTATGAACCATATCCATAGGTCACTCCAACAGAGTCAATTTTTGTACGATTTGCCCCTATCATATCGAACTTTCTATCTCCAATCATAATAAATTGGTCAAGATCATATTGCTTATATTTTTTTAATATGTATTGAATGATTTCTGTTTTTGATGACCTTGTGCCATCAAGATGACTTCCTACAATAAGCTGAAAATAATGGTCAATGTTAAAATACTTTAAGATTTGCTCAGCGAAAATCGTTAGTTTTGAAGTTGCAACGACTAAAGTTACCCCTTCCTCTTTTAAGGATTTTAATAGCAGCGGAATCCCAGGGTAGAGCTTGTTCTCAAACATCCCTTTTTCTTTAAATCTTTCTCTATATAAATCTATGGCTTTAAGTGTTTGCACCTCATCAAAATCATAATATTCAGCAAAAGAGTCTTGTAATGGTGGACCAATAAAACAATCAAGTTTATCAAGGTTCGGTTCAATAATCCCCATCTCCCGCAAAGCGTATTGAACCGATTGCGTTATGCCTACTTTCGGATCCGAAAGTGTGCCGTCTAAATCAAATAAAATAACTTTATATTTCCCCATATAAATGCTTCCTTTTTAATGTTTCCTTCGTTTCAGTACCGCTCATGACTAAATCTCTCCCCAAAATAACTCTGTCTCATATATAAAAGTGACTTTACCGTTTTTTTCATAACGATTAAATAACTTTCGCAATTGTTCAATCAAGGGGTCATAGTTAGGATGTTCAGGCATAGGCGTATAGGAAGAAGACATTACTCTTCCACATAGACCCTCAAAATCAAATAGTTGTTCTATTTTAAAAACAGACTTTTCCATAGTATTTTCTTTAAAGAATGACAGCAATTCATTTTCCGAAATGTTTTTGTGATTCACTTCGGCGTAATTCATACCGTAGTTAAGCAACAATTGTTCTAACCCTTCTAAAAAAGGCGTTCCATTTGTTTGACGTGTATTCCAAACTAAAATAACCTTCCCGTTTTCTTTTAGAATGCGTTTAAATTCTAACTGGGTAGCCGAGCGATCGAACCAGTGGAACGCTTGTGCACACACTATAAAGTCTACGGAATCGTTGCTTAAACCCGTTGATTCTGCTGACCCTTCCACAGCGTGAAAGTGAGGTTCATGTCCAAGTATTTGTTCAGAAGCGACTCTCATTTCCAGATTAGGTTCTACGGCAATAACAGTAGTCCCCCTTCCGACGAGTAATTCCGATAATTTCCCTGTTCCTGCACCAATATCAGCCACGGTCGATTGTTCATCAAGTTTGACAACATCATATAAATAATCGATTGCATCACTTGGATATGTCGGACGATATTTCACATAATCCCTGACTTTATTTGAAAATGATTGCTTTATAACCATTATCATACTCCTCTCTGTTTATAAGATCTCATGCATCAAATGATCTCAAAAGAATCTGGAACCCACTATTTTTTCCGAGTTCATTATCAATGTTATTTTTAGCATCCACATAGTGTTTGGGGGTGAATTTGATAGTTCTCTTATTAAGTCTCTCTTTCTACATAACCCCCTCTATCGTTGTAGTTTAAGAAAATAACTTATAAGAGTATCTTTAGGCTCAAAACCAACTTTCATATATACGCGATTTGCTTTGCTATTTGTTTTATCTACAGTTAATTTAATTTGATCAATTTGTGGGTATGAAAATATTTCGGTTAGAACTTCATTTAACAGCATTGTTCCTAAACCTTGATTTTGAGCTTTTTTTGAAATAGCGACATACTCTAATGAAGCCTCTGCCATATCCGTATCAATTTCAAAATAGGCATAGCCTTGTAGTTCATTAGCTTTCGTTTTAATCACCTTTAGCATGTTACTATTGTTCAATCTTTTAATAATTGTTCTTGCATCATAGTAAGTGTTAGGAAACGTTGAATTATGTAATTTTTCAAATGCTTGAAGATCGTCTTGTTTAAATGATTCACTGTTCATTTGAATCACTTTTTGAAAATTTTGTTCTTTAATTTCCAAGATAAGGTGTTCGCCAGTCTTTTTTGCCTCTATTTTATTCATAAATGCTTGTTGTTGTTTATTTTCATTATTGATAAAGAAATAAAATTCTTGAACTGAAGAAATTTCTTTCAGTAACTGTTTCCATAATTGAAATTGCAGGCAATCAGAAGGTGTTATATTAAAAGGTCCCCACACTTCTGCACTCGTTTCTTCAATATCAAGTCCAATGGCTGCTAAAATTTGGCCCGTGCTGCTTCTGGCGATTAAGAATTTGATGTCACCATTATCACTAATAAAATCCTCTTTTAATGTCTGACAAATTTCTTCTTCCTTGACACCACAGTAACCAATGTGTCTGTATCTCTGTTTATTTATTTTTGATAAAAACTGGGATAATTCTTCAATGTCGTCCACCTTTTCTATCGTTGCATTCATAAAGTTTCACCTCTCTCCATTTAAAAACTTAATCACTATTTCTATGGTGTTTCATTGACTTACTCATTAAACCCCTTCTGCCCTTTACTTCAATAACATATTAGCCGCTGTAACTTGAATAGACTAAAAATTATTATTTGTATGCTTGCCTTGGACCTTAATTTCTAAATAATAGTCCGACTTCTTTTTGTTATTCTTTATGTATCCTAAGAAAGAAAAAAACTAGATTAGCTTAAAAAAAACTACTTTTAGTGTTTTTGGTATTTTAATAATTTTTTAAATAATTAATACAAATGAGAGTATGCTTATGAAGAGTGTTGGTATAATAGGTGGAGCATTAGATATCGTTATATCTTTATTTGTCAGTTGTTCGCTGTTATCGTTGACTCTTATTCTTTTGGAAACATTGTTTTTTTAGGTGTGATAAGTGGTATTCTAGCTGTAATTGGTGCCTCTATTTTAAACAAAGGAAAAAAATATGTTGTGATTCTAATGGTGCTATTCTGTATAACGGGAATAATTTCAATTTCTTATTTTTATATTCTCCCTGCTATATTAACTCTAATACCCCTAGTATTTATTAAAAAAATCAAATGAAAATGACGGAAACAAAAAAGTTTCTAATTCAGTATTCAACTCTTTTGCCGATAGTACAATAAGGCTTCGAAAATCTCGAACTAACGCCCACCATTACTTTAAGTATTTTTTTTCAAAATCTATGTATTGCTCAATAAACCCTCTATACTCATCAGTTAATTCATTTGGCAAACTATTTATTGAAAAATACTGCATTTTTTCCGACTCACTATAATCAATCTCCATATCTCCACTTACATCTCTAGTATAGTAAACAGCTGTCGCTGAATATAATTCATCACCATTTGGAACTTTTATGTAATATTTAGATCCTGAGAACACATCAAGTAGTTTTAGGTTATCTACTACTAATCCTGTTTCTTCATAAACCTCCCTTTTCGCTACTTCTTCAAAGCTTTCCCCTAAATCCATTAACCCGCCTGGTAGTCCCCAATATCCATCAAGTCTTTTTTGCAATAACACTTCATTTTGTTCGTTTAAAATGATAACAACAGAACCAGGTAAAATAATTGGTCTATGCCCGACATACTGCCTCAGATATTTATAGTATTCCATTTTTACTCCTCTCTTCCTTGAAGGATATGCCCATGTTAATACAACAAGCACTACGCTTATATTAGAGGGTTTGCTATATCATAATCATTGGTATCCATAGGTATCTGTTCATCTAAATTGAGGATATGATTATTTATGGACACCTTACTATTACTTCCCCATTTAATTTTCACGTTTTCTGTTCTTTCTTCTCTATAAATCCTTTTCTTAAACCATAGTGGTCCATTAAGTTCACCTAATATCCCAAAAGTCCCTGCTGCTCCCATATCCCACTGATAAAAATCAATTAAATAACTATGATCAGGCGAACTAACTGTTTTAATGTGTTCATTTGGAAATAAAAGCGATATTAATAGAACCAAAAGTAGTCCGATAGATGTTAGTGATGACATTATTACGGTGAGACAACTTCTTAGTTGAGTTCGCCAATTTCTCTTTTCTTTGAAGCCAAAAATCCCCAAAACTAAAGCTAATAAACTCATTAGAAGTAATATATAATTTGGCGGTGCAATTAACCAAGTATTGTTCATAATAGAATACAATGAATATAATGCTAATCCTAAACAAATAAGTATGATATAAAAGGACCACAAGTTGTATCTTCACCTAATTCCTCCTTTTGACCTTGAATATCATATCTTTGTTCAACGCTTCTGTTCTTTTACTTCAATAACAAAAGGGCATTATCCTTCTTCAAGATAAATCCCCGTTAGTTGAACAAGAATGCTCGACAAAATAGGATATTTACTTCTTATATTTATAGAATATTTTACTTGCCTCTTTAATAAATTCTCTTTCCTGTTCAGATATACCATAAGTTTTTGGTTGTTTAGTCTTTGGGAGTGAATTGAATTTTTCCCAAGACTTCTTCATTCCTTCTCTAATCTCAGGATCACCTTGGATACGACGGTTATTCATTTCCTGTAAATACTTAACTAATTCTTGTGCCTCACTACTGTCGGGTGAATACCCTTCTGTAACAAGTTTCGTTAGATTTTTTCTGAAATACTGATAGTCATTTAAATGTTTTTTATGGTCTTTTTCTGTCCAGCCTTTTGCCACTAACTTTTGTAACGCTTCTTTAGAATAGGATTCTTTTGCTATTTCTCTCATTGTCAAACGCTCGTCATTATCCAAGTTTTGATTTACCCACTCTGATTTTAAGTTCATTTGTGTTACTTGGATCAATTTTGTAATTGAATTTTGGTCCGTTAAATTTGAATGAATTGATTTTTCTGCCTGTTCAATCGCTTCAAGGATTTGATCCATTTGAGCTCGTTTACCCCTCATCATCATTTTTTGCTGTTTAAGTCTTTGAGATAAATCCACTGGATGTTCAGACAGTATATCTTGAATTTCATCTAGTGAAAATCCTAAAAACTTGAAAGAAAGTATAGATTGAAGTTGAGTAAAGTCTTCGTCTGTATATAGTTTAAAACCCGATTTGTCATAAACACTAGGTACTAATAGTCCCCGTTTATCATAATAACGAAGAGTTCGAACAGAGATAGATGCTTTTTTAGCAAATTCCTTTATATGATAAACATTTTGATCCAAGTGTCACACCCCCTTTGGTAATTTTAATAATAAAGAGTGACGTAATGTTACTGTCAACACAAAAATATTAAAATTCTTCTTCCATTTACCTCTTAAAAACCTTTGCTTTTTCAAATGGAACATGGAATTTCATCTTCGATCCAAAATAACTAAAACCCAACAGTCTCTTTGATGGTTGACCATTGGATTACAGGTTCAAATTCATTGTCAGCCATCATTACTCCCACAAGAATATTATCAATATTATTTTTATCATTCAAATAGTGTGCAAGAGTTAAATTGATAATTTTTGAGGTATGTAAATCCAATAATTCATTTTTAGAAATCCAAAATAATTCCCCTTCGTCAGAAGGAATAAAGTTACCATGCTCTGTTTCACCAAAGTAGACATACTGCTGACGTAATTCACCACTATTATTCTCAAGCAGAATGTACTTCAGCTTAAAGTTTTTAATTTCTTCTCTTTTAAATCCTGTTTCTTCTTCAATTTCTCTGTAGCTTGCTTCCATTGGAGAATTGAGTTCATTAGTTTCCATATGACCTCCAATACCACCCCAAAATTCAAAATTAAAGATTTTACTCTTCTCTTTCTTCATCATTAACATTTTACCTTGATGAATTAAGAATGCAGTGGCCATCTGACGTATTTCCAATAAAAACATCCTTTCCATAATTACTAATTTTTTATTAAACTATCCTGCTTTTTTTACTTCAATAACAAGGACCTTATCCTTCTTAAAGATAAGCCCCCGTTTGTTTAATATACAGTACATAAACTACGATGCAATAAAAGATTATACACTAAAGTTGATTTTGAATTTTAAAAATAAAACTAAGGAAAGTACAAATAACGTTAAAATTTTATGTTAAAGTTATTTGTATATTATATTATTTTTCCAGTATTTTATCGAAAAACTTAAATTCGAAGGAGTAATGAGCATGGACAAATTAAGTTTTGAGGTATTGCAAGATTATCTATCTTTAAAATATAAGGAAGGTGGTTCCTCAACAGGTTTATTTATGAAGCTGGTTGAAGAAGTTGGTGAGGTAGCTGAGGTGTTAAATCAGATAGAGGGTAGAAAGTCGAATAGTGGAAGTTCTTCATTGGAAAAAGAGTTAGCGGACGTTATACATTATACTGTAGCAATTGCAAGTATAAATAATATTGACATATCTAAAGTTATTTTGGAAAAGGACAAGATGGCTGCTATTAAATACAAACAATCCCCAAATTTAGAAGAGTTTCTAAAGAGGCAGTGACATCATGCTATGTCACTAACCTGCTTCTTTACTTAATAACAAAGGAGCGATCTCTTTCTTGAATTAACGCCCGTTAGTGAAGTTTTGTATTATCCAGAAAACTAGTCCTACAACTGTAACAGAAAGAATTATAGGTATTATATAACCAACCCCTAAACAACCTAAACAACTTTCAAAAAGGTTGTCGAGAAATGAACGTATTTTATCTCCCTTTGTCTCCTTGTTATTAAGCAGTTTTGACATTCACTTTTTCACCAACTACTGAATTTTCCAATTAATTTTTAACAGATATTTATTCAATTATTCTGCTCTCTTAGTCGAATGGCTGAATATTCCTTATCTTACACTAACATTAAATTTATTTTGGTGGAGACAAATTAAAAACGTCTTTCCATTGCGTTAAAGAAACGCTACTGTTAGTGCAACAAGAACCATCTATCACGGATAAACTTCGGCAGCATTGTCATTATAATCATTTCTTTCATTACAAGTTAATTTCGGATCAATATTACTTTCCTTTAAAGCTTTATTTATAGTTACTTTTATTTTTGCAGTGTTTATCAACAGCATTGTTCTGTTCCATTACTAAAGAAATAGAATTTATTTTTCCCATTCCTTATCTGTAAGCGTAAAATAGTCCACACCTATAGTTTAGGTATGGACTATTGTTATAATTTATTTAGTTTTA
>NZ_BMFV01000005.1 GCF_014639255.1 Pullulanibacillus pueri
AAGCCAATCAATGTTAGGGCATATGGCGTAATCCTACTTGAAAAGAATAGTTCAAGTTCTGGAAAGTTTAATTGAAGTGCATTATGCAAGTGCATCCGTGTACGTTTTATTTCTTCTTCTACTTCTTGATAGAACCGAGAAAGGTCACGGATTTCATTATAAATTTCCGGCTGTTGTATTTTTTCTGGTCGATCATTTTTTTGATGGGCTTGTGCTAATTTGTGGGCGTCATGTTTGTCTGTTTTCCAGCTCCTCAAGGTTCCTTGTTCTAGTTGCTTTTTTGCTACAAGAGGATTTAATAAGCAATAACGCAATTGGTTTTCTCGACAAAAGATTTCAACTGGTTTTGAGTAAATACCTGTCGATTCAAAAACGAGAATAGGTTTTTCAGAAAGGTTTCGGATCTCGTCAAGCAATGTTTGGAACCCGCTCTCATTGTGAAGGATTTCCCCCTCCGAAAGGCAATTTTGACCATCGTATAGCACTTTGTAGCTTTTCCCCATAGAAATATCTAAAGCAATTACTAATCCCAATGTTTTTCCTCTCTCTTCTTGATCATTTTGAAAGATCTTCACTTATTCATTTCGATTCCAATTTCCTATACACGAGCTCCATGGCCCCAACATACTTAAATCTGATTCAAAAATGAAAGTGAAGAAGCTCAGTTTATGTTTCGGATTCGAAATCCCTGAGGTTGTGGTCGAGCTTTCTTTCACTTCTCACTATAACTCTAAAAAGAAAAATAGTGGGTAAAGTCATCCGTCGATGACCTTACCCACTAATCTTAGTATGTTTTTGTTTCCCTGGTTCTCTTTAAATAAGTTTTCCTTATTAACATGGATAATCTATTTTTATTTTACTTATTGATTAGATTGAGAGTATGATAACCGTAATAAGGAGTGATGAGGATGACAACCAAAAAAGATGTTCAGAGTCAATTTGGACGTAGTGCAAAAGCCTATGTTAGTAGTGACCTTCATAAGTTAGGAAAAGATCTCTCACTATTATTAGAAATCGCTAATATCAAAGGTAAAGAAAAACTCCTTGATGTCGCCACGGGCGGTGGCCATACGGCTAATGCCTTTGCTCCCTTTGTCCAAGAGGTCACAGCACTCGACCTTACACCAGAAATGCTTGCCGTCGCAAAAGACTTTATCGAGAGCAATGGCTTTCAGAATGTAAATTTTGTTGAAGGCGATGCGGAAGCTCTTCCCTTTGCAGAGGATGCTTTTGACATCATAACCTGTAGAATCGCGCCCCATCACTTCCCTCACATCGATCAGTTTATTACTGAAGTTTATCGCACGCTAAAACCAGGTGGGCAATTTTTGCTCGACGATAACATCGCCCCTGAGGATGAAAAAAGTGACCAATTTTATAATACAATAGAAAAAGAGCGTGATTATAGTCACTTCCGGGCGTGGAAAAAAACGGAGTGGATTCAAAAACTTGAAGCAGTCGGCTTCAATATTGAGGTCTTTCACCGTTTTGAAAAAACCTTTGAGTTTGATAGTTGGTGCGAACGCATGCAAGTCACTCCCGCTACAAAAGAAAAGCTTAATACTTTCATCCTGCATGTGCCAGATCAACTTAAGCAAAAGTTTCAAATTCAAATGACGGACGATCGCGTGCTCTCTTTTACAGGTGAAGCAATGGTCCTTAAAGCTATTAAGGCTTAACTCATTCCTCTTGCTGATATCTGCTGGGGCGGCTTTAGACTCTTCTAAGTTTCCTAGCCGTTTATCTGTCCGAAGACGGCTTCTCTACGGACTCTACTTCGTTCTCTAGATTTTATCTATCCGGAAATTGACTTATCTTCCGACCTATTCCGGCTCTCTGACTGTTGTCTGTTCTAACTCCCCGTACCAAGACAATTTTTCTAATCATACTCTTTATTCTTTAGGTAGCCTATATTTACTAACTCCTGAGAAAAACTTGGCTTCCGCCAAGTCCTTATCAGAGAAGACAAATTTTTCTACCGATCTCTTTATTGCTTCGACGGCTTATACTTTCTTATTCTTTTAAAAAACGGATTCCCTCATTAGGAATCCGTTCTAAATCTTAGTTTAAAATTTCAGCAATCGCTTGAAGTTCAGATGGTGTTAATTTAACCTCAAGAGCTTGGACAACCCCTTGAATTTGTTCTGGGTTTCTTCCTCCTGGAATAACGGCGTCCACCCCTTTTTGCGCCAATAACCAAGCCAAGGCAAAGTTCGGCAATGTCGTATTTTTTGAATCTGCAAAAGCCTTCAGCTGCTCGGCTTTAGCTAACTTCTCAGGTGTAAATCTCTGCTTGCGAGAATCGCCTTCTTCAAAGGTCGTCTTCGTAGTATATTTTCCGCTTAATAAACCAGCAGCTAAAGGGAAATAAGGAATAAAGCTAATATTATTTTCTGCACAATAAGGAAGAACATCAGTTTCTACAGAACGATCAATCATATTATATCCCGACTGGAGTGCAACAACCTCAGCGACCTGATCGGCTTCTTTTAATTGGTCAATATTAAGATTGGAAACTCCAATCGCTCTGATCTTGCCTTCTTCTTTCAGGCGCGTCAGTTCACCTAAAGATTCCGCTAGTGGCGTCACATTGTCTGGAAAATGAAGATAATATAAGTCGACATAATCTGTGCCTAATCGTTTCAAACTTGCTTCTAAAGCCGACCGGAGATAATCGGGATGATTATTGACTTTAACATTACCGGCATTATCCCATTGGTTAGCGCCCTTAGTCGCAATAATCAACTCGTCTCGTCTTGTCGAAATCTCCTTGAGCACTTCTCCAATAAGCTCCTCTGAACGCCCATGCCCATAAACATCTGCTGTATCAAGAAAATTAATACCTAGGTTAATAGCTTCTTTAACAAAATCCTTGCCCTCTTTTTCACTGAGATCTTTAAAATAGTTATGTCCACCGACTTTATTAGTTCCCAGTCCAATGGTCGAAATCTTCATGTCCGTCTTTTTAAGCTGAGTATAATCCATGAAACCACTCCTCGCCAGATATTTTTCCTACTTATTTCTAGTTTCTATATAGTATAGTACGACCCTTAGAGAATTGCATCTGATCTGATATTTCCCAAAGGAAACCTTGATAGAATAAGAAAAGTAGGACTTTATAAAATTATTTCCCGACAAATAATATGAATATTCCTACTATGTAAACTTTAGTGTACCTGTTTCTCTCCTAAGCTATAAATACTCAATTAATATCCATGTCTAAGTGAGGTTTAATCGCCTTTTCAATCTAAAAAAAGTCCGTCTTGCTCTTGAAATGGCATTCTCTCCTTCTTATCACTAGACTCCTCCCTTTAATTTCATATACTAAACAACACGCCATTGTACAATCCAATGGCGTGTCTATAAACACTGTGAGATCTATCCATTTATATACAGACAATAAACAGAGGCTCGCAAGTCCATTTTCGTCAAGAATTCACCTGAACATCGCCAAATTGCGCTTGGTGGAGTTTACTATACAAACCACCGGTTGCTAGTAACTCTTCGTGACGGCCCTGCTCGCTGATGCCTTCTTCTGTCACCACTATAATACGATCGGCGTGCTTGATCGTTGCTAAGCGATGGGCAATGACAAGCGTAGTCCTTCCTTCAGCCAGTTCCATAAGCGCCTTTTGAATAAGGGCTTCTGTTTCCGTATCAAGAGCAGAGGTTGCCTCATCAAGAATCAAAATCGGAGGATTTTTCAAGAACATCCGAGCAATAGAGAGTCTTTGTTTTTGTCCTCCAGAAAGCTTAACCCCGCGCTCACCGATGATGGTGTCTATCCCTTCAGCCTGTGAATGAATAAAGGTTTCCAGTTGCGCCCTTCTCGCGGCTTCCCAAATTTCATCATCAGTCGCATCAAGCTTCCCATAAGCAATGTTTTCGCGAATCGTTCCTGAGAAAAGGAAAACATCTTGCTGTACAATCCCGATTTGTTTCCGTAATGAGGACAAGGTCATGTCACGAATATCCATGCCATCAATGGTGATTTGTCCAGAATCCAGTTCATAGAATCTTGGCAGCAAAGTACATAATGTGGATTTCCCTGCCCCTGAAGGACCTACAAAGGCAATGGTCTCACCCGCATTAATCGCTAAATCGACGCCATCAAGCACCTTTTTCCCTGTCTCATAACCAAAGGTCACTTGATGATAGTCAATATTGCCGGATACGTTTTCGACATCCACTGCCCCCGGGCGATCTTGCACATCAGGCTCTGTATCAAGAATCTCAGTAAATCGTTTAAAGCCAGCAATCCCTTTCGGATAACTTTCAATAACCGCATTAATCTTCTCAACAGGTCGAAAGAAAACATTCGTTAACAAAATGAACCCCACAAACTCCCCATAAGAGAGCTGCCCATGAATGACAAACCATGTGCCACAAATCAAAACAAACAGGGTCATAAAGCGCATCATCATATAACTCACCGAAGTGCTTAAGCCCATAATTTTATAAGATTTAAGTTTTGTTCTCCGCAAAATTTGATTTCTAACAGCAAAGCGTTCTCTTTCATGCTCCTCGTTAGAAAAGGCTTGGACCACACGGATCCCACCGATGGTATTTTCCACTCGAGAACTAAAATCAGCGACGTCTTGGTGCATATTACGAAAGGTTTTCGTCATCATTTTATTACAGAAAATGATGAGCCAAGTGAGAAACGGAATGATGACAAAAGTCATTACAGCAAGTTTCCAGTTCGTCAGCAGCATCATCACGAAAGCTCCAAGTAATGTCATGATTGCGATAAAAACATCCTCAGGTCCATGGTGAGCCACCTCACCAATCTCAAACAAATCATTGGTCAAACGTGACAGTAGGTTCCCGGTCTTATTATTATCAAAAAAACGGAAAGAAAGTTTTTGAATATGATCGAACAAACGCTTGCGCATATCTGTTTCAATATTGATACCCAATTTATGTCCCCAATAGGTCACAATATACTGTAAGCCCGTATTTATGGTGTACATCGCAAACAACCCGATACAGGCCCAAACAATAAACGTCCAGTGATTGCCCTCCGAGAGTTTGTCGATCACTTTATTGACCGCAAGCGGAAAAGCCAATTCAAGAATCCCAGCAATAACCGCGCAGGTAAAATCTATAATAAATAATCTTTTATAAGGCCTATAGTAAGAAAAAAATCGTCGTATCACAGGCATCCCCCTCACTCTATACGTATTAAAATTAAAGTGATAACATTTCTCAATTATAGCGTATAAAGAAGGAGATTCATAATAAAAAATTGATATATACTAAAAAAATATTAAGATTTATATTTGGTCTGAAAGTTTTCTTGAAAAAGCTTTTCTTAGTCCTGTGGGATCCGGAAAGCGAGCGTTCTGAAGCGGAAGGCGGAAATCCCACACCGTCCTGATGACCAGAATTTTATACTTTCTGATCTTTCAAGAAAAACCGGGCAAAGATGAAGTTAGGTCTGAAAAAGTTTCTTATACCAAGGCATCGTCTGCAATCAAGTTGATTGGAGTGGAAGACGCGAGACTCCTTCGGAAACAGCAACCAGCGTTACTTCACGAATACACTTCGAGTTGTTCCGAGAAAACTGACTTCGAAGCAATACTTGTAGACGCAGGAACAGGGGTTTTTATTCATAAATACTTGGAACACAAAGAGTCCATTCCAAAATTAGCTGAGGCCGCTAAGGACAATCGGCTAAAATCGTCACGTCCTGTGACAACACCGATCCTACCCACTTCCTGTGGCATGAGGAAAGCGAGCGCTCTGAAGCGGAGATTAACACCGTCAATTTATAAAAAAACCTCATTCCTGAAGGCAATGAGGCTAATCACGTGAAAATATTCGTTTGACCATGTAAATGATAAAGACGATAATCGCAATCACTAAAAGAATATGGATAAGTCCCCCTAATAAGTGAAAAACCAGGCCTAGGAGCCATAAAAGGAGGAGAATCCCGATAATTGTCCAAAGCATTGACAAAATCACTCCTTCTTACAAGAGTCTATCCTAAATCCCCATTGCCCAACCACAGTAGGGATAGCAAGACATGTTATTGACTGGCAACCGAGCCGCCATCCACACGAATATTTTCTCCAGTTATAAAAGAAGCTTTATTTGAAGCGAGAAAAACCACTGCATCAGCCACTTCCTCTGGTCGCCCTGGGCGCTTCACTTCTATATGAGGGCGGTTCTTTTCTAAGAATTGTTGAACAGCTTCATCAAAGGTGATATTCTGCTCCTCAGCATCAGCCTTTAAATTGTCTTCTAATAATGGTGTCATCACAAAAGCTGGTGAGACAGTATTCACCAAGATCCCATCTTTAGCATAGGCCTTGGACAGGCTTTTTGTAAAATTGATAATCGCTGCCTTTGAAGCATTGTAATGGGGCATAAACGGATCGGGTTGTATCCCTGATTCCGAGCTGATATTGATAATCCGCGTACTCGCTTCCTTCTTCATATAAGGAAGTGCAGCCTTTGTCACTCTAACCATACCAAAAAGATTTACATTGAAAACCTCCTCCCAGTCTTCCACTGATAAAGCTTCAAAATCAAAGAAGCCACCAACAATGCCCGCATTATTCACCAAAATATCAAGGGTATGATAATGACTGATCGTCTCTGAAATCAACCGATCAACATCCTCCTGCTTCGTTAAATCCGCTTGAACGGCAAAGACCTCACCGCCTTGTCCCTCAATCCTCTGCTTCGTCTCATTCAACGCTGCCTCTCCACGGCCACAAATGACGACCTTACAACCTTCAGCTGCTAAAGCTATAGCAATGGCTCGTCCAATCCCTTTACTTCCTCCAGTGACAATCGCTGTTTTACCCATTAATCCGAATTCCACCAGTGATCACTCCCTTTATCTATTTTAGTCAGGTATTTCCCCTCTTCCCTATAAAACAAACCCTCATGAATTACAGTTTTCCAGTCCTTATCACTTCCATCATCATTTCTTTGTTAGGATAATCAGAGTTTTGATAGAGCTGAATGACTTTTTCAATATCATAAGGGACTTTCTCAATGGTGGCGTGTAGCCGTCTATCCTTTACTTCCACAATCGCATAAGAGGCGCGCGGACCATCAAAAGGTAAACCAACACTCCCAAGATTTAAAATACATTTCCCCTCAATGTATTTGATGTAAGCCTTATGAATATGTCCATACACGTAGAGATCGGCCTCTTCCGTACACAGCGTCTGAAGAATCTCTTGCTCCGAAGCATTGGGAAGAACATTTTTGAATAAACTATGAGGAGTAGCGTGGAAAGCATGCACATGAAGCGCATGATCTAAAGATGCCTTTATGTCGCCAGGTAACTTCTTAAGAAATTCAGTATCCTCCTGGGTCAATTGCGCTCTCGCCCACTCCCGTTCTTGAGTCATGATGTCAAAGGCGGGATCAGGGACTTCGCCTTGCTTCACACCACGAACAATCCATTCATCAGCATTTCCCTTGATGATGGGCACCTGTAACGTACGTACGATGTCGAGTGCGCGTTTCGGCTCAGGCCCTCTAAAGCAGAGATCACCGAGTACATAAAGTTGGTCAACGTGCTGGGTTTCAATATCAGCCAATACAGCTTCTAGGGCCACCGCATTACCATGGATATCAGATAGAAAGGCGACTTTCATAAGCAACTTCAACTCCCTCTTATTTTGTGTTAGGAATAGTTTAGCATCATTTCATATCATTTCACAAAATAGACGATATTCTTCACCGAATTTCGGGTATACCTATAGTAATAAAGAAATTTCCTTAAAGCAGAAAGGAAGATGGACATGAACGAATTGATCAAAAAGGGATTTTACTTAGGCCTTGGCGCCACGATCGCGAGTAAAGAAAAAGCAGAGAAATACATTAAAGACTTCGTAAAAAATGGCGAGCTTGCCCCCCAAGAGGCACGAAAAATGTTAGAAGAATTAAGTGAAAAAGGACGAGGCAAACAAGAAGATTGGAGTGACAATTTCCGAGAAGAAATCCAAACATCCTTCAAAAAGCTTGGTTTCGTCACCCAAGAAGAATTTAACGAACTCAAAGAACAAGTCAAAGTGCTTGAAGAAAAACTTGAAAATCTTAAGGGTTAACTAGCCCACTGCAGGTGAAGGGTCATGATCAAAAAAAGAATGCGCCATATCAACCGCTATCGGGAGATCGTCACTGCCCTTGTTAAATTTGGTTTTGGCTATATCGTGAAAGAAATTGGACTCTTTCATTTAATTTCCAACCCTATTAAGAAAATAAGGGTGAGTCTTGAATCAGAACACGTTTCCGTTGGGAAAAGACTGCGCTTATTTATGGAAGAGCTCGGGCCTACTTTCGTGAAGCTTGGACAACTCTTAAGTATTCGCGGTGATCTTATTCCTAAACAATTAACGATTGAACTAGGGAAGCTGCAGGATGATGTCAAACCCGTCGATCCGCTTGTGATTGAGCACATTATTGAGAGCGAATTGGGCGCTCCTACTTCAGAACTTTTTAGCTCCTTTAGTGGGAAAAGCCTTGCTGCGGCTTCCATCGGGCAAGTGCACAAGGCCACTCTTAAGACAGGAGAAACGGTCGCCGTCAAGATTAGGCGTCCCCATGTAGAGAAACAAATTGAGACAGACATAGAAATTTTACGAGATTTAACACGACTTGTTGAACAACGCTTTGCTTGGGCCAAACAGTATCAGCTTAGAGATATTGTCGATGAACTCTCTGAAGCGATTAAGAGTGAAATGGATTATTCTCAGGAGGGGCGTAATGCTGAAAAAGTCGCCAGACAATTTACAGATGATGATACCATCATTATTCCAAGGGTATATTGGGACTTTTCAACGAAAAAGATCTTAACCATGGAATTTATTGAAGGGAAGAAATATACCGATATAACCGACTTGCCAGAGGACACCTTTAACAAAGAATTATTAGCCGAGCGCCTCGTGAATTCCTTCCTTAAGCAAGTCTTAGTTACAGGTATCTATCATGGTGATCCCCACCCTGGAAATCTCTTTTTCTTGCCTGGTAATAAGATTGCCTATATTGATTTTGGACAAGTGGGTATTCTGAGCCAAGAGATGAAAAACAACTTCTCATCACTCATTATAGGACTAATGCGTAAGAACACGGATATTCTTCTTCATACTGTACTGAACATGGCGATTGTTCCAGAGGAAATTGATGAAGGCAAGTTAAGGAATGATCTTGATCAATTACGCGATAAATATTACGATATTCCATTTAGTAAAATTAATATCGCTGAAGCTATTAGTGATTTATTTGAAGTGACACAAAAGCATCAGATTACCATACCAAAAGATTATACCCTTCTTGGCAAAGCACTGATCACCCTTGAAGGCATTGTTACTTCGCTAGATGAGCGTCTCAGTATTATTGATCTCGCCGAGCCGTTCGGAAAAAAACTACTCTTAGAACGTGCCCATCCAAAAAATGTGCTCTCAAAACTTTGGGATAACGTTCAGGATATCAGCGGTGACACTCTCAAACTTCCTCGCCTCTTAAAGAAGGTGTTAATCAAGGTCGATCGTGGCGATGTCCATCTTGAAATGGAACTCCCACAAATTGATAAACTTTTACTTAGAATAGATCGGATTGGCAATCGTATTTCCTTTAGCGTCACCTTACTCGCATGTAGCATCATCATTATGGGTCTCATTATTGCCAAGACCTTTGGAAATCATTTTCTAGACTTCTTTCCCATTGTTGACATTGGCATTGTAATTGTTATTCTTATGTTCCTATGGCTGATTTTTTCTATTTTTCGTTCGGGAAGATTATAGAGAGGGAAAACCTATTGTGGATAATGTGTATACTGTGGATAAAAACTGTGGATCATGTGCATAACTCCACAGTACTCCCCTCTCTCTCTTCTTCACTTAATGGCGACTTGCTTGGTGTAAAAAGGCCTCGCCATTTTTCTGGTTACGCCATACTTTTGCCAGACCACTCAATAGCATAAACAATCCAGCTAAGGTAGTAAACATGGCCCCATAGCCCCATTCATTTTGAATCTTACCGAGCATCGGAAATAAGACCGCTAAAAGAATGGCCATGCTTGATTCCATTGCTGACATGGTTGTGGATTTAAAGGCTTCCGGAGCCAGCACCATCACTTTTCCATCAATCATCACTTCATTGATACCCGACAGTGTTTTACCCAAAAACAGGGCAAAGATAGCCATACTCATCAGAGCGATGTTTGGCAATTCCGTCCCCGCCGAGGCAATAAATAAAAAGAGAACTCCAGCATAAAGCAATGGCGTGATAATGACCCAGCGGCGGAAGTGCAACCGCTGACTTATCGTCTTCGCCAACTTATTGCCTAAAATCGCAAAAACATTAGCCACCGTGAACACCAGAGTAATTACGATGTTATTCAATCCGACGTGAGCATAGTAAGGCTCTGCCAGCTGTCCAACAAGACTCGACAGCGTCCAATAGCCCGCACAACCGAGTAAAAAGATGACAAACATCTTTGGAAGCAAGCGCCAAAAGGTCAAGAGCTCTTTCGCCTCTGACCAAAGCCTCGCCATTTTATCATTTACAGTCTGTTGTGGAGAAGGCACTGACTGAAGCCTTGGCAAAGTGAAGGTCAAACCTAAAGTGAGCACAACGATACAGAGTTGGATCCCATACAACCATTTAAATGACAGCAGTGTTGAGATAAGACCCCCAGCGATACCCCCTACAATTAAACTGACATTGACGACGGATGAGTAATTGGCCAGTACAGCTTCATACCGGTGCCTTGAAATCTGTGCCACGTAATCATACACATAAGCCCGATCAACATTGGAAACTAAGGTAATCGCCATTCCCATTAAAACACTGGACAAAATATAGAGTGGAAAATGACCGGCTTTTAAAAAGAATAAGCATACCACACTCACACCTTCTAATACTGCGCCTATCATTAAAAACTTTTTACGCCCAAAGCGATCAGCTAAAAAGCTGAACGGAATATCGGTGAGAAGATTCGTGATTTGGAAAACGGCATAGCCAATCCCAACCTCTGACAAAGAAAAGCCCAAAGAGCCTAAATAAATAAAATACAAAAATTGATCTAAAGATAATTCCGATAAGAAAGCATATAAATATAGACGTTTCATCACAATCCCCTCTCCTACAATGGTTGCCCTTATAAGAGCTTCCGCTAAGTGATACATTCTGACTTGCAGGAAAGGGGAACGAAGGTCTTGGGCTTGGTCAAACTTGTGGACGCACTCTAAGATTCAAGAATAACGATAAAAAAGAACAAAGCTCCCGTCGCTTTGTCCTTTCCAATCGGCCTCCTATTATAAGAGACACACCGTACGTATAAAGGAAATGAAGCTTACGTTCCGCTATCCTGCAGTCAGTATTTGGCTAAAAAAAGACAGACGTCTCCCGTCTTAAGCCAAAACCAAAAGTCGAATAACAGATAAATCCATAAGCCTCTTTCACTCCTTTAATTTTGATTATAGCCATTATAACACTTTTCCCACTATTTACAATAGGAGACTTAATTCTCCTTCTCTCTGCAAGGGTGTGGATACTGTGGGTAACTATTGTTAATAATGTGGATAAGTTATCTATAAAAGCATCATAAATCACTTGAATTTGCGGTTGGATACTAGGAAGATTGCTTGTTGCAACCACCCATACAATATTCAAATCAATACCAAAATACTCATGAATAAGAATAATTCTAATGCCAATCATCTCTCCAAGGAACATCAGGATTATTGTTAATAAGCTCTGGGCTCAATTTATTTGCAGCTTCACCAATGACCTCGCTATTCCTTATCACCGCATCTAGAACATGATCCTTGTGGACAATGTGGATAGGTTGATGAGCGTTGTGGATAACCATTGTGTGTGGAGTGGATAACTGTCATTTCCCCTAAAGTCATTAAAAGGCCTCCCGATTATCGTGACCGGGAGACCTTATAAGAGCAACTTTGGCTTTCTGCATTAAAGCTTGGTGATAAGCCAAGTTTTTAATAGACAATCTCTTCTTGCTTATGGGTTTTATTGAATTCGGTCATGTTAGGATCAAAATAGGAAGGATCATAGTGCTTAACAAAGGAATCGTTTTGTACATAACCTGAACCCCAAGTGGGATCCATAGTCACCCATTTACCGTTTAATTTGGCTTCTACCCATGCATGTCGTCCTCCTGCTTCCCCGGTAATATAATGAGACTCAATCCCTGCTGCTCGCAATAAAGCGACTGTGAGAAATACATAGTCCTGACAAACACCTTTTTTAGTACTGAGTGTGCGCAGCGCACTATCATCCAATTTAAAGAGATCTTTGTGATATTTATCCATATCATAGGTGACGTTTTTGGCGACGTAGTCATAAATTGCTTTGGCCTTAGACTTTTGATCAGGTTTTCCCTTTGTTAAGGTGGCGGCTAATTGTTTAATTTCTGGGGCATCAGATTGTATCCCCCGTGAAGGAAGCAAATCGCGCTCATCCTTAGCATCACTTGTGACTGAGAATTGAGCAATCCCACTATATTTAAAATAGGAGTGATAACTTCCTGGATCATCAGGAATAGCAACAGTAACCTGATAGTTTCCGGACCCGAAGCGCAAATAAAAGTCACCAGCAAACCGACCGTCTTGTGCCGGGATTAAATAAGTTGAGGTCAGCTTGCCTTTTTTTGCCTCAACGATTAATTGATCAATTTTAGCATTTTTCCCCGCTTTCACATCATAGGTTCCTGAGATATGAAAGGTTTTTCCTGTCTTTTCACCACTGGCCACCGGTTCATCAAGTTGATAATGCTCGTCAAAGTAATCTTGAAAATACTCTATTGATGCCGTCGTTTCTTGTTTTGAGCTGTTATTCACAATAAAAGTGGCACCATCTAAATAATAATGCTCTCGTTTGGGATAGGGGACCATGACAGTAATTTTGCTGTTGCCTGCTCCATATTTAAGCGGAAAATCCGTCGCAAATGTGCCGCTATTCACTAACACCATCGTGTCCCATTTCTTCTGATCCTTCTCTGCTTGAACCATCAGATACTGGCCATTGTATTTTTCAGAGATCTGACCTTGTATCTTCACCTTATCTTTGGCTTCACTATACCCTTCAAGCGGAGCAGTGAGCTTCAAGTCAGCGTCTAGGGCATCTGGCGTCTTTTCAATATCACGTGTGATCTTTGAGCTCGTATTGGTGACATTGAAGGTCGTCATTTCATAGAAGCTATTCTTTTGACCCTTATTCGGAAGATTCATGACCACCTGATACTGGCCTTTTCCCTCAAAAAGCCTGATCGTTTGTTTAAAAGTCGTCTTTTTTATCGGAATATAATAGTCAAAGGTTCCATGTTGAGGACCCGTTACCCTCACCCAGACCCTTTGGCCATTTAAAGCTTGATCCTTGATTTTGCCTGATAGTGTAAAAGCCGATTGCACCTTAGACGCATTCTCCTGAGGTTCTTCAAGATGAGCACCAACGTCTTTGGCATAGGCTGAGAGTTCAATAGGATTCAGATGTTTCCCACTGGTTTCTTCTGCCGAAGGACCACCTTGTGATTTCAATTGCTCTAAAGGTGTACAACCCACGAGCAAGCATATCATCAATAAGCCGAGACCACTTATCAGAGACAGTCGCTTTTTCATTCCCTTCTCCTTTCCTTCTATAGGAGTTCTTCAGCTATAAGCCTGTAAGATCTTAGGCGTTCCTCATAAGTCGGTGTTAATGTAATAATCATCAATTCTTCAGTTTGATAGCGCTCCTGCAACTGTAACAGCTCTGTTTTAACCTGTGCAGGATTACCAACAATGACTTTCTTCGCTGACTCCTGCAACTTTTCTTTTTCATCAGTAGAGAGTGAATAGCCCTTCGCCTCTTCTACAGTGGGATAGCCGACATGACGAAAATCTTTCTCGCGTTGTAAGTTGCCAATGGCAACGGCATAGGCGATATCCTCAGCTTCCTTTGTCGTCTCTGCGCAGATCACCGAGACCGCCACAAGTGCTTGTGGATGCTTGAATTGGCCATTGGTTTGAAAGTCTTTTTTATAATCAGCCACTGATTTGGGACCGTCATCGTCACTCATAAAATGACCGAAGGCGTACGCTGTCCCTTTTTCCGCTGCAAGCTTGGCACTCTTGTTGCTCGTTCCTAAAAGCCATAATTCAGGAGACTCATCTGGCTGCGGTGATGCTTTGATCTTCGAAAACATCTCATCCGCAGGAAAATCATTGTTTAAAAAATGAATAAGTGCTTGCAGGTTGTCTGGCATTTGACGAACGTTTTCTAAAAAATTTCCTGAAAGCGCGATGGAAGCCTCAGCAGATCCCCCAGGGGCCCTGCCAACCCCTAAATCAATCCGACCTGGAAATAGTGTTGCCAATAGATTAAAAGTCTCCGCAACTTTATAAGGTTTATAGTGAGGAAGCAAAACAGCCCCCGAGCCAATACGCATCGTCTTCGTATGGGCACCGATATAACTCAGCATAACCTCAGGTGCGGGACAAGCAAGACCTGCCATGTCATGATGTTCTGCCACCCAATATCTCGTATAACCTAGTTGTTCCCCTAATTGTGCTAAGGTAACCGAAGCCTCTAAAGCCTCTCTTGGACTGCTTCCTCTCATGATTGGCGATTGATCAAGAATACTTAATTTCATACTCTGCCTTCTTTCTACGATTATAGCTTATGAGTTTAAATGTGAATTGTGGATAAAGTCCTGTGACTATGTGGATAACATTCTATTTGTACTCACTACCATACCATTCTTTTATCTATAGGATACCCCATTCTCTTATTCTTAATAGTGTATCACGGATTTTATACTACCTTTTAATCCTTCGCTTTCCCTCTTCCAACTCAAACGATGAGCAATAGCTTTATAGGTAAATACAAAAAGAGCATCGGCCATATCCGACACCCTCTTTTCAACTACTTATTATCCTTTTTCCTTTAAGTTTAAAACTTTCCACTGGGCCTATTTTCTGTAAGCTTGGTTGTGTAATAGCTTCCTAATACCTTCACATCATGGCCAAGGGTTTCTAAAATAGTAATAGCCTTCTGCATGTTGACTTCTTCAGCGCCTAATTCCGCTTCAACAAAAAAGCGGTAGGTGCCGAGCTTCTTTTTCGTCGGTCGTGATTCTATCCATGTTAAGTTAATAGCAAGTGATGAAAAAACATTAAGAATCACCGACAATACTCCCGGGCGCTCTTCGCCCGGAGAGATCACAAGCATGCTTTTCGTTGCCTGCTCAACCTCTTGTTGTTCCTTCGTTAAGACGATAAAACGTGTATGGTTAACCAGATTATCTTGAATATTACTTTTAAGTGGAATAAGATCAAACACTTCTGCTGCCCATTGTGAAGCAATAGCCGCCACATCACTTCTTCCTGACTCGCTCACTGCTTGGGCGGCGGAGGCCGTACTATTAAAATGCTTCACCTCTGCATTTAATTCATGAATACATTCTTGACACTGAGCCAACGCCGGTGGAATCGACCAAATTTCTTCTATTTCACTGGCTCGAGTTCCCTCATTTCCTAATAAATGCATAGCAATGGGTAATATAAGTTCTCCCTCGATATGTAAGCCTTGAGACAGTAGACCGTCTATCGTGACGTTGATCGTGCCCTCTATCGTATTTTCTATAGGAACGATCCCCTTATCGACATTGCTTTTTTGAACAGCTTCTAACACATCAAAAATCGTCTCGCACATTTGCCATTCCGGCTTTTGCGAAGAAAAATAACGGTATGCTGCTTCTTCTGAAAATGTTCCTTTAGGACCTAAATACGCAACCTTCACAATGTGAGCTCCCTTTAATGTTTTCATCCATTATAACGCAAGAGGATTTTTAAAATCTAGGAAAATCTTAAATACTAAGCTTAAGGCAATACGAACAAAACTGTATAATGATAAGAGATCTTATCCTTATAATTTTTTTAGGAGGTCCAATGTGATTGCATTACTTGAATTCTTAGGTGTTGGTATTTTAACAGGCATTCTCTCAAGCATGTTCGGCTTTGGTGGCGGACTTATCGTTATTCCCGTGCTTTATTGGCTACTACCTAGCCATGACATTCCAGATACCCTGCTCATGCATGTGGCTGTCGCGACTTCACTGGCGATCATGATCATTAATTCAACGAACTCCACTCTGTCACATCATAGAAAAAAGAACATCATATGGCCTATCTTTTGGAAGCTTGCCCCTGGAATTGCTGTTGGTGCTTTCATCGGTGGTTTGGTCAGCCATTTCTTTGATGATGCTATTTTACGTTATCTCTTTATTATTTTTGTCCTTTACACCATTATTTCTTCCTTTGTTAAAAAGTCCTTCATTCAAGTCAATTCAGAACCCATAAAACTACCTGGACCTGTCATGAATTCAGTTGTCGGTGGTGTGATTGGGATTATCGCAACCTTACTCGGAATTGGGGGCAGTGTCTTTACCGTTCCTTATTTGAGAAAGTGTCGATTAAAGATGCTGAATGCTGTTGCCCTCGCTACACCTTTAAGTTTACCCATCGCCCTCATCGGTTCAGGAAGCAATCTCTTTACGGGCCTAACCCAATCTTCATTACCAGCTTCTTGTTTTGGGTATATTTTTCTACCGGCGTTTTTCGGCATTGGCATCGGTGGATTTATTGGCGTGCCAATAGGGGTGCGATTAGCACAACGCCTGCCTGATCAGATCTTCTCTAAAGTCTACTTAGGACTCCTTGTCCTTGTCGCTATTTCAATGGTGATTTAGACATATAGTTCTTAGGCAAATGTTGGTGTAATAAAAAACCGGAAACAATAATAAGATTCCAAAACAAAATGAGCAAGGCTTGAACCATCATAAAATGCATCATCCATATAGATTGCAAAGTAACAAGGAGGCGCACCAATCAAGGGGAAATTCACAAAAGAGCGTCGCGGACTCACATAATGCCTCGACAGTAATCAAGTGGATCCCGAGATTCGGAACACTTATCCTAAGTGTGTTCCCAGCCTCGCTGACTCACGGATGACTAAACTAGAGTCCTTGGGAAACAAAATTTATGCTTTTTTAATTAAAAGAGTGGTACCCACTTCATTTTGGCGGGTACCACTTTTAATTTTACTGGGTTTTGCCCAGCTTCTTTATCATTATTTATCTAATAACTCATTCACATTGTAAATCCTGCCGTTCTCGGGATCCTTATCAATCAATAAATCAATGAGTGCCTGAGCGACAACTTCAGGAGATCTTAATTGCCCATTCTCTTTAAACCCTTGAAATTTCTCAACATCCTTAAACGCCTGCTTGCCACTAGAACGAATAACACCTTGCATTTCAGTGTCCATAATCCCGGGATTATAGGCGATAAAAGTATGCGGTGCATCAATATGTTGAGCTTCTAAGGCCGCTGTTTCTGTGAATAAGTTCACTGCCGCTTTTGAGCTGCCATAAGCACTCCAACCATGCGTAGGATGTAGGGCTGCCCCAGATGAGACATTGACGACAGTAAGTTTTTCCTGAGTAAAGGCCTTCACAAAGCCATTAGTCATCACCATTGGGGCGAGGATATTCACCGTCATCAGCCGCTGCAAGTCCTCTGTTCCCATTTCTCCAACAACTTCAATAGGCTCAACAACCCCCGCATTGTTGATGAGATAGAGCGCCTCCGCGGTTCCCCATTCTTGAAGCAAATGAATGATCGCCTCTAAAGTCGATAATTGTTGATCGGGTGATGCCAAGTCACAGTTAAAATGAGCATAGAGTGATTGACTTTCACTTGCCTTCCTTTTCAGCGCTTCATTTTCCTGTCGTGAAACTGTAATTAGACCATAACCCTTATCTATAAATCCTTCCGCAATGGCAGCCCCTAAACCTCTAGAGGCACCCGTGATAACTGCAAGCTTCATTTTTATTCCTCCCCAACTTTCAATTGTTCGCGCTTTTGATTTGGAGCTGTGATTACTTCATTATTTCCAGCTTTTAATCCTAAAAACAGGAGTAATAAAGTAGCCACTATCAACATGATCAGTGGCAGTGTCCAAGAATGACTCATATCGTGAAAGAGTCCAAATAAAAGAGGACCTACAGCCGCCAATAAATAGCCGACGGATTGCGCCATTCCTGAAAGTCTCGCGGCATCATTGGCATTTTCTGTTCGCAAACCAAATAATGCGAGAGCAAGACTAATGGCTGCCCCACCCGCAACACCGATTAAAATCACCCATAACCATGTAAGGGTTGTTCCATTACTCAATAACCCAATATAACCGATCAAAAACAGAAGGAAGGTAAAAAAGATAATCCTTCGTTGATTCTCGAATTTCCCTGCTAATACCGGGATGATAAAGGATGCGGGTAAGCTGACAAATTGCATGAGCGATAACATCCATCCTGCAGTCCCTGCCGATAACCCTCTGCTCTGCAATAACTCTGGTAGCCAAGCGACGTTCGAATAAAATAAAAGCGATTGTAGTCCCATAAATAAAGTGACCGCCCAAGCTAATGAAGAAGTAGAAAGCTTCGTCTGTGAAGCCACATGCTTTGGCACATGTCTGTTTCTTAATTGCGGAAGCCAAATAATGAAAGCCACAATAGACAAAATGGACCAACTGACTAATGAACCCCGCCAACCAAAGCCATTGACATGTGAAATCGGTACACTGATACCCGATGCAATAGCCGCACAAATGTTCATCGACATTGAGTATATGCCTGTCATCAGACCCACATTTCCAGGAAAGTCCCGTTTGATTAAACTCGGCAATAACACATTGCCCATCGTGATGCCAATCCCTGCTAAAAGCATACCTATTAATAAGGTTATTGATGAATCAACATAACGGATAAGAATCCCTGCTGTAATAACAACTAAACCCAGCGCCAATGTAAGCTCTATTCCCATCTTACGGGCAATTCCCGGTGCGAGGGGCGAAAACACCGCAAAGGCTAGAAGAGGGAAGGTGGTTAACATTCCTGCTAACACGCTCGATAACCCTGTGTCCTCTTTAATAACATCAATAAGTGGTCCTACACCTGTAATAGCTGTTCGTAAGTTCGCCGCAACAAAAATAATCCCTAAGACTAATAAAAAAGTGCTCAACTTCGTGCGACTTGTTGCTGAATTATTATGATTGCTCATATTTTAAACCTTCCTTATTCAATTATCTTTCACCCCTCCAATCTTAAAGCGAAAAATACCAATTAACAACCTTTTTACTTTTTATGATCATTAAAAAACTTGGCACCCACCAATAATTATGGCAGATGCCAAAGTTACGCTTATAAGGTCTTTACTGTTATCACACTGACATTATAAAAAACTGTGTGCTAAACCCCGTCCTTGTAAAAAAATCTAGAGGAGCAACGGTATCATTAGTCCTGTGGCCATGAGGAAAGCGAGCGTTCTGAACGCGTAAATCCACAAGTCCTGATGGCCAAAATTTTTATGCTTTCTTAAAAAAGCGTGAACAGTATCCCTACTATTCACGCTTAACACTCTTATCTCTATTAAGGCTTTAAAACAACTTTAATACAGTCATCTTCTCTATCGTTAAAAATTTTATAGCCATGTGCCGCATCATCCAGAGAAAGCTTGTGAGAAATAATATTTGTCGGTTCAATTTCTTTCTTCACTATTTTTTCATAAAGCTGTTCCATATACCCTCTCGCTGGGGCTTGCCCCATTTTCAACGTGACATTTCTCGCGAAGAATGCTCCAAGAGGAAACATATTATAAAGCCCCCCGTAGACACCTGTAATCTGGACCGTTCCAAATTTGCGCACCGCTTTTGTCGCGATTTGAATGGGCCCTAATGTACCTCCTTGCAACTTTAATTTCTGCTCAATAAATTCCAACGGAGACTTTTTACCATCCATCCCAACACAGTCTATAACAACATCGGCGCCGCCTTTGGTTGCCTCTTTTAAAACTTCTCCCATATCCTTTTCTTTCGTAAAATCAAAGGTTTCTACGTGATTAAATTTGTGTGCATGTTTGAGCCGATAATCTAAATAATCCACAGCAATGACGCGCTTTGCCCCTTTCTTCCAAGCAAATTGTTGCGCCATAAGACCAATCGGACCACAGCCTAGAACAATGACGGTATCTCCGCTTTTAACCCCCGCATGCTCAACACTCCACCAAGCTGTCGGTAATACATCCGATAAAAATACTAACGATTCATCCTCAAGTTCACAATTCTCCGGGACGAGGAAGGGTGTATAGTTACCAAATGGGACTCTGAGATATTCTGCTTGTCCCCCAGGATAATTCCCATATTTTTCACTATAACCAAAATAACCGCCTGAATCATAATGTGGATTAGCGTTATCACACTGACTCTCTAAATGATGTTCACAATAAGGACAGTGGCCACAAGCAACAGTAAACGGAATAACGACTCGATCTCCCTTTTTAACTCTTGTCACATCCGGACCAACCTCTTCAACAATGCCCATTGGCTCATGACCAATAATATAGCCTTTCGGAAGTGGGAAATCGCCTTTATATAAATGTAAATCTGAACCGCAAATTGCTGTGGTAGTTATCTTAACAATGACATCTTCTCTATCTTGTATTTTCGGGAAATCCACATTTTCTACACTGACAGAATGAACACCTTGATATGTGACTGCTTTCATAGCTCCTCCTTAAAAACATCCTTTTTTCTTTAAAGTGTGCCTCAAACTGAAAAAGTATATGTAGGAAAAAATTAGCTTTTAATAAAAGAAACTTGTTACTCCACACTCCTGTGATGCAATCTTAATGTGAAAGGAAAAAGCTTTTTTTGAATCTGACTACTTCTTTTGCAAAGCTAGGTGTCCATTTATAATCGGTCTCCTTGTTAGGAAGCGTTTTGATAGTGGCCTTCAAATAATCTAGATCCTTTTCCCCTAAAAAAAATCAAAGACTCATCCTCAAAAGAGAGGTCTTTGATTTTCGTTAATGTTCTTGCTCATTTTCAGTTGTTTTTTTCTTTGCACCCAATAGCCTTGCCAAGTATAAGATGCTTTTATTGATGCGCCATATATAATAAAGATCATTAATCAGTTGTTCTGCCAGTCTGCGATCACCAACAGTATCCGGTCCGCGCTCAATAATCTCTCGCTCCCTTTGAAGATCCCAGACAATGGGGTGGTTTATTTTATCCCCTGAAAGCAACTGGCAAAGTGTCTCAATATTTTCACTCAGACGCTCGTTAACTTGCTCAATGGTTTGTCTTAATCTGTCATTCAAACACTGCTTTTTTGTACGGATTGAAGAAGCCACTAAGTGTTTAGCATAGTAATTTATAGCCGTTAATGTTGTTATTTCACTTGATAGCGTCGCGGATGGATTGAAACGAAGCCGTGGTTTAGTTAACGGTTCTGCTTCATCCCTCACCTTTTGCAGTTGACTGGCTAACAAAAAGATTTGATAGTCAAGATGATGATTCTGCACCCCTTCTTGACTGTATGCACGCAAATGAACCATTGTATTTTCTTTGAGCGTCATTAAGAATTCAACCATCATTTCAGCGACCTTATCCTTTGTCCTTTGCGGTAAGAGAAAGGCTGTGGACAAAGTGCCGAGGCCGGCACCAATCAGTGTATCTAAGACACGCGCAGATAATAATTGCTCATTAATGCCACCAAGGAGCAAATTATACATTATTGCGAGCATCATGGTGATCCAAAAGCTCAGCAAAGTATAGGATATCTTAATCAAATAAAAACCTAAAAAGATGCATAAGAATAGCAGCGGAATTTCAACCACGGGAAAACCCGAGATAAGACTATCCAAAACAAAACCTAGAATAGCCCCAAGGAATGTCCCTAAAAACCTTTGCCAGGCCTTAACAAAAGTGCGCCCCACAGAGGCCGTACCTAAAAAAACAAGATATGAAGCCAAGAGCATCCAATATTTATGAGATGGTGACAGCCAATAGCCAAAAGTAATGGCAAGACCACCCGCCACAACCGCCTGAATCGCCTTCTTGGTTTCAGGATATAAGCCTTGTTTTTTATCACTTTCTTGATCAAGAAGTGACTCATTCTCTTCCAATGGGGGCCTATTTTCTGGCACTGGAGTCCTATCGCGGATTTCATAGATCCTATGAATTCCTTTTATAAGATGCTCTGTTATTGACTGAATCCGCCTTAATAAATAAAGCCAATTTTCACTTTCCTTATTATCCGTTCGTAAATGGCCAAGTTTCTGTTTAAATTGAACTAAAATATCCTCAGCTTCTAATAAAGCCCCATGATTATGACGGCTTTCAATAAAACTGACTTCTCGGAGTCGGCGCATGAGTTGAAGCAATACCAAACGAACAGCTTCATGCTCAAAGGCATGATGCATTTTTAATTGACTCACAGCAGAAGACAGAGTTTCCATAAGCATGGCAGCATTAAAAATATAGAGTCGTATAGTCCGTGGCTCAATATTTTTCCAATGTATTAAGTCCTCATCGGAATCAAACTGGTCCGATACGGTTCGGGCATATTCATTTAGTTTGCTTACATTATGCTTGAGCCGCTTTACCCTCTCAGGATCGAGCTGTAATTCCGCAATCATTTCCATAATAAGATCAAGGGTTAAATTCACTTGGATGCGAAAAGAATCGACCGCTCGTTCTAGCGTTTTCTTTGGCCTTTCCCTCCAAATGATAAAATTCATACAAAAAGCACTAGTTATTCCCACAATAATCGCAACATAAAGCCAGCCCAATTGCGCAGGGCCCACCTGTAATAGCGCCGAAAAATAAATGGACATAAAGGCGACCATACATATTGAAAAATAGCGACTGGCTATCCGTTGAAAATATAACGCGCAAAAAATAATAATCAAAAGTAACGCATCAACAAAGACATGCCCCAACGTGGCCATGAACGTGGCCCCGGTAAGCGCTATAGCACTAGAAAAGGGGAGTAAAAGCGTGGTTATTCGCTTTTGCTCAATCGTATCATCATTAACCGTCACATTCCCCAACATCGCCAGAACCCCTGAGAATATGATCACAGTAACAGGGATATTGCCTGCACGAAAAGCAATAAAGCCCATCACGGAAACGGCAATGATGACACTTAGAATGGTTTTTGAAGCCCAATGCAAACGAATATGCCCAGGGTCAGAGGCTGAAAAACGCACCCACCAATATTGTATTTTCTCTAGATTTACGATTGTTTGCTTCATATTTTTATTATACCATTGGATGACAGCACGTCTAAACCAACACCTTCATGGGATTTAACCGAAGAGTAAACGGATCCCACCAATCGCGGTTAATATTAAGACAATACGCTGAAACCACTCCTGAGGAACCCGCTTTAGAGCAATCACTCCGATGAGAGCACCACCAATAATAGCCGGGATCATCAAAATATCAAAATGGAGTGTATGCCATGTTATCAAGCCTAGGGAAGCATGGAAAGGCACCTTTATAACATTCACAAAGAGATAAAACCAAGCCCCAGTTCCTACAAATGCATCTTTATCAAGCTTCTTCGCCAAGAGGTAAATACTCATAATTCCCCCGGCCGCATTGCCAATCATCGTTGTAACACCCGCTAATATCCCTAAAATTGCCGAAAACCATAAGGAACCATCTAATTTAGCTTCTAGTTTCTGATCCATTCTGGCTTTGATAAGATGAAGCACTAACAAAATGAGCACAATGGCCCCAATTAAGATCTGTAATAGCTTATTACCACTATAATCCAGTACGAGGAACCCACAAATTAATCCAACAATAACCCACGGCATCACTTGCCATAAATACTTCCATATCACTCTGCGTCGGTAATAGGTGACCGCAAAAATATCGCCGACTATTAACATTGGGACTAATAACCCCACCGAGGCTTTAGCTGGAAAAACAATCGCCATGATAGCAACCGCTAACACGCCTAGACTGGGCATCCCCGTTTTTGAAAAACCAATTATCAAGCCCACTAACAGTCCAATAAGCAACTCAAGAATGCCAAAGTCCACAGGCTCTCCCCACCTTTAACCAACTCTGAATTAATAAGGCACTTTATTCGTTAGACTTCCCCAAAGCGCAAAAGGCTCAATGGCATTATCAAGAGGTAGATGAATAAAAGGGAGCGATCGCTTCTCGGGAGAAATAGGGACCTCTTGATAAATAAAATCGTCATCAAAATCAGCATGAGCGGCATCCACCCGATTGGCTGCATAATACACAGCATCTAAACGAGCCCAATAAATGGCGCCTAAACACATAGGACAAGGCTCACAACTGGTATATAGAGTACATCCGGAAAGATCAAAGGTTTTCAATTTTTGACATGCCGCTCGGATGGCCATGACCTCAGCATGGGCTGTAGGATCACAATCATCGGTCACACGATTGACGCCCGTCGCAATGAGCTCATCTCCCTTCACAAGGGTAGCACCAAACGGGCCCCTTGGTTTCTGACATTTTGTGAAGCTAAGGCAACCGCTTTCGATAAATAAGTGGCGTGCTTGTTGCTCATGAAATCTCCCCCTGTAAAATGAGATAAACGTGATCTCTTTGTTATTATGTATCTCTTCTTAAATTATCTCATACAAAACAAGACAGTAAAGGTTTTCACTCAAGAATACCTTTCCTTATTTAAAAGGTAAGAATGAGAGAATCCCCCCTTATTCCTACCCATTCCCACCTTTCATCATTTTCAAAAGTTGCTTATGCATCCAAATGGCTGCCTGAAGTCCGTCCCCCATAGCAATAGCGACTTGCTCCGAGTGCACAGTGACATCGCCTGCTGCCCAAACATTTTCAACATTCGTCATTTTAGTTCTCGGATGAGTATTGATATGTTTATTGTGATGTAACTCTACGCCTAACTGTTCAGCAAGGTCCGACCGCACTTCATTCCCTCCAAAAGCGGAAAAAGCATGATTGGCATCTAACCTCTGTCCATTTTCTAATAAGACCCCTTTAAATGCCGCACCTTTAGCGAACACCTCTCGGACACCCTCATTATAATAAGGAATACTCTTCTCAACTAATTGTTGGATAACATCTTCATCTATTGGCGCCCTCTCGTGATTCACATACATTAATTCATCAGTAAAATAAGTAAGGGTTAACGCCATTTGTGCCCCGGGATTTCCAGAACCGAGAACAATCGTTCTTTGATTTTTTATTTCATAACCATCGCAATCCGGGCAAATATACACACTGATCCCTAAACAGGGCTTCAATTCTTGAAAAAGTGGCATTCTATCTTTTACGCCTGTCGCTAGTAAAAGCGTCTGACTCCTGTACTTAGCACCGCCTTCATCCTCTATCTCTATGTACGTCTCTTTTTTTACCGCCTTTATCACTTTGGCACTATAAAATTGTATGCCTAGACGTTCGGCCTGTGCCTTTCCAATATCACGTAAGGATTGCCCACTCACACCTTCTGGCCATCCCAAAAGATTATGGTAGCACTGGCAGAGATTAGACCGCCCTTGGTTAGAGTCAAACACCAAAACCCGATGCCCATAGCGCCCTAATTGAATGGCAGCCTGTAAACCAGATATACCACCGCCAATGATGATGCTATCAAATATCATACTAAACACTCCGTTTGTCATATATTCTTTTACTCCTCGTTAAAGCCTCGACTTTCCGTACAATATAAGCATGCCACCTCCTCGGTTCTATCTCTCCTAGTCTCCCCAATAGGATGAATGACACACACCTTTTTATCAAAAGAGAGGCCGTCTCTACTTCTTTTAAAGTTCAGAAAAAAAATATGTAAAAAATACAGAAATGTCACTTTCCCTAGTCTAAAACTTCTCTAATATTTAGAAGCCTTTTTATCCTCTCTATCCTTTATTAATGACAATTTTTATTCTCTTTATTTAATGAAAAAGGGCTTTCTATTCAACTTATTTTTTTAAAAGAAGGGAATGGGCAGTGAAGATGTTTTATAAATCTAATGACCCTGATTTAAATGAATAGGAATATACCTGCACGGTTAGAACGCTTGCCTGTCACACGGTTCACTTGGAAGATTGTTCTACTCGCTGGATTGGCTTGGTTTATAGAATCCCTCAGCATCGGCTCATTAGGGGTTGTCCTTGATCCTTTAAAACAATCTATGCACTTAACAGCAAATCAAGTGGGATTATTAACAGCGTCTTCTACATTGGGCATTGTTATTGGCCTCATTCCGGCTGGCTTCTTGTCTGACCGCTGGGGAAGAAAACGCATCTTAATCTTAGGGATTATTGAATACAGTCTCTTTACCTTATTTTGTGCGTTCAGCCCTAATTACGGCTTTCTTTTATGTTTCCGCTTTCTGTCTGGATTTGGTATGGGTGCTGTGTTCCCACTTCCATATGCCATAGTGAGTGAATTTGTAAAACAGAAACAGCGCGCCTTATTTAATGGGATTATGGATGCATGTTTATCTGTTGGTTATTTTATAGCGCCTTTATTAGGGCTGTTGATTTTGCCACATATCGAAAGTTCTATGTCGTGGCGACTCTTCTTTATTGTGTCAAGCCTTCCGATTTTATACGCCTATCTCATCCATATTGCTCTTCCTGAATCTCCACGTTGGTTGGTTAAGAAAGGGCGTTTTTTAGAGGCTGAAAAAATCATGCAGACCATTGAAAAACAAGTCGTGGATTTAACAGGGAATCCATTACCTGAACCCGAAATCATCTATGAGCGACCGACTGAGCAGCGTGTTAAGGTCACGCCGTTAGCACCATGGAAACACCCTTATTTTAAGCGCACTGTCTCTCGATCTCTCGCAGCAACAGGTGCTTTCTTTATGTTTTACATAGTGAACACCTATATGCCCGTTCTATTCAGTTCTAATGGGTTTTCTTTTGCCGATTCGCTATTATTTACCGCTGTGATCACAGCTGCTGCGATTCCTGGTAAACTTTTAAACGGTTATCTCTCTGAGTTTTTGGGACGTAAAATGATGTACTTTATTTTTATGGGGATGGCTGGGGTGGCTTCTTTATTCTTTGGGTTAGCGACTACTGCCGTGTCTATGCTGCTCTTCGCTTGTTTCATGTCATTCTTTGGCACAGGGACTTTCCCAGCACTTAAAATGTCGTATGCGGAACAATACCCAACACTCCTACGCACGACAGGAACAGCCACAGTAGAAGCTATTGGACGTTTTTTTGGAGGGGTTGTCGGATCTTACGCAATGCCCCTGATCTTGAATTTAAAAAATGGTATGACAATAGGATTTTATATGGTTGCCGCTGTGGCCTTTGTCGCCATATTTGTTGAGCTGCTCTTTTCTCCAGAAACAAAAGAAGCGACATTAGAGCAACTTGAATCCGCAGCAGTAAATAAGTAGAAAAACAAATGATTTAATCTTTTATTGAGGAGGGTAGCCCATGCAGAAAAAACACTTATACGAAATAGACCTAATGCGCACCTTTATTATGCTTGGAGTACTCTCTGTCCATAGTGTGTCGGTTTATCTTTCGCAATTAGAAGATTGGACGCCATCTTTTATTACGATTGCGACTATTCATTCCTCCATGCACTTTACTCGTATGGCATTTATGTTCATCACAGGTGTTGTCTTATTTATTACTTATTATCGACGTGAGTTCCACACATTGAAGTTCTGGAAAAAACGTCTTTTACTCATCGCTATACCATATGTATTTTTCAATATTATTTACGTGCTGTTTGGTCATGGCCTTTACAATGGGTCACTCTTAAGCTTTTTTAAACATTTATTACACGCTTTGGTGAGCGGCGATGAATTCTATATCTACTATGTTCTTGTCAGCTTTCAATTTTATATTGTTTTCCCTGCCTTACTTTACGCCCTTAGAAAGTTTGAAAGATGGCATGTGCCTATTTTCATTGGGAGTTTTATCTTTCAACTCTTACTCATGGGATTCTATAAATTTATACTTCCACCGCTCGATACATCCCATTGGCCTTATCTCTTACAACTCTTTGCCGGTCATTACGGTGTCTTTGTCTTAACCTATGAGTGCTGGTTTATTGCTGGCGGTATTTTCGCATGCCATTATGAAAAAATTGTTGCCTTTATCACCTCTCATGCAAGAGCCTTGTACGTGACATTGGGAACCAGTGTCCTAATCATGTGGGCACATTACTTCTTCAATCGCATCGTCCTTCATGAGACAGACCATAAAGCCGAAATGGTGGAGCAACCCATCTTTGTTCCCTATAGCTTTATCATCATCGCAGTGATGCTTTACTTAGGTTTAAGATGGGCTCAGCGTCGGACTGAGCCGAACATGAAGACCTTTAGTCGTTTCGTTGCTTTAGCATCACAGTGCTCTTTTGGCATGTTCCTTGTACAGCCTTTCGCATTATTTTTGTTAAAAATGATGGTACCTAAACTCGAAGGCACACTCTTTTTTATTTCTATTCCTTTTGGCATATTATTTGTCTATTTTTTATCGATGCTTATTGCCTATTGCTTGAACCGAATACCGCTGCTTTCCTATTGCGTCGGACGAAAATCAAAGCTTTTCCAACGCAAGTATAAAGAAAGCCCAGCTGTTAAAAACACTTAAAACTGTCTATTAAACTATATTATTCAAAAGGAGATGCTTCTATGTCTCAGCTTACCGAACGCATCCACGAACGTCTGGCTCATTCACCGTTACCCTGTCTCTATGACATGGAGCGGTGGATCACAGGTCAAGACTTTTATCGTGACATGACCATTATAAAGAATATGCTCTTCAAGGCAGGCATTAAACCCGGAGCGCGTATCTTGCTGAGTTACCCTAATTCTTATGCCTTCGTTGTCACCTATCTAGCTATTATTGAATACGGTGCTGCTGTGGCACCTATTAACCCGAAAATGCCTGAATCTGAGTTCATTCAGTTCCTAGAGCGTTGCCAACCGACTTGTGGTTTTGTAGAAGAGCAACACTTAACACTTATAAAAAAGAATACTGACACCTCAATAGGTTTGACGCATCTTTTCCTTGCAGAAGCCATGGACTCACCGCTTCCTTTAAAAACCTATACATTATCAAATACAAACTGGATTGAACACTCCCCCTTTGTTAGTGAAACACCAGGTGATCACCCTCTTCCCTCCGAAGAGACTGTAGGTGTTTTACTTTATACCTCCGGAACAACAGGGAACCCGAAGGCAGTCGGTTTAAAACACCGTCATCTGCTTGCAAGTGCTAACAATATTATTGTATCCCATCAACTTGATACAACAGATGTCGCTTATAGTTTCCTGCCTCTGTTTCATATTAATGCTCAAGTGGTCTCCATTCTTTCGACAATTCTTTCGGGAGGACGCGTGGTCCTTGCACCGAAGTTTAGCGTGAGACGATTCTGGCCTACTATTCAAGAACATCAGGTAACATGGGTATCCGCAGTACCCACAATTATCGCAATTCTTCTCACCTCCGATGGTCCAACCCAAGCGCCCACGCACTTGCGTTTTGTCCGTTCAGCATCGGCACAGCTTCCTATGCTGCATGCTCGCCGATTTGAACAAAAATTTGGGGTTCCTATTATTGAGTCCTATGGAATGACAGAGGCTGCCAGCCAGATTTGTATCAACCCTATTCCTCCCAATAAGAGAATACTCGGCTCTGTAGGATTACCGGTAGGTCTGGACTTACAAATCGTCAACGAAAGCAACCAGCCTCTTGCGCCTAATAAAGTTGGAGAAATTACTATCCGTGGGAATAATGTCATTGAGTATTATGAAAAAGCTGATCATCAAAATGATTTTCAGGAAGGCTGGTTCCACACAGGCGACCTTGGTTATTTAGATAAGGAAGGTTATGTCTATATTGTGGGGCGAAAAAAGGAAATGATTAATGTCGGTGGAGAAAAAATCAGTCCTTATGAAGTCGAAGATGAAATTCGTAAATTATCAACTGTCAAACATGTCGCCGTGATTGGACTGCCTGACCCTTTATATGGGGAAAAAGTTGTGGCTTACATTATACCCACGACGAGCACCGTTGACGAAAAGGTATTCATTCAGGATATTCACGCTCATTGCATAGGAGCCCTGTCCCATTATAAGTGTCCATCAGAAATCCATGTCGTATCCGAGATCCCTATAGGACCTACTGGAAAGATACAAAGATTTCGCCTCAAGGAACAAGAACTCCTTAGACAAAAGGTGGACAGTCATTAACCCTACCCGCTAATAGAATAAAAGGAGGGAAGGATTACAGCATCCTGCCCTCTCACTTTTTCTCAGTCATCCCTCTATTTATCATCACCGCATAATCATGTACTTTCATTTTTAAAAGGTATTGTAAACGTTTTGGCAGGTTTCTGCTGTCGGTTCGTAAAAGCAATGTAATTTATAGCGCCCTACAAAAGGTTGATCATACCATGTTTGTGGGCAATCTCCCGGTGGTCTAAAATACCAAAGACTATACTTCGCTGGCCAATGTTGCAAGCCGTTTACAGCCTTCCTCGCCAAACGCTTTTCCTGTGGTCTTGCCCTTTGATAAAAATAACTATGGATGGTCGCCTCAAAGGCATGGGGTTGAAACACCATTTGTGGAATCGTTCGAAGCCCCGTAAAATCGGAACAGTTTGCTCTAATTCGGTTGATTCCGACATTTCCTACAAGCTGCATTCCAACAATACCTTCCCCCTCTGCTTCAGCCCTTAGCAGCCGCGCAAGAAGATCGATATCCGAATCCGTCGCCTTAATCACTGCCATGCCAAACACCTCCCAATATATTTTATTACACTAAGTCCTTATTAAGAACATCATCCATTGGCAATCATAGTCTTATTCCTCTCTTGCTTAAAATATGTAATTACAACGGTAATTGCCAACTTTATTTAGAATTAGAGTACACTTTTTTAGTGAAGCATTACCCTTCTAAGGAACAAAAAGCCTCAGGTCATAAGTTTGGAGGTAAACCATATGAGAAAATTAAGGTATATCCTCATAGGGGTTCTAGTTATCGCTCTAATCCTTTGTCTTTTCATTTTATGTTTTAAAGAGAACTCTACAGAATACACGCCTTCAAAAGGGGCGCTATCTTCTGAGAAAGACAATGAACAAGTGAATCAACAAGCTGATAATGAGGCGTTGATTTTAAATCATTATAAGAAAAAAAATTATTCAATCAAGGATCCATACGTTGTAGTCAATCCATACGGAACGAGCCCTCTTAGTGCTCTTGTCATGTTTACAACTGACAAACCTACCCAAATAACGGTGACGGTTAAAGGGACTAACCCACATACAACTATAAAAAAGACGATTTCCGGCTATAAAACAAAACATGAAATTCCGGTGCTTGGTCTTTACCCTAATAAAGCCAATGAGGTAAGCCTACAAGCGAAAAATAAAAAAGGACAAAATACAGAAAAAACACTCAGCATTCAGACAGGGGCTTTGCCTAACGATTTCTTACAAACCACACTCGTCACGTCGAAGCCCGATAAAATGGAGAAGGGTTTAACCTTTCTAACACCTAGTAGTAAATATGCTTATGCAGTCGATAGTCATGGTGATGTCCGTTGGTATAGCACCTTATCTAATGAACATGTCTTTCAACGCTTAAAAAATGGAAACATCCTGTTTGCAGCCAAAAAGGCCGGACAATATAAAGAACTGCTTGAAATGGATTTACTGGGAAAGGTTTATAATGCCTACACGATTAATGTAAAAAACTATACCAATTCAGACGTCATTCATCACGATGCTATCCAACTTCCCAATGGCAATTTTTTAGTTACGATTCATGATGGGTCAAAGTACATCGAGGACACCATGATGGAAATTGATAAAAACAGTGGAAAAGCGGTACGGACATTAGATATGAAAAGTATTTTCCCCAAAAGCTTTTACAAGCAATATGATGGTCCCGGGGTGACGGACGATGAAGTGGATTGGTTACACCAAAACGCGTTATGGTATGACCAAGGTGATCATAGCCTTATCATATCAAGTCGCCACCAAGACACCATCATGAAGCTCAGCTATCCTGAAGGTAAAATTAAATGGATTCTAGCAGACCCTAAAGGCTGGCCAAAAGAGGAACAAGACAAATTATTAACCCCCATTGGAACAGACTTTAAATACCCAGGGGGGCAACATTCAGTAATGGCCATGCCTGATCAAGATCACGATCCCGATACCCTTGATATCCTGATGTTTGACAACAATAATGTGATCACTAGAGGAAATAAGAGCGTAAGCCAAAAGTTCAGTCAAGGCGTTCAATATAGAATTGATGAGAAAAATATGACCGTGAAACAGGTTTGGGATTTTGGCAAGTCACGCGGCACGGACTTCTTTTCAACAATTGTAGGAGACGATGATTTCCTTCCTAAGACCGGCGACCGCCTCATTACCTCTGGTTATATTAAAAGCCAGAACGGTATGAAAAGTAATATTGTAGAAGTCACAGACAGTCAGCCCGCAAAGGTGGTTTTTGAATTAGACGTCACCGGATTTAAAGCAGATAGTCACAGACAAATCTACCGCGCACTCAGAATGCCCTTATATCCCGATAAATGGAATTTTGATATAGAAGATCATCAATAATAACCGATCACCAACCGCTTCTAGAGACATTAAGAGGCGGTTTTCTTTTCTGTTTATAGGACTTAAGCCCCCATCCTTTTTCAGGATTTCCCCTCCCTGCTTTTATGCTAATATTAAATAATGTTCATATATTTAAAAAACTGTCGGCCTGTAACGGAACTTACATCTATTGTTTTATTCTATCGCTCAAGGCGCATATCGTTTGTTGTTATTGATATAGATTGAAATTAACAGGGAGGCGCACGAAACAGGGTGAAACTAATAAAAGAGCGCTGTACCTGCACATAAGATGCAGTTAACGAACAAAAAACGTCGACAGCAATCCAGTGGAATGGAGTTGAAATCAACACCCGTCCCTTTCACCCAAATTGAGTGGGGGATTTTCGTTCATATTAGGAGATCACCAGCTGCCCGCGGAAGGTGTAGTGTATTTCTGTAGCGATGACTATGTTTTACGTCGCCTTTTACTTCAACTCTTAAATTTCATGACCCTGAAAAAATCAACATTCCTCTAGAATGTTCCATTTTATATAAGCCATAAATCCAGAAAGGGGAGACTTAGTGATTGCATTACTGTTCAAATTGCGGAGAAGCATTAAATGAGCATGAAAAGTATTGTAAATCGTGTGGGATGAAGAGCGATAAGGTAGCATTACGCCGTGAAGAGACTTCGGCCAAGGAACAAGTAGCTTCAACAGAGCACCCTTCTCCACCCCAAGACACACCAGCATCTCAAAAACGACTTAGCAGAAAGGCATGGATTGGTATGGGGTCGGGAGTCATGGTTATCATTCTATTGGTCACCGCCTACTTGGTAATGGCCAATCATTATGGCCGTTCTCATGCTGCGAAAACCTTATCAGAAGCCATTAAAACAGAAAACGCCTCGAAAATAGCAGATCTTCTTATTTATACTTCAGGGGATACCAATATAACTCAGGCATCTGTCAAGCCTTTTACAGACTATCTCAAAGAGCACCCCAATGAAAAGAAAAACATCCTGAAAGATATCGAGACTCAAGGGCAAGGCCATGGCGTTTACTCTTCCCTCTTTGACTTAAAGATTTACAAGCATAAAAAATGGGGGCTATTTAAAGTTTATACGTTTGCAGTGGACCCTTATCGTTTAACCATTAATCCCGTTCGAGCAGAAGCTAATGTCACCGTCAATGGTCAGACCAAAACCTATGATGGCAAGCAGGCACTCACCTTTGATCACCTTTTTCCCGGTCAATATCAAATAGAGGGAAGCTGGTCTGGTGATTATGCTAAGCTTCATGATGAACAGACAGTTGAACTAACGTCGCCTAAAGATTTAGAGCAAAGTGTTGATCTTGATCTTAAAGGGCAATTAATTGAGTTACATACAAATGCTCCGCATGCAAAAGTGCTCATTAACAGCCAAGAAACAGACCTACAGGCTGCTGACATTCAACATTTCGGTCCAGTAGACCCCGAAACCACGTTTGCTTTACAATCAGAAAAGCTTCCATGGGGAACCGTGACAAGTGAACCGATACAGGTTACTAAAGATCAAACCGACTATACAATTCAACTCACCCCTTTTGATAAGGACACCATCAATACCATGCTCGAGACAATGAATACCTTCGCTAAACAGAGAGCAAAAGCCAATAGTCAAAAGCGCGTGGAAGCATATCAAAATGTTGATAAATCCTATCTCGTAGATCTGGAGACGGAAATTAAATATATGGGAGCAACAAAAGGGTGGAAGAACGCTAAACTGATGAAAACAGAATATGCTATAGACAACCTTGACTACGAAACTAATTACAAGAAAGAGTATGTTGTCCAAATCCCTGCTAAGTTTACTTATCATGTAGACACTAATAAAAAAACCATCGAGCAACAGCTCCTTGTAAGCGTGGCCTATGTCCCCAAGGACAAAAACTGGAAGCTCTCCTATAGCTTTGATCATGACTTCCCTAAAGACGCGAAGCAAACAAAGGCTTTTAACTTTTAAAAAACACAGACCGAAAGTGAGAACATCTGGCTTATCCTTACCACCTCATTAAGTACAGCCTAATGTTCTTACTTCCACACTCACACTAGGGTTGTCGCCAAATCTTAATGGCAAAAAGCTAAAGCTACCCTTATAAGTTCTTCCGCTAAATTCTGATTTTATAGTAAAACGGGGATCAGCGAGACGACTTGGTTACCGTTTTTCATAAAAGTCTGGAAAACGGCAAGGTCTTCGTTGAGAAATTGAAAAGGTTTTTACCGAAAGGCAGCGTAGCAACTGAGTTAATTGGAACGGAAGGTGCGAGACTCCTTCGGGAACAGCACGTGTCCGAAGATCCACTTGGGAAAATCGATGCCCATCCCAAAAGTTAGCTGGGGCCATTAAGGACGATCGGCTAAATGCGTCACGTCCTTAAGGAACTTCGACTAAAACCGTCCATCCGTGTGACAACGCCGAAGCTAGTACATCATTACCACCCCAAAAAGTAAAGAACACTTTTCGGGGACCCAAATCGAGTCGAACGCCGACCCTACCCACATCAAAAAATCGTAAAAAATACGATTTTTCTGCGAGGATTATTCTCCTAGAAGTTTTCCATAGTCCTGTGGGCATGAGGAAAGCGAGCAGCCTAAAGTGGGGTCAACCAAAATTTATACTTTCGTACTTCTAAAAAAAAGAAGAAGGTCAATACATGCCCTTCTTCAAAAGGAGAATTAAAATGGAAAATGACGATACGGTGTTATTAAAGGATAGTCCCTTATACAAAGACGCATCTTCAAAAAACACTATATATCCTTCCCTAAAGGCTCAAAACCATCAGCAGACACTCACGATAAAAAGAATGATTATTGAAGGCTTGCCCATCTTTATTTTTTTACTAGGACTCTGTATCCTTGTCGGATATTTTTTAATCCTTTAAACCCTTTATGGTTTTCTCAATGCTCTTCACCTTCGCCTTTTTTTCTTTAGTAGATAACGAATCATCAGCTTTAGTGTATTTTAAATAAGCCTCTTCCACCTTTAGTTGTATGGCCTTATCCTTTAACCCTTTGGCCATAGCATAAGCTTCTGTATAATGATCAAGCTTCAAATCACTTTCTATCGCCAATTCACTCGCTCGTTTGCTCCCCGCTTCTTTATAGAGTGCAAGCACTTGCTCATAATCTTGATTGAGCCAGGCTTGTTCTAGCTGTACACTAGGTTCTTCAGACGGCATGTCCTTAATCGCTTCTTTAGCCTCATCCGTCTGCATTGCCACGAGTTTTCCTACTATCGTCACTTGCTCGCTTGGATCTAACTTAGCCGCTTTGAGTAAAGACTCTGGATCCCCCAGCGCCATGTATTGTTCAACTAAAGTCTTTTGATCTTGTTCATTTAATGTTTTTAGCGATTCAAAAGCCGCCACCGCCTCTGATGACTCGTTTTCCCTTGCCAGGCGATAGCCCTCCAACAAAGCTTCCGCTTGAGACAACTTTGCCTCGGTCTCCTGAACGGCATCTCCCTTTTTATCCATTTGCTTAAGTGCCACGGTTGCCGTACTCTGTGCTGGTAGGACTTGAAGAAAATACATGAGCCCAATTCCCACCAATAGACCCACTAACAGCCCACCTAAAGCAAAGACGGTCGCCGGACGCTGGCTTGGCCTTTTATTCCTTCGACTGATGAGACGCTTATGCTCTTTTTCCCTTTCCTTCGTACATAGAATGGATAACTCATCGATTGTTCTGGCTAAGGCGATCTCATGAACAAAAGCAGATTCATTCCCATTGAGCTGCAGCTGTGACGCTCGCAGCTCTTGAAACTCATGGTCTGAAAAAATAGAAATAAATAAACACTTCATGAGAAATAGCAGCTCATCTTCATTCGATGCATCCGCTGGCAATAATGTTCGCCAGCCTCTATAGAAATATTTAGCCTTGCCTGCCTTGTTAAAAAAGATATTATCGGGATCTATAAGCGTCGTGTAATTGGTGTTGACTATTTTATAGATCTCGAGGAGACTTTCCGCGACGGCTAACCGTTCTAATACATGATGACTCGATATTTGGGATAAGGGAATATAGCCCTTTTCTGGGGTGTAATAAAGGGAAAGACCTTTCTCATCCATATGTATATCCGAACAATGAAAGAAAAGCGCGTCTCTTTCTTTTAAAGGATTGAGTTCATCCAACTGTTCAACAGTTACTTGATGCCTTGGAAGATGATAGACCCAATGTGCTTCCTCATAACTAACAGTCCCTGTACCGAGCTTAAACTGTCTTTCCATGGTTCATTCCACCTCTGATTCTTCTCCACTCTTATCAGATATCTTAAGTTCTATTCATTAAAATATAGACGAGAACACCCATCAGCCATAAGAGTGATAGACTATATTCAACGAATAAGCGTTTGTTCAAAAGTTTCGGCTTTTCTTCCTCAATCGCCTTAAGCCGCTCTTGCACCTCTTTTGCCGTTTGACAACGCCTGCTAGGTTCTAATTGAATTAAATCATGAACAAGACTAACCAGGCTTTTGGGTAGATGGCGATGCAGTGTGTTCAATGGCTTTTGCGTCGTATAAACATATTTCCCATTACTCAGTAAGAAGTACATCATCGCCCCTAATGAAAAGAGATCGGTTCTATGATCCGTTTGCTGCTTTTCAAATTGTTCAGGAGCCGCGAAACCAACAGTACCAAGCTGTAGGGTGTCCGCCAATTTACGCTCATCAAATTTTCTAGAGGTCCCAAAATCAATGAGCTTCACTTCACCGGTATTTGTGACCATGACATTTCCCGGTTTAAGATCCTTATAAATTACTTTCTTCCGATGGAGATAATCGAGCACTCCACTGATCTGTAAGCAATAGTGGACAATATCCTTATAATCCAGCCCTTCTTGGCTTTCCTCATGGAGTTGTAAAAGGGTTTTTCCCTCGATGTATTCTTGAACAAGGTAGAAATAGCGGTGATCTTCTGATGAAAAATAGTCGACGATTAATGGAAGGTGGGGGTGATTTAATTCGCTCAGTATCTGGGCCTCTCCTTTTAGCTGGTTATAACCCTTTGCTGCTACAGAGGACGCCTTAATCGCCCAGCGTTTGCCATCAGACTCGCTATCCTCAACCAAGTAAACCGTAGACATCCCCCCTGACCCAATGATTTTTATAATGTTGTATCGACCATTAAGAGGCTCTTTTGCCTGCCGTTGTCCTTCAACACGCCCCATGCTTTCCCCTCAGCTTTCTGTTTCTCCTATCCTGTCTATAATCTCCTAAACCCTTTAGCATGAGTAAAGGGTGCTTGCTGACGAACATACATATGTCGGAGTAGAATCACAGTGATATTATCCTGACTGCCTCTATCACATGCCAATTGAACGAAGTGTTGGCTAATCGCCTGTAAGTCCCCATGTTCCTCCTCAATCTCTTGTAAAATTTGAGCAATTGCCTTGTCTGAATAGGTAGAATAGAATCCATCACTACATAAGAGAAAAATATCATGAGGTTGATAGTTTCCTATTTTTATAAAAGGATGAACAAGCGTCTCAATACCTAAGCTTTGTAACAGAACATTTCTTTTCTCATGGGTTCGCGCTTCTTCCTTTGTCAGTCGTCCCGCTTTGACCTGAGTATTAACCCAGGAATGATCCTCCGTTAACTGATCAAAGTGTGCCTCTCTTTCCAAAACCTCTGTTTCCTGACCCATACCTTTATAACCCTGAAGCTCCGCCTGTTTCCGGAAAAAATTTTGAAAACCAATGGAACTCCCTTTATGCTGATAAATGCGGCTGTCACCCACATGGCTTAAAATAAATTCACCTTTATATAACAATATAACGGAAAGCGTCGTCCCTAGTTTTATGCCTTCCTCCTCCCCGATTGTTATTAAGGCGTCATTAATGTCTAAAAAGAGTTGGTTCAACGCTTTCACAAGCTTATCCTTTGGGAAGCGTCGTTTTAAAAGTCTTTTTATCTTGAGCTCCCACCAGTCATTGACCTTTTCAATAGCTAAATGACTGGCCACGTCACCGATTTGATAGCCACCCATTCCATCCGCAACAACTGCCATCACTATTTCATGGCCCTGATGATCATGTTCAAGCCTCACAAGTGCTCGATCCTCGTTTCTTTTTTTCTTAGGCCCTGTTTCAGATGCCACACCAAATTGCCAAAGGGTTTCCTGTCCGTGCATGATCAAGTCCCCATCCTAAAAATGTACTCAACTTTGCCAATAAAGACCTTATCTTGATCCTTTAAAGCATATAACTTATAAGGGACCAATTGCTCTTCATTCAATTGTGTGCCATTCTTTGAACCTAAGTCCTTTACCCCATAAGTCCCATCCAAATGAACAAATTCAATATGAGCACGGGAAACCCCAATGCTATTTTCAACATATTGGACCGCTTCAGCATTTCGGCCAATGACAAAGTGATCCGTATCAAGCTTCACTTTCTCTTTCTGATTACCCTCTCTTATAACTTCTAAGAAGGGCCGTATAGTAGATGGTGTTTTCTGCTCACGACTCTCTGTGAGGACCTCTGAAGCATCCCCCAGCATCACCGTATCATCCTTTGATAAAGGGGAAGAGGTACTGTTATGTTCAGCAAAGGCAGGGCTCATCTGAAAATCGGTGATCGGTGGTTGAGAATAAGGCGAGTAAGCCACTCCTTCTGCAAATAACGGCTCCCTACCTGGTACGTTTCCGGCACTTATTCCCTTCGGTCGGGGAACATCTTCACGCCCCTCTTGCCGTTTTACTCCAGGCCTCCAGACCTTCCAATACATCAGCCAGAGAATGATGACAACACCACTTAAACCGCTACATATATACAGCATTGTCGGGACAGTAAAGGCATCATAAAGCTTCCAGAGAATGGCCAATGATAAAACGACCATTAAAATTGAGGACGTGCGTTCACGTGAGGTTAACGGAGGTAATGCCCCTTTCAGTGTCGCTTTCTCCTGTTTGTTAGACTGAGACGACGAAGCCTCTGCTTGCTGGGAGGCGGAAGAACTTCGTTGATGCTCGCCATTAAAAGCTGGGGCACTTTCCGAGTGACCATGAGTATAAAGCGCTGATGCCATTTCACTTCCCGCATACATCGCATGGGGCTGCGTTTGTGCCGCTTGTAATTTCATAATAAGCGCTTTTAGACCGGATAAGTTGAAATTGGGATCCTTGATATAGTGAAGCACATGTTTAAAGGCACCTCCCATTAAGCCTTGAACCTCACCGGCAATATTAAGAAGTAAGGCCTTTACATCTTCTAAGCTTTCATTCTTGCCTTCAATGTCGTTAAAAGGTAAATAAGTTAAATAGAGATCCTGGACGTTTTTACCGATAAAAATAAAGTCTTCTTTTAAAACGTACTGTTGGTCACTTAGCATATAGAGCCGGCTATCCTCAAGCGTCGAAATGATCGTGAGGAATAGTGTATAGTACTCATTCATAGATAGTGACTTTTCTTTTAAGTAAGGCGTCAGCATTCTCTTCGCGGTGAGATTGTAATAGACACGCACTCGAAAATCGATTTCTTCGACTTCTAAAGGTAAAAGATGTGGGATGGTATTTGACTCAATCATTTTTCTTTGTAAGCTATTAATATCCTCAACCTTTAAAGGCTTTCCCTGCCTTTCCGTAAAAACAATAGAGTGCCCGTTATTTTGGATAAAATCATATTGAAAGCCATAGAGCTCTGTTTTCACCTTCTTTACCCCCTTTAGATCAAATAAAATAATAATAAGTGGTGACAATAGCAGGTAGCACTGCATACATAAACGGAAATCGTAAGCTTTCTTTTCTTTTATACTCTTCTAATGCTTTAAAACTACGGGAGGTGACACTATTTAAAACCTCAAGGAGGCCGTTCATCATTCTAATCATAAATTGACGCGTACATAATAGAATAATCAGTCCAATAATCCCGGCATAAATAATGGAATACATCATCGAATACAAAGCAAGCTGTATGCCTGTAAAAGCCCCTATTGCAGCAAATAACTTCACATCACCTGCACCTACGGCTCGGAAGAAGTAAAGGATCAACATCACGCCACCGCCAACCAAGAGCCCTAAGCTTGAAGCGAGGAAACCCTCCAAGTGATCAAAGATAAGGTGAATGACCAAGGCTATCGCCATGCCTCCAAAGGTTAAGAGATTCGGCAGTTTTTTATATTTCACATCCCAAATAAACGCAATAATAATAAAAAGAAATAATAGATAGTCACTGACGTCCAATGTCAATTGTTTTCCACCTTTCTATGACCCCACCCAAAGCTTCTCATAAGCGCGACTTTTTAAAATGATACTCTTATTTACAAAAGGGACAAACATATCCATAGTGTACTGTGCCACAATATCAATATGAGCGTCGCTTCCTGCTGTAAGGCTTGTAAGACCATCGGCTTTAATGACCTTAACATCGTGAGAATCAAAAAAGTCGCCTATGGTGTCTTTAAATTGCTTTTGGACAATAGGATTGAGTGCTGATGCTGATAGACCATTAAGTGAATCTCCAATATTAATGCCTAAATTTTGCAATCCCTTATCAAGCAATGCCTTCGCCTTATCTAAATCCACCGTTCCCATTGATTTTTCTTGAATGAAATCATCAATTTTCCCTTCAGCTGCACTGGCAGCTAACCCTGCCGGATAGGCATGGGTAGCAATGACTTCAGCCGTTTCAGAGACAGAGCGATCAAGGGCCATCTGTGCAACCGAAATGCGAATTAACATGATTAAGAAGATAACAAATAGGAAAAAGATAGGCACAATCAAAGCGGCTTCAAGGGTCATGCTTCCCCTTTTATCTTTTAAAAACCTTAACAACTTGTGCACCTCATTTCACAAGTTCAATCCGTTCATTATTCCATTTCCTCTTTTGTGACCTTCCAGGAGGCCTTCCCTTCTAATTCCTCATAATCGTTAAAAAATCCAAGTGTATAAAAGGTATTAGTATAGGTATCAAAAGCAAGGACGCCTTCTGTCGATTCCCCTGGTTCAAGATTTGTCCCATCATTCATCAAGTCATCTTTTTGACCCAGTCCATAAGCAATATTGGGTACGCCATTATCATTATCTTGATCTTCATTTGGCTGTAGGTCCCCTGCAAATAGGACAGGATCAAATATATCTGCAACTGTAAACTTGGTTTTACCTACATTCGTAATTTTGATTTGCATCTTAACAAAAATATCATTAAAAGGTTTTTCATCACCCAATTGTTCGAGGAGCTTTGCCGATTCTAAAGTCACTTTATAGGTACCAATAATATGTTTATAAACAGCTGAGTCACCAATCGACAGGCCCATTTTATTATTAGCTTCAGGATCTTCTTTTGAATCCGTTTCTGCTTTCTCAGGATTATCCTCTTGTGTATTTGCCTCATCAGTATTACCACTGTTTACTTTATTGGCAGAGTCAACGGCCGTATTCTCATTTTTATTTACCGACTTATCCTCATTATGACTACAAGCTATTAATGTCCCTGCGGATAAAATTAAGGCCAATAGTAGTTTTAACTTCAAAGCTTCCATCCTCTCCTACAACATCCTATTTCAATTCATCCTTTGTAAACGCCCATATTGTCTTACTGACTTGCGAATTCGCGTGTCCAAAAACAAATTGATAGTTATCGGTATTCCAAGTATCAAAGACCATGTCACCTTCAGCAGTTTTCCCTGGTTGAAGTTGCCCTTTATTACTCAGTGGATCTTGAACACCTTGTATTTGGTTAGCATAATCTGGTGCACTTCCACCGTTTTTCCCAAGGTCTAATAGATCGACAAAACCGGTTAAATCCTCAAGATCCATAGCCTCCTTACCAACATTCTCAACCTTTACTTTGGCGACGAGAAACACATCATTATTGGGATTTTCACTCCCTATTTTTTCTTTTTGCTCGACTGATTCGAGTGTGACTTTGAAAGTCCCTTGATACTCGATTTTCACTGTCCCCGTATCACCGATTTGAAGCTTACTCTGTTGCCCATCATCCTTGTTATCCGCCTCTGACTGCCCTTCATTATTATCATTGTTTTGTCCTGTTGCTGATGGATCATTTTTCCCACTACTCTGATCAGAATTTCCTTGATCAGAACACGCCATTAGCACGCTTAGACATAGGAGAATGCCTAGTGTCACTTTCAATATGTTTAGTTTCATCGTCTTCACTCCAATTTGTTTAATAGGAATAAGCAACCTTAGAAGTAATATAATAGCGTCCCCCTCTTACATCGCCACTAATAGCCCCTACATCGCTAATAAGTTTCATCGCGGTAGGTAAGAACCATAGATCAACAGAAGCCTTCGCCTCTCCTCCGATATAAGTCGGTGCTTTTGAAATATCTGTGCCCGTCTCTTCCTCCACGACTGCCAATGATCTTCTTAAGCGATTGTCTTCACCTGGATGCATAAAGAGGAACAGTCTTAAATAATCCTTATAATCAAACTCAACCCCCCTCAGCCTCCGATAAACCGGAACACTCTGGGGTTTATTCCCAACGAGCTTCGTCATATCATCAACTGTATAAATAAACGCCTCTCCAGCGGCAACAATAAAAGTCACTAATGGGAAGGGGAATTTCGTTTGAGTAAGGGCATAAACAAAGTTCAAAGCGTATCTCAGAGCAAATAATTCAGTGTAGGCTGCAGCATAATTTGCCCCTGGCTTATTGATGCCATATAAGATATACTCCACCTGTTTATTTTCAAATAAATAACTCTCAGCATCTGATGGCGAGAACGGTTTTGAACTTACAAAGTGTGTTAAAATATACTCATTAATATAAGCACGATCTCTGCCTGCCTTTAAGACATCTCCTAAAACCCCGAATAATTTATCCACCATAGATAAAATATCATTTGCCGAATCTTCAGGGTCATCGAGATCAATTTGTGGATGAATCTCATCATCAGCGGCGTCATATTTTTTCAATAACCCTTGCAGTGCATCATAGATGTATCGATCATTCGCCAAATCAGCGCCTTTGACAAGCTTATCGAGAGTCTCTTTGCCCTCATCCATCTTGTCCTTAGCCTCATCTTCTGCTTCCTCTTGCTGTTTTTCCTCGTCTCCACCCTTTGGTACCTTTCTGTTCGATTGCAGATAGCTGATGGCCTCACCAATAGCCTGATCGGCGTTTTTAAAGTATCTTTTCATCGCTTGGCTAAGAACACTTAATTGATCATCAGAATCATGCTGGACACTTATAAAGGCTAATAATAGTGTATAAGCACCAGCCAGGCTTTTCTGATCTTCTCGTGTGCCTATCGCATCCTTAGCGTTTTGAATCTTCGTTTTCAACTCCGTGAAGAAATCATCACCATAAACATAGTTATTTAGATCCTCTGTTAAACTATCAATTTGACTGGCATCACTTCCCGTTGAGCCTGTGGCATTATCGGGAATGGCCTCTGTTACGCCACCGTAATTATCCTCATTAGCGGAGTGGGTACTTTTTAATTTATCTTTTATTTTTTTATTGATTTTTTTCACTTGTTCTAGTGCTGTTAATGCATCGTCAAGCTCTTGATTGCTCTTATCATAGGCAACCTTTAATTTACCTAGCAGCACCGTTGATTTATCAACATATTCAGCATCCTTATCCTTATCATCCCCTGAATTAAAGGTCGGATATTTCTCAATAATATCTGCCAAATTTTTCACCTCTGGATAATCACTACCCGAGGGTTTATCGGAAAGTAGCCCATTCGCTTTGCCCAATTCCTTTTTGGCAGTTTTTAAATGCTCTTCCACTTCATCCATCTTTTTTGTTCGATCCTTGACATCTTGCTCTATCTCTGAGGCGGCATGGGCAAATTCCGATGCCGATTCAACCCCTTCTGAGACTTGGGTAAATTGGTCAACAATTTCCTTGATAAACTCAATGGGAGCGCGGTACTTCATTTCTTCCAAAATCTGATTTTTTTGGGTACTCTCATTTAATAATGTGTAATTTTTTTCCTCTATGACACTACTTTTTTCTGGCCTAGGGCTTGCGAAATGATAAAAGCGCCCTTCATTAACATTTAAATTCTCTTCAAATAGAGTTTGAAAGTCTTGTTGGGGATCACCATCCATAACAAACAAGCCGTACTTTCTTACCCCTGAGTCGAAAGAAGCCATTGTTGAACGGGCAGCCGCCCTTGCTGCCGTATCCACCTTTTTCTGCGCGACAAGCACGCGAGCAAAATCAATGAGAACGGCATTAAAAATAAAGAATAATAGCGTAATAATAATTAAATAAACAGAAACTGCACCCTGGTCGTTAACAAAAAACTTTTTTATCCCTTTCATTCCACCCCTCCGTACCCATGGGCCGCAAAATCAAAACTCACTTTTTCTTTCTAAATCGGTCAATTAAATTAAAGTTCTCTTGTAATTCCTTAAAGTAAGTTATTAATAAATCTGTGGTCCGAATGAATTCTGTAGGCTCTGTCACCGAAGCACTGGAATTTGCCCGAACAAAATCAATACCAAAGAGTTTTTTGGCCGAACCTGGAAAGTGGAGTGGTTCTTCTAACTTAACGGTAATGTCACGTGAGAATACACTATTATTATAAGAGATGGTACCGGTTGACCCCGGGGGTAAAAGTGCCTTGGAGGCTTTCCCAAGCTTCTTTCCAATCAATCCCCCTCCTGAGCTGCCAATGGTAACCTCAGAATGATGACCACTAAATATAGAAATGCCGAATTGCGATAAAAATTGATCATCCGCCATACGCCAATACAAACCATCCCCACGATCATCGGTTGTATACGTTCGAAAATCTCCATCTATATTTTTTTGACTATTATTCCAAACATAAGCGACACGATTGGCAATTAATCCTGCGCGTTGCTGGAGCACTGCCTTCTGATAGACCACAATACTTAAAAGCAATAAACAAATCGTAAGGATTAATAAAATAGGAAAAAGGAGGGAGGCCTCAATTGTGAAGCTTCCCGATTCTTTTTTTCGAAGTTGATTTAAGAACGCGACCATTCAACCATGCCCCCCTTTCCAAGTCTGTCAGTATCCCTTACTCCCCACCACCGCCAGTGCCAAACTGGTCAATATTTTTATCTCCTACATCAAATAGCTTCTGAATCCATGAAGTAATTTTGTCACGGAACATTAAGGCAATGACCACGATCACCGCAATAATAAGCATAATTTCAAGGGTTTGTAATCCCTCTTCATCTTCCCAAAAGTGTTTCATCCATAATGTCAATGCTTTCACATCTCTCACTCTCCTGTTTTTATAAATAAAGTGAAACTTCAATCAGTGGAGGTTTTTGGCTTTCCTCTACTGATTATGAGTTGAACCCATCGGGGGGTGTTAGCACCCGCTACTCCCACTTAAACCGCTTTGTATCACTTCATGTTTTGAAGTCGAAATCTTACAGACGGTTGCACCAGGATAAATAGCCCAATCAATTCTCTATTACAGCAATGATAAAGCGGGATAACCAACAATAATCATTACAGCGACAAAAATCAAAACGAGCGGAAACACAAGTTTAGATGAGGCTTCCTCGCCCTTGGTCTTTGAGATCGATTTTCGCTTTTCCCAAAGCTCGTGCGAAAGCTCTCTTAACGCTAAAACGAGGTCATGGCCACCCTTTCGATAATTCAATAAAATGGTCGTAGTAAAAATGGAGACCTCCTGGATCCCACAATTTTTACTCAACTCATTCATCACTGAATGAAAGGGTTCATTACTCGTGAGCTTATTGACAGCTTCCCTAAGATCTTTATAGAGTGGCCCGTCCTCAGCCTGCTTTGTTGCCACACATCGAATCAGTGCCTGCTGAACGGTTTCCCCAGCATTAATCAAAAGAACGATTTTATTAACAACCTCTGGCAACTCGGTCACAATCGCGTTCCGGCGCTCATTTTCCATATTAATAATGCGCTTAAACATGACCACCGGCACCATCACCGTAATAATACAGCCGGCGATAAAAATGGTGGTATCCCCTTGTGACAGCAAAGCAAACACGGAGCTCCCCAATAAACAAATGAGAACAGTTGAAATGAGCTGGGCTAAAAACATCTTCGTGTATTGCAGCGCATCCCGACTACCATACAAACTGATCATCGTTCGTTGAACAAACGAGATACGGCTATATAAACGATCGATAATATTCAAACGATCGATAATATAAAGAGAAACCGGCGCCATAAAAACAAGGGAAGAACCGCTCTTATATCTTTCTACAAACATGGCATACGTTTTTTTAGCCTTCATTGATAAAATGAAGTACATAACGATAAGCAGGATTGAAAATATCCCATAAAAAACCATTAGCATCTACACCTTAATTTTCATGATCTTTTGTCCTAACCAGTAGGATAAACCTAAAATAAAGAGACACACGGTCATCACAAAAGGCCCTAAAGATCCCCAGTCATACAATGGATCCATATACCCTCCCGAACTATATTTCAAAAGCAAGATCACAAATATAGGAATAATACTTAATACTTTAGATTCGAATCGCTTTTGGGCAATCATCACTGAGACTTCCTGTTGAATATCTAACTTTTCTGTAATGATATCTGTCGTTCGACGAATAACCATGACAAGATCTCCGCCTGTTCTTTTACACGTAATAAAAACATCAGAAAAATTCTGAATATCTTCAATATCAGACCGCCGAGCAAAATCTTCTAACGCGCGTTCAATCGGCTCTCCATTCTCGACACGGCTATTAATAATCTGAAACTCACGAATAATATAAGTGTTTGGGTCCGGATAGAGGAGACTGAGATCAGCTAGAACCTCTCGGAAACTATTCTCTGTTGAACGTCCCGCAGCCAGTGAGGAAGACAATGAAGAAATGGCCTCCTTAAATTGCATTCGAAGCTGTTCCTTTCGTTTCTCCAAAAGGGCCTTCTTCCGCATTTTCGGATAAAATAAACCGAGTAGGGCAAAGCCGCAGGCCACAATAATCGTAGAATAAAAGAGATAACCAACAAAGAATAAGAAAATACCTGCTAAGGTTGCATAAAGGCCATATTCAAGAGGCTTCATGTCGTACTCTGCATAGTAGGTTAAATGACTTCTTCCCTTAGGCTTCTGAAGCGTATGCGTATATTTTTTCATTCTTTCTGAAAGGGCCGAGGAGTGTACCTTCTCCTTTTCTACATTTATCTCTGGTTGTTCCTTAGGGATCCCTTCACGTTTTTTACGTCGGCTAATCGAAAAGAATAAAGCACTTATAAGTCCTACGAGGATAACCCCTAATATAATATTTGTTACCATTTTTTATCACCGCTTTTAAAAATATGGTTATGAGGGGACTCCGAGACCAGCCATTTTCAATTTAAAGGTATTTTTCAAAGGATTTCCCGTTCTTTGAAGAGATCCTAAGACTTGACCATCCGGCCCTTCCCCTTCCTCAACGAACTCAAAAAGTGGATTTAATTCAATATCTCCATCTCTTACAGAAAGAACCTCACTAATAGCAATCACCTTTCTTGAATAGTCACGCATTCTCATGAGGTGGACCATAATATCTAAGGCCGAACTCATTTGCTTGCGAATCACTTCTACCGGTAGCTGAGCACCACTAAGCACCATCGTCTCAAGCCTGCTTAACATATCTTCAACGGAATTGGCATGACCTGTGGATAATGAACCATCATGGCCGGTATTCATCGCCTGTAACATATCCAATGTTTCAGCCCCACGAACCTCGCCAACAATAATACGATCCGGACGCATCCGCAATGAGGTTTTAATCAATTCCCTAATCGTCACCTCTCCACGGCCCTCCGTATTTGCATTTCTCGTCTCCATACTGACAAGGTTAGGCACACTTCTTAATTGCAGCTCAGCAGAGTCCTCAATGGTAATGATTCTTTCATGTTTAGGAATAAAGTTTGAAAGCACATTAAGAAAGGTTGTTTTCCCTGATCCTGTCCCGCCACCAATAAAAATGTTGTATTTGGCGATAACCAATTGTTTTAAAAAGTCCGCCGCTTCCTCTGAAATTGACTGGAACTGTATGAGATTCTCAACGGTTAGAGGTTTATCTGGAAATTTACGTATTGTCATCGTGGGTCCTTTGAGTGAAATTGGAGGGAGAACCACGTTGACCCGCGAACCATCTTGTAAGCGGGCATCCACTATTGGCGAGGACTCATTAACGACTCGATTGACCTTGGAAACAATGGCTTGAATAATATCCTCCAGCTTTTGTTGACTTTCAAAACGGACCGGCACTTGAACGGTTTCCCCATGCCGCTCTATAAAAATTTCTTCATGATGATTGACCATAATTTCCGTTATCGTAGGATCATCGATTAAAGGCTGAAGAACATCTAATCCCCGTAAGGCATGGTAGATTCTATCGACGAGTTCTTTTATCTCAGAAGATGTAACAGGCTGTTCCTTGGCGTACTCAAAAACAGTGCCCTCCACGTATTCTAAAAGCTCTTCATTCGTTGTTGAATGCATAAAATCCAATGTTTCTCGTAATCGCTCAATTAACTCATGAACCACTTGATCACTGACCATAAAATACGCCACCTTGCGCTGTTGTCTGTACACCTAAGTGATGAAGAAAGTCCTCTGAAAATAAGGGCGTTGATAATAACTGTGTCCCACTTCTTAACTGCTTCCATTCAGGAATGAACGGTGTATATTCTTTAATCGGGAGGGATGCTATCTTAAATTCCTCAGCAAGCGTTCCCGTAAACTGATTTAAAATAAATAATAATTTTTCCCCTAACTCCGCTTCCTTTTCAAAAAAAACTTTACCTTGTTTCATCAGCTCCTCGGTTTTAAAGAAGCTTTGTCTTTCGTTATTCAGCACCCAAAGAATAAAGTCGCTGACATTCAAGGCCGCTTGCATTCTTGGATCTAGGGAATCATCACCATCAATGATGATAAAGTCATAATGTTTCGTTTCTAATAATCCAGAGACAAGTGTATTCACATCCTCTTCAGTGAGATCTAACATTTCTTCAGGATTTATAGCTAGATCGAAATACTCGACTTTCATGTCCGCACTATATTTTTTTAAGGACTCAATTTTAGAAACAAGCTGATCTTTACTCGTTTTTACATGGTACAAAATTTGGGTTGAAGGCTGGTCATCTAATGAAGTGAGATACAGTGATGTGGAATTAATCAATTCTAAATTGAGGTAAAAAACTTTCTTATCTGCCAACGCTAACTGTCTTGCTAGGCTTATAGCTAGCGTGGTCTTTCCTACCCCACCTGACGCTGAATACATGGATAATACCTTCGTCCTACCCATTTCGTAATGAAAGCTTTGGATCTTTCCATTCTCATCATAGTAATGAGATAGAATATCAGAAATGAGCTTATTAAGAGGCTGGTATTTAAAAATCCTGATAAACGTTGAATCATAGCGAGCAATACGTTCATCCTCAAGCATGAGCACAAGCCCGACATGCTGAATCGGTAGCTCTTGAGTAAGTAACTCTGGAGCAATAAGCAGAATATCTATTTGTTCATGGTTTGATAAATAATGTGAGACATTTTCAGATGTTGAGAATAGCTTCACATCAAATTTCACGCCCTCATGGGATGAACGTAAATAGACAGCGACTGATTCCATATAGTCTGCATCTGTGTCAGCCATCATTAATTTGAGCTTCTTCATCCATTTCTCCCCCCTCACCACATCAAAGAACTATGTATTGGTTCCCAAACCACTTCCAAAGAGGCTCATATAACCAAAAGAAGGTATACATATTTTGATATAGTATGAATCCTTTGATTATTTATACCTGAAGTCATTTTCTTTATTTTCTAGACTAAAAAGAAAATATGAACAAACAAAGTTTAGAAAAGACTGTAGATAAGGTCAATATACTTATAAACAAACGCAACTTTTATACTATAAATTTTTAATTATTATATTTTTGGACTAAACCAAAAGACCTATATTAGTAGGTCTTTTTTACCAAACGCATCCGGTGCCTGAAGTGTTTTCAAAATGGGTCACATGCCTTTTCCTTGATACCTATTTTCTTGCAGATTCACAAAAGAATGCCGTCGCCAAACAAAAGGGGTGAGTTGATTAACAAATGGGCATTGCGCCCGCACAAGTGAAGTCGCTGACTAACAAAAGAAGTGCCACTCTCACAAGCTGGTGACCTTTTTAAAATTCTTTTAAATTGTCGTTATCCCTCAATATGTTAATAGAGTCAGAAAAAGCTGCAAAAAACACCCTCCACTATTAATGTGAAGGGTGTTGGTCTCACTCTATTAATGTTTCATATCCTTGTTACGAATTAGAAAGAGACAAGAAACGGCTCCAATGGCGAGAATAACAGCCGCAATTTTTATAATATCGCTTGTCCCTTCGACGAATGAAGAACGGGCTATCTCCTTAATCGTAGGGAACAGTGGATTATTCTGAAAAGCATTTCCGTCACCCGAACCTGTCAGTCCAGTACTCCCAGCAATCGGACCCGCCTGACCGATACCATTGATCATCGATTCTTTCACCTTTGAGGTCAATTGTGACGCTTGTAAAGCATTAATTTTATCCGTGATCAAGGTGGTATAATGATTGGCTAAAACAGCTCCAAAGAAAGCCGTACCAAAAGCGATACCGATTTGTCGTGCCACATTATTAACACCCGAAGCCATCCCTGCTCGTCGGGGCTCCACCGTTCCAATCGCTAGATTTGAGATCGGGGGATTAATCAATCCATTTCCAATGCCAGCAATGATAAAACCTGGAAGCAAAGCAATCCAATCTGCCGCTTGATCCGTTGGTGATACACCTGACATCAACCAGACCCCAATGGCCATAAGAATTAATGCAATGACAATCAACCATTTTGGATTGGCTTTTCCCATTAATGCCCCAGCAATCGGCCCCATTAAAAAGGAGAGCGCACTAAAGGTTATAAAACGCAGGCCGGTCTCTAAAGCATCAAATCCTAGGAAATTCTGAAAGTAAAGGGAAAGATAAAACAGTAAAGCGTACATCCCGGCACTTAAACAAAAAGCCGCCACTGCCGCTCCAGTAAAGCTTGGTGTTTTAAATAAACGTGGGTCGACCATAGGATTTTTCAACTTCAGTTCACCGATAATAAACACAATAATAGCCACGGCCCCCACTGCCCACAGTCCTAGTATTTCAGGAGACGACCAACTCAAATTTGCATCATTCACCTTGATCAAACCAAAAACAAGGCAGAACATAAAAATAGTAAACGTCAGAAGTCCAAAAACATCGACCTTCTTACCGGCTGATTCATCCTTTGACTGAGAAATTGCCCATAAAGATAGTAAGACACCTATCACACCGATAGGAACATTGAGATAAAAAATCGATTGCCAATTAATTTTATCAACAAGAATTCCACCGACTAGTGGACCAATGGCTGTAGCCAAACCACTGATGCCTCCCCATATACCAATGGCCATCCCTCTTTGTTTCCCTTGAAAAGTCGCAGAAATAATTGCTAAGGATAATGGCATCATGGCTGAAGCTCCTAATCCTTGAATCCCACGAGAAATATTGAGTGTCGCGATATGAGATAAACCCGCAATAGTGATATCGCTAGACAACGCGCATAGTAATGACCCAATGGTAAAAACGGAGAGACCTAATATAAATAATGTCTTCCGTCCAAAGATGTCTCCTAGTCGACTCACGGTCACTAGCGCTACCGCAAACACTAAAGTATAGGCACTAATCACCCATTCTAAACTTGAAAAATTAGTATGTAAATCTGCCTGAATGGCCGGCAATGCGACATTCACAATTGTGACATCCAATAATGCCATAAATAGTCCAAAGCAAACAGCTCCTAAAGCCCACCATTTGCGTTCAACTTTAGCTTGTCCCTGTTGATTCACTGTCATCTTCTTATCCATTCTCCTTAAGTTCTTCAATTTTTTTAAGTACCCACTCTTCACTCACTTGATTTTGGAGTAGGCGATGCTCAAGTACACTTAAAATATTCGGGACTTCATTCTTAGGGATATTATCTTCACCCTCAACATGTGCTTTTAATTCTTCAATGTGACGCCGGAGATAGCGAAGATAATCCTTATAATGATGATAAATGACTAAGGCTACATCACGAGTCACATGGTCAATATTGCTCACCTTTATATAAAAATGCACTTCATAATCCGATTTATATTCAATCGGTTCTTCCATTAAGCGATAAAATCGTTCTTTACCCAGTGGAGTAATTTGATAGGTTTTTTTCTTTCTTCCCTTTCCTTCAGTAGTTACCTCTACTTCCTCTATAAGATGATCCTCTTCCAGTTCATGAATCAGCGGGTAAAGGACCCCCCAACTTATCTTTCTTATCGGCCCAACGACACGATTAATTATCATTTGCAATAAATAGCCATGGTAAGGGCGATCCATTAACTCCCCGAGAATATAGAGTTCATACATTTTTCCCACTTCCTCATAATATATCTTAAAGATATATCAATAAAATATATCTTTAAGATATATTTGTCAACTTTATACCTCCCTATAAGTAATCAACCAGAATAACAACAAATAACCACAATTCCCTATAGATTTACTAAGTTTTTTACCTTAAACTATCAATATATTGACATCAATACCCCATTGATACTTGTCCGTGGTATACTCACTTTATATAGTTATTTTCTGAAAATTTAATGCTGTATTTTTGAATAGAGATGAACATGATGTATTGATCATCAATTAACATGGAATGTGAGGTGAAGAGGATGAGTGGTATTGTTGGATACATTGGCAAGCAACCGGCTCAGCCCATTTTATTAGACTGCTTAAAACAGCTCGATTATCGTGGATATGATTCAGCAGGACTCGCCATTTCTAATCATCAGCGTATTGAGGTTCGAAAAGAGATGGGACGCATAGAGGATTTAGAAGCCTCACTGATCCTTGAACCGATAGCAAAAGGAACACTCGGCATTGGTCATACCCGCTGGGCTTCTCACGGAACTCCTTCCGCACTTAATTCTCATCCATTGAGCGACGACAAAAATCAATTCTTTGTTGTCCATAACGGAATTATTGAAAATGATCATCAGCTGAAAAGGATGTTAACTTCTGAAGGTCATGTTTTTGTTACGGAAACAGATACGGAGGTCATCCCCCATTTACTCTCCCATTACAATACAGGGAACTTTGAGGAAACAGTTCAAAAAGTGATTCCTTTATTAAAGGGGGCTTTTGCGCTTGCCATCATGTCTCACTCAGAGCCTAATACCATCATCGCTATTTCTCAAGAGAACCCACTGATTCTTGGATTTGGTAAACATGAAGCCTTTTTATCTTCAGACATTCCAGCCTTGCTTACATACACAAGGGAAATCCATCCGATCAAAAACGGTGAAATGGCGATCCTAACGCCGGATGGAACAAAAGTAAAGACACTCCTTGGTGAGCTTCTTGAACCTAAGAAGGTCTTTATAGAAATGTCTAAAGAAGCGATACACCTTCAAGATCATGAACATTACATGTTAAAGGAAATTATGGAACAGCCCAAAGCGATTAAGCGCACATTAGACGGACGATTAACCTCAGAAGGCGTTATCCTTCCCGAACTTGATGCTTTCTTCGCTGAGCTTGATGTTCATCGGATTCGTAAGATCGATATTGTTGGCAGCGGGACTTCTTATCATTCAGGGATCATCGGAAAAAAGCTTCTAGATACAATGCTTGACATTCCTGTTGAGGTCTCGATATCCTCTGAATTTAGCTGTGAGCATGGTAGCCTCGGTCCAGGTAATCTTGTTATTGTTTTAAGTCAATCGGGAGAGACTGCAGATACTTTGTCTGCATTAAAAGAGGCGAAACGCTGTGGTTGTCCAACGATTGCTATTACTAATAATAAGAGGAGAAACATCGCAAGAAAGGCAGATTATACGCTGTTTACAAGCGCTGGTCCCGAACTCGCGGTAGCAGCCACTAAGGCGTACACCTCACAAATTAGTGCATTAATGTTACTCGCTATTGCGCTTACAGAAAAAACAAACGGCCCAGGTATGGCACTCATACCTGATCTCTTAAATGCCTTACACCAACTGCCAGAGGATATTGAGAAATCCTTAATTATGACTCAAGACGCCATCGATCAATTTGCTCAAGTGACCAATGATCAGGACCATCTCTTCTTAATTGGAAGAGGTTTAGACTATGTTCTCGCACTCGAGGGGGCACTGAAGTTACAAGAAGTGGCTTATTTACACGCCGATGCCTATGCAGCAGGGGAAATGAAGCATGGTACCATGGCCTTAATTACACCTGGAGTACCGGTCATCGCCCTAGCCACACAGGAGAAACTTCGTGAGAAAACAATCAGTAATATTAGGGAACTCAAAGCCCGGGATGCCTTTGTTGTTGGTATCACCACCACAGGGGACAGTGATGTCAGTGACGTTGTTGATGAAGTGCTCTACATCCCAGAGGCACACCCGTTTCTCATGCCGATCTTAGCAGCTATCCCTTTACAATTACTCGCTTATTATGCCGGAACAGTGCGAGGTTACGATGTCGATAGACCCCGTAACCTCGCCAAAAGTTTAACTGTAGAGTAGTTCACATATTTTCTCTTTCCATTTCGGTAACTTGGAAGACAAAAAAATGGGCTCCAATATAATTTATAATCGCTCCGATTGAGGTGGCAACAAGTTTACTTAAAAATAAGGGCCAACCCGTGACTTGGAAGAAAAAGAATAAGAGACCTGAAGCAAAAACCAAAGTGATTAAGTTTACTCCTGTAAATTTTATGAATTCACTTTGGCTTTTTTTCACTTGAATGGCCCACATTCGATTCAAGGCATAGCTATTCACCAGCCCACAACAATAAGACAGACTCTGTGCCGCTAAATATGGAAAACCACAATAAGACAAGAAAGTAAATACAAAAAAATCAATGCCTAGATTTAGGAAACCAACGATCCCTATCTTTATGAGAGTCAAATATTTTTTAAACATGGATCACACTTCCTTTATCTCGCATCATAAGAAGAAGACTCCCTACCCAATGATGCCCGATTCTGATCAACTACTCTTCAGCAGAATGCTCTCTGCTGATTGAGTCTCACTTTTCACGAAGAATGATGCTACCCCCATAAATTTTTAAGGACACTCCCAAAACAGCGTTTGATTATCTCACAGACTCTACCCTGTTATTGTATTATTCCCCTCTAACATTCATTACACCCCAATGATTGGAAAAATAGAGGCTGCTCTTGAAGAAATAAGAGATATAAAGCATGTTAGATTCACTCACTTTTCTCGCGCTTCCCGTTTAAAACAGTTTGTATAGATTGATTAAGCGCATCGATATTTACCTGAGGACGGGGCTCATTAGATAGCTTATATTTCTGCTTTAACATCATGATTCTAGCCACGCTTTCATCAATACGTTTCATTGAAATATCTCCGTCATGAACAGCTTTTTTTAGCGCGTTTAGCGCCCCAAGTTGTTCATTCTTATGATAAGCGATAAGAACAATATCAGCACCTGCCTTTATTGATCTTATTGCCGCCTCGTCAACAGGATAATGTTTTTCAATAGCTCCCATCGTCATATCATCTGTAATCACAACACCCTTAAACTTTAATTTGTTTCTTAACATATCGGTCATAATGGTCTGAGACATCGAGGCAGGATACTTAGCATTTAACTGCGGTACCATGAGATGGGTCACCATAACCGCATCGGCTCCACTCGCGATTGCCTGTTTATAAGGCGCCCAATCCTCGGCTTCTAGGCGTTTCAATCCATAGTTAATCTGCGGTAAATCAGCGTGAGCATCCACTGTTACACTCCCATAGCCTGGGAAATGCTTAACAACAGGGACCACTTTCTCCGACTGTATGCCCTTCATGGTAGCTACACCCAACTGACTCACGATCTTTTTATCCGAACTGAACGATCGATTACCGATAGCGGCCTGTTCCGATTCCTTAATATCAAGCACTGGCGCAAAATCCATATTAAACCCAAAGGCTTGCAATTCCTTACCTATCACCTGCCCCATCTCTTTAGAAAAATCTTGATCATCTAACTGACCCACCTTCGCATTTGCAGGTAGGGATGTGATGGTATTTGGCATGCGTTCTACATCCCCTCCTTCTTGATCTACACTAATAAAAAGCGGCAAAGGATTGCCCGCATTCTGATTCATAGATTTTAATTGATTAATAAGCTGAACCGTTTGAGCAGTACTTTGGACATTCTTACCATACAAGATGACTCCACCAACATGCTTATCACGTATAAACATCCTTTCATTGGCTCCCATCGTTGTTCCTTCAACACCTACCATCAGCATTTGCCCTAACTTTTCATCCAAACTCATTTTGTTAATTTTAGCAGCTATTCCTTTATCTCCTTCCTCATGGTGCTGTTTGGGTGATGCTGCTCCGTTAGCTTTTTGAGAGAACTTCTGGCTCGAACATCCGATCAATCCTATAGTGAAAAGACATACCGCAATTATCACGATCAGTTTCTTCAAAAAGATACTCCCCCTTAGATAGACACTGAAATTCTAGGCCCATCTCTCTAAGTTGCTAACCAGTATTGGCATTATTCTATGACTTAATAAACTTAAAGATTATTAAAAGAAGTTCCCCACCTTCTAACAATGGGTAAGAAATCTAATGAATTTTTTCAATGAAAGCGCGTTTTCCCTCCTACCTCTTTAAGTATTCGTGGAAGCGACCCGTTTCTTAATGTCATTTAATGACCGACTTTAACCTTTCTCTTCGCAAAAAAAAAAACAGGCCGGTGACCTGATTTTTCAACACTTCTCTCTTTAGTTGTCCAATGTTTTTTTGGCTAAACTGACCGTAAATTGTGTGCCTTCATTAGGCCTACTTTCGACTTGAATGTCCCCATGATGCATCTCGATAATCTTCTTTACAATCGAAAGACCTAGCCCATTGCCACCAACTGAGCGATTTCTCGATTTGTCGGCTTTATAGAATCTTTCAAAGATACGAGCCTGAGTCTCCTTCGTCATCCCCACACCCGTATCAGCAATCTTCACAGCGACCTCCTCCTCGGTCTGTTCTATAGACACGTATATCTTGCCGTGCTCAGGTGTGAACTTGATACTATTATGAATGAGGTTGATCCAAACCTGGTTCAAGAGCGCTTCATCGCCCGTGATCATCACCTTCTCTAGATTAACCTCCATATCAATCTTTTTGTTAAGCCACTGGGGTTCACAAGTTAAGACCACACTCCGCAATTGCTGATCCAAACGATAGGCTTTGGGTTCAAAAGGGGCATGCTCTCCTTCAAGTGAAGTGAGCTTCAACAGGTTTTCACTCATCTGAGACAGACGTTTACTCTCTGTTTCTATAATTTCAAGATAATGCTTACGCTCTTGATCAGATAAATGATCGCTTTGCAGCGCCTGGGCAAAACCGCTGATAGACGTTAATGGCGATTGAATTTCATGGGACACATTGGAGATAAACTCCTGACGCATATGCTCCATTTCCCCTAGTTCTTCAGCCATGTGCTTAACGGTCTTCACAATATGGTTAAAGGGATGCCTTTCATTTTGGCCTGGAAATTGATAGGTTAAATCAATATTAAAATTCCCTTGCGCAATATTTTCCATGGCATCAATAATAGAGCCAAATAGCTTTTTTTGCCTTTCTTGTATCCGAGTGATGCGACTCACACAAAACATAATAAAACCAAAGATAATAAAGCCAAAGGTTGAAATCATTAATTGATGGATAAAAAGCGGCGGTGACCATGCAATTCGATTAAACACCCAGTGATCCACGAGAAAGGCGAGTGACCAACAAAGAAGGAGTGCACCGATGATCCCTAAAGCCCCTAAAACATGCTTTAAGATATTCCAAAATTTTTTCATGCATACACCTCCAACCTGTATCCAAGCCCGCGAATCGTAACGATTTTAAACTGTTCTTCATGTTGAGCTAAACGCTGCCTTAGCCGTTTAATATGAACATCAACGGTCCGTTCATCACCTTCATAGTCGAACCCCCAGATATCTTCAATGAGTTGTTCCCTTGAGAAGGTTTTACCGGGTTGCGATCCTAATTTAAAAAGCAATTCAAATTCTTTCAGTGGAAGCGTCAACGGCTGATCACCATCGAAGACCTCGTAGCTCTTTTGATTCAAGGTGAGATCACCAATTTGGATTTTTCTAGAAAGGGAAATTTTATATCTTTTGAGCAAGGCCTTTACCCGTGCAACTAACTCAATGGGTTCAAAAGGTTTTACCATGTAATCATCGGTGCCTAGGTCGAACCCTTTCACTTTTTGTTTCGTTTCCCCCTTGGCTGTCAGCATAAGAAGAGGCAGTTCTTCATCATAGTACCTTCTAATTTCTTGACAGAGCTCCCACCCATCCATATTAGGCATCATAATATCAAGAATGACTAAATCTACTTTTATCGATTCAAGAACACTCAGCGCTTCTTCTCCATCAGAGGCTTCATGGATATCAAATCCTTCTTGGCGTAGGAAAACACCAATCAATTCTCGAATATAAGGATCATCATCAACAATTAATATTTTCGTCATGGTACTCATCCCTCTAAATTTAATTCACTTTCTCAAGCATACACTAAAACGCTTTTTAAGAAACGAGAACCCCCACCTTCATGGGAGTTTTTCTATATTGTGGACTCTTTTAAGATACAATGTTTTTATGAACTGAATATGAACGTAAAATAACCCAAAATGGTCGCACGCTCTTGACCCTCCTCTTAGGGGAGGCTATAACATAGGAAAACAAGGAGGGAAATCATGCTTTATACAGTAAAAGATCTTTCAAAGCTTGGCAATGTGACGATAAAAACCTTGCACCACTATCATAAAATCGGTCTGTTGCTTCCAGAGCAAATCAGTCATTCTGGTTATCGGCTTTACGGGAGAAAGGAGCTTGAACGTCTGCAGCATATCTTGTTTTATCGAGCACTCGATTTCCCTCTCAAAGAGATCAAAAAATTATTAGACAGTGAACCTGATCGTTTGTCGCTTTTACTCAAGCAAAAAGCACTCTTGCTTGAGCGTATGAGACGAACAGAGCAACTCGTGCGGACTATTAACGAATCGATCACGTTCACCGAGAAAGGAGCCATTATGGACGAATCACAAATGTTCAAGGGATTTCAAAGTGAAGAGGAGTGGAAGAAAGCCTTAGAAGAGCAAAGTGCCTATTTGAAGGAAAACTATGGTGTCGATCTTATGGAGGAAAAGACGATTGACATCCAAGAAATGAATGTTTCAGCACAAGAGGCCACAAGTTTTATACAAGCGATGGCACAAGCTTTAACAACAGGGGTGAAATTTGATGATGAGCACGTACAAAGGTTAATGAAAAAACACATTGAATTTCTGAATTCTCATGGTCATGAAACCCAACCCGAACAGTTCGCTCAACAAAGTCGCTTCTTTTTAAATGATGACTTCCATCGAAATATGCTTGAAGATCAGCAAACTGGACTTTCTTACTATCTTTGTATTGCTGCCGAGACCTTCGCAGCACATCACACAGATAAGATCTAAGAGGCTGGGATAAAAGTATATAAGACAAAGGAAAAACCAAACGATTTTAAAGTCGTGCGGTTTTTCCTTTGTACGTAAGTCTCTCCGTCAAGATCCTTCGCTTTCTGCGGACACGGCCTCAGCTCACTCGGGATTGAAATATGTTATCCCGATGGATCTTCAGCTTGTGCTATTCCCGCAGGACTAAGGAAAGCGACTAGGAGAATCATCTTCTCAGAAAAAATCGTGGTTCTTACGATTTTTTTGAGTTTACGTATTTTGACTACGCTTTATATTTGCGTTATGACACTTACTCATGTTTAAAAATATGATTGTCCGTCTTTTGACTTGGCTTATTCCGTATGGCCCAGCCTCTTATACAAAGCAAAGGATAAGGTACCAAAGCAGAATAAAATGTGTAAAACTTTGGTCATTGGGACAATGTAGTTTTCCGCTTCAGAACGCTGCAATTCACTTGTTGCTGACGATGCCTAAGCCTTGGTGACAACCAACCTTAATATGTGAGTGTGAACACACAACATCAGGCTATGCTTAGCGAAGCGCCGAAGTACAAGCAATGCTTATATCAATTGACTTGTGCTAATTCATAAAGATAAAAAATATAATCTGTTGGAACGCCCGCATAACCCATTTGGCGCAGCATTGCAGTTATATTCCCCCGATGATACGTCCCATGATTGACGACATGTTGTACTAACTGTGACAGCGGGGTTTCTAAGCGTCCAAATTCAGGATGTGCACATTCAATAATTTTATCCAGATTGTCTTGATCTTCAAGAAAGGCTTGGAACGCTTCAGAAACATTCTGATACATCTCTTCTATTTGAATGAGATTCTTCCCTTTAATTTCCTTTTGTACACGTGCAACCACTTCCATCGTCTCATCAAAGGCCTCGCCTTTCATAACTGAGAACCATATCTGATCAACACGATAAATATGTGAGAGCACTTCAGCAATCGAAGGAAAAACGCTCTGCACTTCCTTTTCATCAATGCCTTCAGGTAACGATTTTAAATGTTTAAAAATACGTTGATTGGCCCACTTATGGTAGCCATATAAATCTTGCGTTTGTCGTGACATCCTAGCACCTCTTTATCATCAAATTTTTTCTTTTTTAACAGAAGAATGGCAACTCCTGAACACCTACCATTCTCGCATAAACAAAAAGCTGACCTTTATGATGGACCTCATGATCATGCATTAGTGTTAAAAACATCTTCCTTGGACCATTAAAATTAGGAATCTTTGATTGATTTTCCACTTCAAGGTCCTCGTCACTTAAAGCAGCATAGGCAGCCTTTGTTTCCTCTGTCCAAGCTTGAACGGTTTGATAGACGTCATCAAACGTTCTATATGAGTTACCTTTTGGTTCGGCTGCTATTAACTGAGAAAATTCTGCATCTCCAACTTTGACCAAAGTCACAAATGCTCGAGACCAATAGGCAATATGTACAGGAAGCTGGCCGAGTGTCATTGCCCCCTCCCAAGGCTTGAACGTCATATCCGCATCTTTTAGTGTCATTAATACCTTTTCCAGCACATTCCGATGCCTTAACCATTCTTGCATCATTGTTTCAACCTGAGTCACTATAACACTTCCTTTCACTTTTTCTTCAATGTTAACGAAACATGACTGACAACGGGCGTCAGTGAAGTTCATTCGACTGATAATATGTCAGGAGATCAGAAGCCACCGCGACTAATTTTTCCCTTAAGATCTGAGGTGCGATAACATGAATACTCTTTTCATAAGAAAGGAGAATGTGAGGAAGATAACCTAGCGCTGACTTCTTATCCATTCTAAAATGAATCTCATCTCCTTGGGCGTCCACAACAGTATGGCCAAGAAACCAATGAGTGCGTAAGTCTTTCAGTGTTTGTGGATGACCTGCTATATGAATATCTATCAGTTCTTCTTTAGGATTCGTAATCGGGAGTAACCTTTCAAGAAAAAAGGCCTTGGCATCAAAGCCCGGAGGCCGTTCAAAGTGTTTTTCATGTATCGTTAACTGATGAATACGATCGACTCGAAAGCTTCGAATAGCTTGACGCAAATGGCAATGACCGACGACATACCACTTTCCCAGCCAGTAAACCAGTCCATAGGGATCAATAGACCGTAACTGAGACTTAGGGGCATGCTCTTTTTGGTAATCAATACTTAGCGTGCAACAGCCGACTACGGCTTTCTCAATGTCCTGTAAAAGAGGCTGTAGAGTTTGATTGAAGGGAGGTTGAATTACATCTAAACCAAGCGCATAACGATCGATTGCTTCACGCTGGTCCTCATTTGAATACCTTTTCAATTTGGTGATCGCTTGATCGAGCACATCACCATAGGGATAGCCTGCTTCAATCGCAAAGCGCGCTGCATGCACCAGTGCCTTTTGTTCATCGGCATTGAAAAATAATGGGGCTTCTATGAAATCATCGAGCAACTGATAACCGCCATTATGACCTGAGTCAGCAATAATCGGGACACCACTTGCACATAAGGCATCGATATAGCGGTATACAGTGCGAATGTTCATCTCTAACTCTTCAGATAACGCCTTGGCCGTCATCCGTTTTCTTGCTCGTAAAAGCCACAAAATTGCTAGCATATTATCAGACTTTGACAAATTCTTGCCCTCCTAACCAAAGACCGACCTTATGTTTTATTGTTGCATTACACTTCGCCTTTCACCGCATCATTTCCTCCTTCGCTAACATAAGCGGGAATGGGGTAAGACCTGTTATACTAGCATTAGCCTTAGTCTTCCAAGCGACTAAGCACATAGGAGCACAATTTATTAAGGAGGCCATCTTCTAATGGAAAATCTACTCTTCATCCAAACGGGGTTTGGCGTTGATGTTCATGGACAGGATATAACCAAAGCTTCAGTCCGTGCGATTGTAAATGCGATTCATACCAACTCCATGCCGGGAATTAAAAACCTTTTGCCCGGTCAAGACCTTAACAATATGAAAGTCAACATTAAGCTTGCTGTGCCTTGCGATAAGGAAAAACTTGATATTGAGCGAGTAAAAAAGGAAATCCCTTATGGTACAGTGACAGTAGAAGTGATGGATGGTGGTATGAAAACATCCAGTGGTATCTTCCTAGAAGATAAAGAGGATAAAAATGATTTGATGTATATCGTCAATGCTTCCGTTGAAACAGGGTATTAATAAATAATTGACTCTTTAATCAGCCCGAAAACCAAAAAAGTGAGAGCGCCGTCAATAGATGGTACCCCCTCACTTTTTTCATTTTACCCTTTAACCATGGATACTTTTTCTGAAAACCCCCAAAATTACTAAATTCCTTCGAATACTTGACTACTTAGTTTTTCTATTTTACGCTAATATAATAGATGGATTTTTACCCCATTTTCAAAATATTTTAAAGTTGGTGAGGTTTTAAAATTGGCTTCAAGAGATACATCTTCAGAAAAGACATTTTTCGGACACCCACGAGGCTTATTTACACTCTTTTCTACTGAGCTATGGGAGCGGTTTTCTTACTATGGCATGAAAGCACTCCTTATTTATTATATGTATGACCATGTCTACAATGGTGGATTAGGGTTGGATCAAGGGACTGCAGCCTCGATTGTCTCTGTATATGGAGCGTTAGTGTACATGTCTGGGATTATTGGTGGTTGGATCTCCGACCGGATACTCGGAAGTAGACGAACGATTCTTTATGGCGGCATCTTAATTATGCTCGGTCATATCGCCCTTTCTTTTCCAGGTGGACTCGCGGCTTTATTTATTTCCATGGTTCTAATTGTCATCGGTACGGGCTTATTAAAGCCTAATGTTTCAAATGTTGTCGGTGACCTATACAGTAAAACTGATTCACGTCGTGACGCAGGTTTTAGTATTTTCTATATGGGCGTCAATCTTGGTGCTTTTATTGCCCCATACATTGCCGGTACCCTCGGTCAAAAAATAAACTATCATTTAGGTTTCGGTACCGCTGCAATAGGGATGGCGTTAGGTCTTATTTTTTATGTCGTCACCAGTCCTAGAACATTAGGTAAGGCGGGGCTTAATGTTCCTCATCCGCTCTCAAGTGATGAGAAGAAAACCGTTTATAGCCGCATTCTTATAGGCATTATTATCCTTGCCCTTCTTGTTATAATCGGTGCCTTAACAGGTCATCTCACAATTAATGCATTTACTACTGTTATCAGCATTTTAGGTGTCCTTATTCCCTTATGTTATTTTATCGTTATGTTGAGGAGTAAGAGAACCTCTGATGTCGAAAAGTCACGTCTATACGCGTATATCCCCTTGTTTATTGCGGCCGTCATCTTTTGGTCTATTGAAGAACAGGGCTCTGTTGTTTTAGCCATTTACGCGGACGAAAGAACGCAATTATCCTTTGGAGGCTTTACAATAGCTTCTTCATGGTTTCAATCGCTGAACCCTATCTTTATTGTCATTTTAGCACCAGTGCTTGCAGCCATATGGACGAAGCTTGGGAAACGCCAACCAATCACCCCTCATAAATTTTCACTTGGGTTGATTTTCGCAGGGCTTTCCTTCCTCATTATGGTCATACCTGCAATCGTGAATGGGACCAATGCCCTTTCAAGTCCGATATGGCTTGCATTGAGTTTCCTCATTGTGGTTATTGGTGAATTATGTTTGTCCCCAGTTGGATTGTCGGTCACAACCAAGCTGGCGCCTTCAGCTTTTCAAGCACAAACAATGAGCCTTTGGTTACTCTCTGACGCTTGTGCACAAGGTATCAATGCCAAGTTAACGCCTTTATATAATGCTCATACTGAAGTTTCCTATTTCGGTTATATCGGATTAGTTGGTGTTCTTCTTGGTATTGTTATCTTCTTCCTGTCACCTATGATTCACCGTCACATGCGTGGCCTTGATTAAAAAGAATAATATGGAAAAGTATTCGTCACACCGTTTTATTTTCAGTCCCTGCAGCAACATTGCGGGGACTGTTTTTTTGAACTACTGATCCTGAAGTCCTATCACTATCTTAATCTAAATAACCCCTCAAGTAACATTAACTTTTGGGAACTAAATATGGCCCCTTCATTTTTCATTTGTACTTATGTCCGTTATTATTAAGGTATACAAATCATGGGATGGAAAATTTGAATGTCTACTTCGACTTTTGCGCTTGTATGATTTTCTAAATGGAGGTGGCTTTGATTAAAAAACTATTATTAATCGGCGCTCAACGTGCGCACTTACAGCTTTTAAAACAATTTAAAGATACACCACAGCCTCTCATGGAAGTGACTCTACTCACACCCGATAAGTATTATTATCATTCCGGCCTACTGCCTGAACTTATTGAAGGACACAATGAACTCAAAAAAACACGCCTGAATATTGAGCCTCTTGCAACTCAAGCGAATGTCAAATGGATAAAGGCGGCTGCATTATCCTTGGATGCCCCTCGAAAAAGAATTCTGACGGATCGGGGAGACCTTTTAGCCTTTGATATCGTGTCCTTTAATATTGAAGGGCTTAATGAAGGTGGCGAACAGCCATTAGTTGCGGACAAAGCAGTAACTCTTCAGCAAAAATCACGCTTTCTTCAGAGAGTGCCTAAATTGCGCACTTCCGATAATCTCGTCATAGTGGGTGGCAGTCAAACGGCGATAGAAATAGCTTTTTCATTTCAAGCCTGGCGAAATAAAAATAAAGTCATGCAGCCTGTGACTCTCATTTGTCATCCAACGTTTTTTCCAGGCTGTTTCCCAAAGCTTTCTACAAAACTAGAAAAGCGGATGAAGTCTCAGGGCATTCATTTAATAAAAACGACAAGTCTGCCCACAGTACAGGAAAATAGACTCTTAATGGATTCAACAGCTCCTGTTCCTTATACCGACCTATTGTGGCTCACCCCACCACGCGGACCGAGGATGTTTGAACAAGCCCTTCTCCCTACTGATGAAAAAGGGTTTTTAAGGGTTGAAGAAACTTTGCAAGTAAAGGCCTTTCCTTATATATTCGGAGCTGGGGAATGTATTTCCCTTTCTCAAACTCAAGTGGGTGTTGATCTTGATACCATGGTGTCATTACAGGCCGACATCTTATGGGAGAATCTTAGAGGCTATGCCTTAAATGGCGAGGGCTATCTTTATGAGCCACCCAAAAATACGGGATCCACCCTATATATAGGCAATCAAGCAGCCCTTTACCTCTTCCAAAATCACTCACTTAAGAGTAAAAGAGCTTGGCGAGTCAAGGTGCGCGCGTATCACCAGTTTCTCGGAAGCTTGAATAGTCCACCATTACAAGAATGACGTTTGAACTCCTGTTTCTAGCTTTATTAAGATTGGAGCACTTATATAATGGAGTAGCGGGTTTCCAAGGGATTCAGACCAAAAATTCCCTGTCCCTGCGTCTTCTAGACAAGCTTCGGCGCCAGTTCCTCGGAACAATTCTGGCGGCTCTTCGTGAGGTGTCGCTCGCCCTATCCCCGCTGAAGTCTCCGTATTTTGATGACGCTCTCCGTTTCCTACTCCATCTTTGAACACCCACTTTAACTATCCTAAATCGGTTGTCCGCTTAAGCACTAAAGCCACCATCGGACTTCTTATTTTCTTTGATTCTTCTATGAAAAAGGTGTATTAGGTTCCCTTTATTCGTGTAAAGCATGATCATTAAATTTCCGAGTCCGATCCAACGGATCTCGCTTGGGTAATGCCTAAAATAAAGATATACAGAAATGAGTAACATACCTAAAATCGCTTGGAGACTATCCCAATCACTTGATGATTGGCCTTTTTTTATGATCAGTGTTATCCCTAAAAATACAGCTAATAAAATCGCATAGACCAGTCCAACCTCAAACTTAGTTAACGCGCACCAGACACCAAAAGTTACCGCTAACGCCTTTCCTCCTCTAAATTTAAGAAATGGGGAAAACGCATGCCCTAAAATGGGCGCAAGAGCAGTCGGAATCACCAGATAACCACTCACAAAATGACTCTCAACAAGTAGCACTAGTGGAAAGTAGCCTTTTAAGAAATCGAGGACAATCCCCACTATCCCATATTTATAGCCAGCTGATTTCCAGAGATTAGAGGCTCCAGGATTCCCATCACCCACCATTCTAAGGTTCTTTCGTGCGATAAGCCCTAGCCAATAGGAAAACATCAAAGCGCCACAAAGAAACTCTCCTAAGATGACTAAAAGAATCATAGCTGCCGCTTCCTCCCCACTTCAACTGTTCTCCCTTTCCAAGTCACTTCCTTAAGAAAAACGACTTGGTAAACTGAATATAAAATAACAATAAGAAAGAATAGCGTTGAAAGGATATGAAAGATAGGCATTATGAAACCGAAGCGCCCGACGAATTTGACGAAATAAACGATTTGCAGCATATAAAGAAGATAACCAATGAATAGAGGAAGAAAAAAGGATGTCTCTAAAAAGAAGAGAAAGGATTCAGACACCACGAGACCTAAAATCCAGAGAACAACAAAGAGGAGTGTGGGTGCTCTTAAGGAGGTGGTGCTTAACACTGCCCCTTTTCCAAAGCCTTGAAATTCACTCTTAATCCCTTGAGGGTACATACGAAAGGCGACAAGGTCCCCACCGATATAATTATGAACCGCAATCCCTTCTTCAATGAAGCGTGCACCAAGATTTAAGTCATCCAAAATCTCTGATTTAATACTGTCATGACCCTTTACCTTTTCATAATCTTCTCTAGTGGTAAGAATACAGGAGCCATAAAGACCTTTGCGCGGATTCTTAATTTCAAATGGTGAGGTAAAGGCAAAAACCCCAAGAATGTTGAAAACTAACGCTAAGCGCTCATACAACTTTTTCGTGAAATGGTAGGGCACTATCGAAAGAACCCCCCCAGATTTTTGCCGAGCCTTCAATAATATCTCCAGGGCTTGAGGGGCCAAGCGAATATCGGCATCAAGAAAAGCAATCAATTCACCTGTTGACCGTAAAAAGCCATTCCATACTGCCCATGTTTTCCCCGTCCAGCCTTGAGGTAATTTTGGACAATCGATCACCTTCACCCCATAACTTTCCGCAACAGCCTTCGTTTGATCACTGGAACCATCATTGACAACAATAATCTCATAAGGATGATAGGTTTGCGCGTGTAACGAGTCCAACAGATGCGCAATATTTTCTTCCTCATTACGTGCTGGAATAATAATCGAAAGCTTTCCTTTCTCCTTATAAGGCTCCCAATGGATGGGGACCGTCTTCCTCTTCATGAGTATAAAACCTGAAAGACACCCCAATATAATAAAAAAGAATAGCCCCATCACGTTTCACATCCCCTAAAAATAGCAATTTTAAAATCTATTGAACAAGGGAATAACACAAATTTTAGAATACTTAAATTATAAACAAAACGAAGGGATATTACACTATTAGAAAAACCACACCTAAGATATATACTATGCTAAGATGTGGTTCTCCACGATGCAAAATCCTTATTTCTAGTTAACTTTTTCCTAAGCCGAACTTAATACGTCCTTTTTTATTCCTCATCTTCGCTTCTGGCCTCTTTATACAAAACGACAATCCAAGAGCGATGACGGTTAGAATCGTCACCACAACAAAAGCAACATTCACACCATGGATAGCAGGATTGGCGACAGTTGCTGAAGCCTTTGCACTGACAGCAATAGTGGTTTGGATGGTGACCAAAATCGCTGTCCCTATTGAGGCAGAAACTTGCTGCATCGTATTCACCATCGCGGCACCATGAGGAATAAGGTGCTGCGAGAGCTGATTTAGCCCTGCTGTCGTCACCGGCATCATCACCATCGATAAGCCAAACATACGAATCGCATACATCACTGTAATATAGGCAAAGGAAGTCTCAGTATCTAAAAAGGTAAAGCAAAAGGAGGAGAGAGTTACAATCGTTAATCCTGTTATCGCAAGCAACCGTGCACCAATTTTATCAAAAATACGCCCCGTTATCGGTGCCATTATTCCTGACACCAACGCTCCAGGTAAAATGGCTATACCTGATTCCATCGGAGAAAACTCACGCATATTTTGCATATAAAGTGGGATTAATGTTTCTGCTCCAATCAGCCCCATAAACCCAATCATGGCAATCCCTGTTCCAAGGGTGAAAATAAAGTTCTTAAAAACCCGGAACTCTAGCATGGGCGCTTTATGCTTTAACTCTCTTAAGATAAAAGCGGTAAGTGCTATGGCACCGATACCTAGTGAGAGTACCGTACTTGTAGCTCCCCAACCATTATTCCCTGCACAAGTAAACCCATAAAGAAGGCCCCCAAAGCCAAATGAGGAGAAAATAATCGCGATCACATCCACTTTAGGATGCGTAAGCTCCGTCACATTTCTCATCGCGAAAAAGGCAACCACGATATCTATAAGCGCAATAGGCAAAATGATAAAAAACAAGAGTCGCCATGAATGATGCGCAATAACCCAACCTGAAAAGGCAGGACCAATCGCTGGCGCAAAAGAAATGACCAAACCAATATAGCCCATGACCGTCCCTCGCCTATTTATCGGAAATATCAATAAAAAGACTGTCTGCATTAATGGAAGCATAATCCCTGCTCCACTTGATTGAATGACTCTGCCTACCAACAAGAATTCAAAGTTTGGAGCAATTCCGGCAACCAAGGTTCCAAAAGCAAAAATACTCATTGCGGAAATAAAGAGCTTCCGCGTCGAAAACCGTTGGAGCAAAAAAGCACTGACAGGAATCATAATACCGTTGACCAACATAAATACCGTTGTTAACCATTGCGCTGAATTGGCCGTAATATGCATTTCAGCCATAATTGGCGGTATAGCTGTGATCATAAGCGTTTGATTCAATATAGCAATAAATGCCCCAGCAAGTAAAAGCGCTGCGATCGCTACTTTATTATAGGGTTGATGAGGAAGTGCTTCACGATATTTCATTTTCCAAGGCCCCCTGTCTCCCGTTTAAATTTTTAGAAAACTCGACTTGTGCTTCACCGCTTTACTAAGGACAGCCTGATGTACGTGCCTTTGCACACAGTAAAGTTGTCACCAGACCTTAATGGCGACAGTCGAAGTTAAGTTGACACTTATAAGGTCATCCATAAAGTGATACATTCTGACGTTTTAAGAAAAAGCGTAATACACATTCAATACATTTTAACCGTTAATTCACATGCCGTCTACAGTTTTACACTTAAAAAATAACCGTGAATAAATCTCTCTAAAACGCTTATGATAATGCTTATGCTTAAGCTCTATAGGGAGGGAGCATTCATGAATAAGCCACTGATCGCCTTAACAGCAGATTTCGAACAAAATCAATATAAAATCAAAGAAGAATATTGTTTAAGTATCTTAGAGACTGGGGGGTTACCAGTTGCTGTCCCTTACCTCACAGATACACTCTCACTACAAGAGATCCTAAGCAAAGTGGATGGATTAATACTCACCGGTGGAAGTGATATTGATCCTGCTTTATATGGAGAGGAGCCTGCTCCAAGTCTTGGCACTATCGTTCCTGCAAGAGATCGCTTTGAAATTCCTTTGGTTCAATATGCCCTCACCCTCGATCTCCCTATTTTAGCCATTTGTCGTGGGCTCTTGATACTTAATGTGGCTGCCGGTGGATCCCTTTATCAAGATATCTATGCCGAAGCCGGTGCCTCTCTGCAACATAAACAGAGTGCTCCTCGTGATCATGCCTCTCACAGCATTAAAGTAAATAAAGGCACGCTTTTACATCGATTCACGCAAACAGAGCGGCTTCGAATTAATAGCTTCCACCACCAAGCCATAAAACGTATAGCCCCCGGATTTCACCTTAGTGCTGCGGCCCCTGACGGAATAATTGAAGCTATTGAGCATCCTCAAAAAAACTTTACTCTTGGGGTCCAATGGCACCCTGGAAGTCTGCTGCAAAAGGATCCTAGTGCACGTCGACTCTTTCAAGGCTTTATTCAAGCGGCTATGGAATATAACGCTTCAGAATAACAAAAATGCGGAGTGACCCATTAAAAATAGAAAAAAATTGTTGAAACGCTTTTATTGTGTTATTATGTAAGCGATTACATTAAGGATTGGAGTACATCCATGACTGAACTTAGGGATAGAATAATTGAAACATCACTCTTATTATTTGAAAAGCATGGCTTCCATGGCGTCACTGTCAACGACATTGTGAACCATTGTGGCACTTCTAAGGGTGGGTTTTATCACCACTTTCGGTCCAAAGATGAATTGCTCTTTGTGATTCACGACACCTTTATTACATATGTATTAGATAAAGCCCATGATGCCATTTCAAAATACAGTGAGCCCAAGTTACAGCTTCATGCCATCATTCAATCTTTTGCTAAAGTCTTTGATCTATATAAATCGCACATCTCAGTCTTCTATCAAGAAAGCAATTATTTGAAGCCCCAGTTTGAACAGCTCATTAAAAAGAAAAGAGATGAGTTTAAAACTATCGTCTTTCAAGTCATCCAAAAGGGACAACAGACCGGGGAATTTAGAAAGACATTACCTATTGAAATCGCTGGCATGTCTTTATTAGGCATGGTCAATTGGACTTACAAATGGTACCAGAAGGACGGTGAGAAGTCGATTGAAGAAATCTCAGAACTCTTTACAGACATCATTTATCATGGGATTTTAACACATCGCTAAGCAGTTTTGGCCTTTTTATTCACCTTTCAATAAAAGCGCTTACATTTACTATGGTTTAAACCGACTAACGGGTCGGTTTATCAAATAAAAGTTCAAAATCAAGGGAGGGTTATTATGGATTTCGAGCTTTCAAAGGAACAAGAAATGACAAGGCGAATGGTCAGAGCGTTTGCCGAAAACAAAATTAAACCTCGAACTTTAGACATTGATAAAAAGGCCCAGTTCCCCAAAGACCTTTTTGATGAGATGGGAGCATTAGGTCTTCTTGGGCTTCCCTTCCCCGAAAAATATGGAGGCTCTGATGGTGATACACTGACCTACGCTATCGCGGTTGAGGAAATTGGTCGGGTCTGTGGAAGTACAGGACTCAGCTATGCGGCTGCCGTTTCTTTAGGGGCATCTCCTATTTATTATTTTGGAACAGAGGAACAAAAACAACAGTTTCTCACTCCACTAGCGAAAGGTGAAACGCTTGGAGCCTTCGGGCTAACAGAGCCTAACGCAGGGTCAGATGCTGGCGGAACCCAAACGACTGCAAAACTCGAAGGCAATGACTATATTATCAATGGCGAAAAGTGCTTCATCACGAATGCCAACTACGCCTCAATCCTTACAGTGACAGCAGTAACCGGAAAGGATGCGCGTGGAAAAAACATGATTTCAGCACTCCTTGTTCCCGCGGATACACCAGGGGTTACTATCAGAAATGCTTATGACAAAATGGGGGTCCGTGGATCAGACACAGGAGAAATTTTTCTAGACAATGTTCGGGTTCCTAAAGAAAATTTATTGGGGGACCCAGAAAAGGGCTTCAAACAATTTTTGTACACCCTTGACGGTGGACGTATCTCTATTGCAGCTCTTGGACTCGGCATCGCACAGGCCTCATTAGAAAGAGCACTAGCTTATGCCAAAGAACGAAAGCAGTTTGGTCACCCCCTTTCTACGTTCCAGGCTATCCAATTTAAGCTGGCAGATATGGCGATGGAAATTGAGCTTGCCCGTAACATGGTATATAAAGCGGCCTGGTTAAAGGATCAAAAGAAACCCTTCACCAAAGAATCAGCCTTTGCTAAACTCTTTGCCACCGAAACAGCATTTAGGGCAGCCAATCAAGCGATTCAGATTCATGGTGGCAACGGCTATATGCGTGAATATGAGGTAGAACGATACTTACGAGATGCCAAGCTTCTCGAAATTGGTGAAGGCACCTCAGAAGTTCAAAGGTTAGTCATTGCTCGGCAACTAGGCTGCTAGAAAATCCCAACAAATGACTGGAGGCTTCACACCATGTTTTTTAGGAAGATACTTATTGCCAACAGAGGAGAAATTGCATCAAGGATTATTCGAACTTGTAAACGGTTAAACATTCCCACCGTGGCCATCTACTCGGAGCCTGATGCCCAGGCACCTTTTGTGAAATTAGCTGACGAAAGCTTCCCACTCGGAGGATCACAAGTCAATGAAAGCTATTTAAATATGAATAAGATCATAGCCATTGCCAAAAAAGCGGATGTCGATGCCATTCATCCAGGATATGGACTCCTAAGCGAAAATGCTGACTTCGCTAAACGTTGTGAGATGGAAGGCATTACATTTATTGGGCCCAGCTCGACTTGCATTGAGAAAATGGGCAATAAGATCGCCGCGCGCCAAGCAATGAAAGCTGCGGGTGTCCCCATAATTCCTGGAACTGACGAGCCCATTACAAGCATAGAGGTGGCTAAAGAACACGCCGAACATTTAGGTTATCCTGTCATGGTCAAAGCCTCCGCTGGTGGAGGTGGCATTGGCATGCAAATGGTGTCAAATGAAGAAGAGCTCGAAAAGGCCATTGATAGTAATGCCACTCGAGCGAAGAATTTCTTTGGAGACGGTACCCTTTATTTAGAAAAAGTGATCAAAAACGCTCATCACATTGAAATTCAGTTACTCGCTGATCAAATGGGGAACACTTTGCATCTCTATGATCGTGAATGTTCAATACAACGAAGACATCAAAAAGTCATAGAAGAGGCTCCTTCCCCCCTATTATCTGAGGAAACCCGCCTCTACATGGGCGAAACAGCGATAAAGGCGGCTAAAGCTATCCAGTATTCCAGTGCGGGCACTATCGAATTTTTAGTTGATGAGGAGCAACACTTTTATTTCCTTGAAATGAATACACGCCTACAGGTTGAACATCCAGTGACTGAAGAAATTACCGGGCTTGATATTGTGGAAAAGCAGATCGAAATTGCAAGTGGGAAGTCCTTAACGCTTAAGCAGTCCGATATAAAAATAACTGGTCACAGCCTAGAAGCACGTATTTATGCAGAGGATCCGAAAACATTTTATCCTTCGCCAGGGAAAATCACCACAATGAAATGTCCTGAGGGAAAACAAATTCGGCATGAACTTGGCGTGCAAGAAGGCTTTACTGTCTCGCCTTTTTATGATCCGATGATCGCAAAACTCATTGTCACGGGGCACGATCGGATGGAGGCTCTTTACTTATTAAACGAGGCTGTGGATGCTTATATCATTAAAGGGATTAAAACCAATCTGCCTTTCATTCAGCAAATCCTTAAAACCGATGCCTTTAAAAACGGGCGAACACGAACATCCTTTATTCATGACTATATTTAGAAAAACCGGGCAAAACCATGCCTGTTCCTTATTAAAGCAATGGAAATGTTTTCTTATCCTAAGACAGCTTCAGCTACCCAGTTGATTGGAGCGGAAGATACGAGAATCCGAACACCTATTCTCAGTGTGTTCCTCAGCGCCGCTGACTCACGGATACCTAACTAGAGTCCTTCAGGAAAAGCAACTAGCGTTACTTCACGCATACACTTCGAGTTGTTCCGAGAAAGCTAACGACAAAGCACTACGAGTAGACGACGCAGGAACAGGAGATTTGTAGCATAAAGACTTAGGAACACAAATATAACAACCAAGGAACTCGGTTAAAAACGTCACGTCCTGTGACAACACCGATCCTACCCACATCAAAAAATCATAAAAACACGATTTTTCTGCGAGTATTAATCTCTTAGGAGCTTTCCTTCGTACTGTGGGCATGAGGAAAGCAAGCGTCCTGGAGCAAAGCTTCGTACCGCCCTGATGACTAGAAGTGACTCTAATAAGATCTTCGGAAGACCATACATTCTAAAAGCTAGAACGAAAACTCACTCAAGGAATATTAAGGAGGAATTTAAAATGCATCATATTGTTGCCTCGATGGCAGGGAGTATTTGGAAAATTGTTGTTAAAGAAGGGGATGTTGTGGCTAACGGCCAGGATGTCGTCATTCTCGAATCGATGAAAATGGAAATTCCTATCCCTTCTGAAACAGACGGTAAGGTCAAAGCACTCAAAGTAAAAGAAGGGGACTTTGTAAACGAGGGTGACCTCATCGCGATCATCGAGTAGAAAACAACGATCTAAAGGAGTTTTTCAAAACGATGAAGATGCCAAATCACGCCATCATTAAAGAAGTGGGCCCACGCGACGGGCTTCAAAACGAAGCGAGTATTCTTGCCACTGAGCATAAAGTAGAGTGGATCAACCACTTATCAGAAACGGGCCTTTCCTATATCGAAATTAGTTCCTTTGTTCATCCAAAGTGGATTCCCCAGCTCGCGGATGCCCTTGAAGTGGCACGCAACATTCAGCGCCATTCACAGGTGACTTATGCTGCGCTAGTGCCGAACAAAATAGGACTAAAAAGGGCCTTGGAGGCCAATCTTGATGAAATCTCAGTTTTCATGTCTGCGAGTGAGACTCATAACAAGAAGAATATTAACAAAACCATTGCGGAAACACTTCCTGTTCTAGAATCTATTGTCCGAGAAGCCAAGCAGCATGGTTTATCTGTTCGTGGCTATCTTTCGACGGTATTTGGTTGCCCCTACGAAGGCGAGGTCGCTATCGATCAAGTCATTACCCTTTCTCAAAGCCTTTTTAATATGGGGATTGATGAATTATCCTTAGGCGATACCATCGGTGTCGCTAATCCAAAACAAGTGGCCAACATCCTCATCCGCTTACGTGAAGCATTTCCTCACAAAAATATCGCGCTCCACTTTCACGATACACGAGGAACTGCCCTGGCCAATTGCCTCACCGCTTTACAGCTCGGGTTCAACACCTTTGATAGCTCACTAGGAGGTTTAGGAGGGTGTCCTTATGCAAAGGGCGCCTCTGGAAACCTAGCAACCGACGATTTACTTTATATGCTGGAGGGAATGGGCATTGCAACCGGTATTAATCGAAAGAAGCTTTTACAGGCCGCTCAATACATCCAAGGAGTGCTTCCCCAGCCCTTACCGAGTCACCATATGCAAATCTTTGCTAAAGGAGGTAACCCCCTTTGAATACCGTGAGCTTTGAAATAAAAGAAGACATGATTGGACTCCTTACACTGAATCGACCTGAAGCTGCTAATGCCTTTTCTACAGAACTTCTGTCTGACTTAAACAATGTCATTGATCAGGTTGAGCACCTTACAGACCTACGCGTCCTGATCCTGACTGGGAGTGGAAATAAAGCTTTCTGCGCCGGAGCTGATCTCAAAGAAAGAGCAAGTATGAACGAGAAAGAAACCGTTCAAGCTGTTCGACGGATTAAACAGACACTCTCGAGAATCGAAGCCTTACCCCTCCCTACCCTCGCCGCCATCAATGGTGCCGCCTTTGGTGGCGGCTTGGAACTCGCACTCGCCTGTGACCTGCGGTATGCAACTGAACACGCGAAAATGGGCCTGACCGAAACCTCTCTGGGCATTATTCCAGGAGCTGGCGGAACACAAAGGCTCTCTCGCCTGATTGGCATAGGAAAAGCCAAGGCACTTATTTTCACTGCTAAAAGACTGACAAGCACTGAAGCCCAGACCATGGGATTACTTGAAGGCGTTTTTACTCACCAAGAATTTTTTCCTCGAATCTTGGCGGTAGCCCAAGCCATCAGTAAGAACGGTCCCATTGCCATCAGGCAGGCAAAAAAGGCAATAGCATTAGGCTTCGATACGGATCTGCACACTGGGTTACAGATTGAAGAATTATGTTATCTAGCTACGATTCCTACCCAAGATCGCCTAGAAGGGTTAGCGGCGTTTAAAGAAAAACGTCACCCCCATTATCAAGGAAAATAATAATAAATGAGGTGAACTTATTCATGGCCAGAGATGAAAACTTACTTCACACTGTAGAAATGATCAAAAAGGGCGGTGCGACGAAATATCATGAAAAAAACCAGGAAAAAGGTAAGTTATTTGTTCGTGATCGCCTCTCCCTTCTGCTTGATGAAGATATAGAAATTGAGGATGCCTTTTTTGCCCATTGTCAGGATGGAAAGCTCCCTGCTGACGGCGTTGTCACAGGTATCGGTAAAATTAGTGGTCAGACAGTCTGTGTGATGGCCAATGATTCTACAGTTAAAGCTGGATCCTGGGGAAAAAGGACGGTTGAAAAAATCATCCGTATTCAAGAAACAGCACAAAAATTACAAGTTCCCATGTTCTATTTAGTGGACTCTGCAGGCGCTCGTATCACCGATCAGGTAGAAATGTTTCCCGGGCGTCGAGGCGCCGGACGTATTTTTTATAACCAAGTGAAAATGTCCGGCCAGGTCCCTCAGATTTGTCTCCTTTTTGGACCCTCAGCAGCAGGTGGAGCCTATATTCCGGCCTTTTGTGATATTGTCGTCATGGTTGAAGGAAATGCCTCAATGTATCTTGGCTCGCCGAGGATGGCCGAAAAAGTGATTGGAGAGAAAGTCTCCTTAGAGGAAATGGGCGGCGCAAAAATGCATTGCTCCGTCTCTGGATGTGGCGATGTTCTTGTCCAAACCGAAGAAGAAGCCATTCAGTATGCTAAACGTTATCTAAGCTATTTTCCTTCGAACTACAAAACTAAAACAAATCGGATAACAGCTAAGGAACCAACGGTCTTTGAAAAACCATTGTCCGAGATTATCCCTAAAAACCAAAATGCTCCCTTTAATATGTTTGATTTGATTGATCGGCTCATCGATGGAGACTCTTTTTGTGAAATCAAACGTGAATTTGCCAAAGAATTAATTACAGGCTTGGCACGGATAGATGGGCAAGCTATTGGCATTATTGCCAATCAACCGCGAGTAAAGGGAGGCGTCCTTTTCCATGATTCTGCGGATAAAGCGACCAAATTCATCCAGCTGTGTGATGCTTTTAATCTTCCCCTGCTCTTTTTGGCTGATATTCCTGGCTTTATGATCGGAACACATGTTGAAAGAGCTGGCATTATCCGACATGGGGCTAAGATGATTTCTGCTGTTAGTGAAGCCAGTGTGCCTAAAATTTCTGTTATCGTCAGAAAGGCTTATGGTGCCGGGCTCTATGCCATGGCAGGCCCTGCTTTTGAACCGGATTGTTGCCTTGCCCTTCCTTCTGCGCAAATCGCAGTTATGGGTCCTGAAGCCGCAGTTAATGCTGTCTACGCGAATAAAATCGCCGAACTTCCCGAAGAAGAGCGCCTCGCCTTCATCAAACAAAAACAAGAAGACTATAAAGCTGAAATTGATATCTACCATCTCGCTTCCGAAATGGTGATTGACGATATTGTGCAACCTGACAACTTGCGTGACGTTTTGATCACACGCTTTTCAGCCTATGAAAGCAAAAGCTTCACCTTCACCCATAGAAAACATGGCGTGTATCCCGTCTAATAAACTCTTTAATATCTTCTCTAGTATTTTGTATGAATTTGTAGAAAAAAAGTTGTTTTCTATTTTCAAAAAACATAGTATCATTTTCCTAATAATAAAGTCTAATCAGAAAAGAGCAAACCCTTCAAAAGAAGGGGACGCAAAGTTACAGGTCTAAGGTTTCAAACTATGACGGCTGTGCTACCTGAAATAAACGTGATATTTTAGGAGGCCAGCATATGTCAAAATCTTTGACGGTCGAGAAAAAATATGATGCTGATTGGATCGACCTAATACTGACTGCTAAGAAAATGAATATAACAATTGATGAAATTAGGGCATTTTTAAAAATGTCTTCAAAGCACACGCCTTCTTGATCTATCCCTTTTTTCTTTTTGCCCTGACTTTTAAAAGTAAACCATACAAAGTTAAAAAACCATCTCACTAATAGGTGGTTTTTTAACGTTGACTCCATTCGAAACGTTTATTGATATATTGACGAGTGATATTAGAATGGGACAATTTCCTCATTTGGCTGATCTCCATAAGATAGTACTAGCAACATACGTGGTACACGAGGAGGTATCAAAATGCAGTATCCAATGTACAGTCGCTTATCTGGCCACTATCCTACCCATGATCAGGCATATCCAATCACTGACACCCGCATGTATGGATGGAATTTAGGTCAATTAACACCACTTTTAGGGATGGGAAGCTCACTTGCACATTCAATGGGTTATGGCAATTTAGGCAAAATGTTAGGCACTGCCAATCAATTTATGGGGAATCTCCCTTCGATGTTACCGCAAGGCTGGGGGACATCCATGAATACTCCAAATCCGCTGAACCCATTAACCTGGGGCAACATGTCACCTACCGTTCCTCAAGCAGGCTGGGGTAATTCTAGCGGCTTCGGCTGGCTAAGCCCGTTATTCAATGGCACGATTCCATCGACTGGCTACAACGGTGGGCCCCTCCAAAATACAGGCACTCCCCCCTTTGGAACACAGCCTTTCTTTCCACAGGGACCAGCCCCTACTCAAGGCAATTGGCCTGGTTATGGCTATGGATTTTTTTAGTGCGTGATCAGACTCTCGTTTATCAAAAATCGGGGGTCTTTCATTTTTTTACAGCTTCTTCTTTTTTCAACCATTCGCACCAAATAAAACCCATAGAGTTGGTCATAATAACGTTAAGCATCATTTGAGAAGGTGAATGCATGTTTAAAAAATCTAAAAAGAAGATGCCGAACCACCAATTAACGACTCAAGACAACCATCCGATTGCCCATGAGCTACATGTCAATATACATAAAGTCAAAACAGATCTTGGTGAGAGCTCAGACCTTGTTGTACGGACCTTTCACCTCGCTGGACAAACCGATATTACTATTGGACTTCTCTATCTTGAGGGTCTTATTGACCAAACCGCTGTTCAAGAATTTATTCTTGGTTCATTAATGACAAAATTACAGAATACCTTTAAGGGCAAAAAAATCAATCAAAAAAAGCGATGGCTCCCCTTAGTCACTAAGTGAAAGACCTTCCCTCTTAGAAGTATCGAATCAATCTTTTCAATATGAACTGCAATTAATAGGGGTCAGACTGTGCCCTAAATGGCTATAGCCCGACCCTTACACCCCTGCCTATTCTACCGTTTTAGTAAGTGCTCGTATTTCCTCTAAACACTGTGGGTTTTCCAGTGCTGAAAGGTCTCCTCCTTTTTGTTGGAGATAAGCTGATTTTATGGCACGCCTCATGACCTTCGCATTTCTCGTTTTAGGAAGTTCACTCAAAAAGTGAACGACCTTTGGAGCAATAGCCTTCCCTAATTTCCTCGTTGCTAGATCAAGTATTTCTTCTTGGATCATCGTGAAATCCAAGGTTCTCACTTTCAATACAATAAACGCTACAGGGATTTCTCCTTTTATCTCATCCGGTACGCCAATAATGGCTGATTCCAATACATCTGGATGTTCGACTAAAATGCTTTCAATTTCTGCAGGTCCTATGCGTTTGCCGGCAACATTTAAGGTATCATCTGACCGACCCGTAATGGTATAAAAACCCTCACTATCTTTGATGACCCAGTCGCCATGCACCCATGTTTCTTTCCATCTGCTCCAATAAGTCTGTTCATACCGTTCATTATCTTGGTAAAAGCCATTTGTCATGCCGACCCAAGGTTGTTTCAGCACCAGTTCACCCACTTCATCTCGCACAGGTTGCCCGCTCTTATCATAGACTTCGACATCCATTCCCGGCAGTGCCGCATTAAAGGTCATAGGAGAAATGGGTTTCACAAGTACATTGCCTAATATACCTCCAGACACTTCTGTTCCTCCTGAAAAATTAACAATAGGAACCTTTTTCTTGCAGACTTGTTCGAATAACCACATCCATGGCCCATTATTCCACGGCTCTCCCGTTGAACCAATCATTTTCAATGTCGATAGATTGCGCTCACTTACCCAGTGATCCCCTTTGGCCATTAACGAACGTATCAATGTTGGGGAAATGCCTAAATGAGTCACCCGATGCTTCTCGACCACATCCCATAAACGATCAGGCTCGGGGTAATCAGGCGTGCCTTCAAACACCACAATTCTTGCTCCATTCATCAAGCCACCAAAAACGAGAAAAGGTCCCATCATCCAGCCCATATCGGTATACCAGAATAAAGTATCCTCCTGCGCCACATCCATGCCTATTCCAGCATCAAAAGCTGCCTTAATTGGAAAACCATGATGAGTATGAAGCGCTCCCTTTGGCCTTCCCGTTGTCCCAGATGTATACAGAAGCATAAGAGGATCATAGCCATGGGTATGCTCTGTGTTGAAATCGCTTTCATTTTGTCGGAGCGTTTCCCACTCGACATCCCGACCTTCATTCCAAGGCACAATGCTCTTGGTCCGCCGCACGACAATAACCTTTTCGATAGAAGGGCATTCTGCAACGGCTTTATCCGCTTCTTCCTTTAAAACGATTTCCTTGCCTCTTCGATAAAACCCATCAGCCGTAATCAACCATTTAGCGCCAGCCGCACTTATTCTTTTAGCCACTGCATCCGCTTTATAACCTGAGAAAGCAGGAGAAAAAACAGCCCCCATTTTACCTATCGCCAGCATAGCAATCACGGTCTCCGGGAGCATAGGCATATAAAGTGTGACAATATCGCCTGATTGAACCCCCATTTTCTTAAGCCCATTGGCTACTTTATTCATCTCTTTATATAATTCAGTGAAGGTATACGTCAGAACCTCGCCATCGTCTCCTTCCCAAATAAGAGCAGATTTCTGCTTAGTAGTCGCATTTAATGCCCATTTGTCAACACTATTATAAGTGGCGTTGGTCCTTCCATCCACAAACCACTCAGGATATTTTATTCCTTTTGATAGGTCGAGTGATTGACTGTAAGGTGTAAACCAATGGATATCAAGCTCCTGAACCGCTTCATCCCAAAACCAACCGATATCCTCAACCGTCCTTTGATGAAACGTATCATAATCTGTATATCCTAATGCATTCATCCAATTGTAAAGACGCGTCGCTTGTTTTTCATCCTCACTGGGAAACCATACTGCATTTGGCAATGAAGACCCTCCTCCACCATAAAATTATGAATTTTTCACACCATTATTATAACACAGTAAACCGCTTCATTATTTTAGAAACCTTAGTAAAATGACTATGTTAGAATAGAGCCATGAATGTATGTGAGGTGACATTGTTATGGAAAAAGTACTGGATCATATTGGTATAGCTGTTCGAGATCTTGAATACAGTATTAATTTTTATAAAAATGTATTAGGTGGCACGTTGATTGATCGCTATAGAAGCGAAGCTAAGGGCGTCGAGAGTGAAATTGCCATAATGGACGTTAACGGCACTCGGACAGAATTATTGTTACCGACAAACAACAAAACCTCTCCTATCTCCCTGTTCATAAGGATGAAAGGCAAAGGTGTTCACCATGTCGCTTATCGTGTTGAGGACCTCGATAAAGCAATAGAAGATTTAAAACAACAAGGGATTCGCGTGATGGAGAATTCATTACGGGTAAATAAGCACGGAAGACGTTTAATCTATTTGAATCCAGCAGATACAGAAGGAACGATTATAGAATACTGTGATTATCCTTTTCAAAAAGACATTCATTGATTAAAAAGAAGCAATAGTGTTATTATAAAGAAAACAATCATAAAATGTGCATGAGCAGAATTTGCCGGCACCACTTTTAATATAAGTTCTCTACTAGGGGTGCCCTTTATGGGCTGAGACAGAGGAAATCTGAACCCTTGAACCTGATCTGGTTGATACCAGCGTAGGAAAGTGGAGTATGAGAGAATCATATTCTTTTCGTCTATGTCTCTCTGTCTACTCAGAAGACCACTTTCCAATTGGAGAGTGGTCTTTTTTCATTGGCTTTTTTCAAGCAGATTGTTTTTCTCAGGACCATGCATTTGAGGAATTGACGTCCATTTCGGCATAACGTATCTCGCGCTTTGCGCTCAATCCATTTGACAGCAGTCGCTGCGTTTTGTTAGCCAGCTACTCCTTTAGTACGAGCGCAACGCTCTTTTGTGAGTTTCGCTCTAGTTATGTGCGCCATTTGGAAGTTGTGGCTGGCTTTAGTGCGGGCGGCAACCGCTTTATCAGTCAGCACCCTCTTTTGTGCGCGTGCTCGTTATGACGCAATCTATATCAATAGCAACAAACGCTGTGAACCCAGCCTTTTATATGTCCAAGAAAGGAGGTCTTATTGTTGAAACAGCTCCATGTGATTTCGAATGGAAAGCTGCCTTATGAACGCTTTCTTTCCATTGTGGAGAGCATCCATCCCTATGTTTCTGCTATCCATCTTCGTGAAAAACGCGCTTCAGATACTGAACTTGATCAGTGGATTCAAGGCATGATCCATAAGGGCATTCCGAAACAAAAAATAATCATCAATAGTCGAAGTGAATTAGCTGGCCGTTATAAACTCGGGGGTGTGCATTTACCTGCTCACTATGGCTCCCTTCAAGAAATCAAGCAAAAGTATCCCTTTTTAAAAGTCGGTGTTTCCGTTCATCAATTATCGGAAGCCCTTTACTATCAAGAAACTGGAGCCGATTATCTTTTCTTTGGCAATGTCTATGAAACAACTTGTAAGCCTGGCCTCGCAGGAAAAGGGTTAGAAACGTTAAGTGCCATTATCACTTCCGTTTCCATCCCGGTCATTGCCATCGGAGGTGTGATCCCCGCTCGTGTTCCTGAACTTTTTGAGCAAGGTGCCTCTGGCATGGCCGTGATGTCCGGGATTATGGAGGCTAAAGATCCTTTAGAAGCTGTCAAAGACTACCAAGCCTATCACATACAGAAAGAGGTGTAATCGATGAAACCGAAGCAGTTTGATGCCATTATTATTGGTGGTGGTGTTATGGGGTGTTCCATCGCCTATCAATTATCTAAGCGAAAGAAAAAAGTTCTGCTTTTAGAAAAAAATCAGATTGGCTGTGAAGCTTCAAGTGCAGCCGCTGGTATGCTCGGTGTCCAAGCGGAGCTAGAGGCCCATGATCCTCTTTTCGAGCTCGCTAAATCAAGTCGGGCGCTGTTTTCATCCCTTGCCTCAGAAATTAAGGCACTTACACATATCGATATTGAACTCATCCATAATGGTCAACTAAAAATGGCGCAGAATGAAGAACAAGTCGAGTCTTTAAAAGCGATAGGTGATTGGCAGCGTTCGATAGGCGAAGAAGCGATTTGGCTAGATAGAGAGGCCTTGTTAAATCTCGAGCCTTGTTTATCAGAGAATCTGCATGGTGCGCTCTATTTTCCAAAAGAGGGCCAGGTCTATGCTCCCAATTTGACACAAGGATTTGCCAAAGCCTCTGCACTTTTGGGGACAAAAATCCGGGAATATTGTGAAGTGCAAAGTCTTATTCTCTCTCATCACACCGTCCAAGGAGTCAGAACTCTTTTAGGTGATTTTTATGCGGAGACCATCATTGTTGCAACAGGAGCATGGTCAGGTCAATGGTTACCTCAGGAACTCCAACAAAAACAGCCGCTTTATCCCGTAAAGGGGGAAGCTTTTTCATTAACCACACACGCGCCCTTTATTAAAAGAACGCTTTTTACAAAGGGGTGCTATATTGTCCCAAAAAGAGGCGGCCAACTCCTTGTTGGGGCGACAATGCATGCCCATACTTTTGATAAATCCGTCTCGCTTCAGGGACTTTCATCGCTGATGAATAAGGCCAAAGAGATTCTCCCCATTATCGAAACCGCCACAATGGATCGCTTTTGGTCAGGGATCCGTCCGATGACACAAGATGGTTTTCCTTATCTCGGAGAGCACCCTGATATCGACCGGTTGTTTATCGCTACCGGTCATTACCGTAATGGTATTTTATTGAGCCCTATCACAGGTCAGTTGATCGCCGAAATGGTCACAGATCAGCGTCTCTCTGTACCTTTAAATGACTTTCGCATCAACCGTCATATCGATACTCAGGAGGTCTTAACATGACATTAATGATTAATGGCAAGACCATAGATGTTCCAAACTCGGTCCAGACTGTCGCGCAATTATTAGCTCACTTAAAACTCGAGAAAAAGATCACTGTAGTCGAACTTAATCAGACCATCATTGATAAGTCATCTCAAGCTGAAACAGCCCTTACTCATGGGGATCGCGTTGAGATTGTGCATTTTATTGGAGGAGGATGATCAACATGTTAAAAATAGCAAACTATGAATTTCAATCGCATCTATTACTAGGAACAGGGAAGTACTCGGATTTCAATTTACAAAAAAAGGCTGTCGAAGCCTCTGAAACAGAAATATTAACCTTTGCCGTGAGGAGAATGAATATTTTCGAAGCAGATCAGCCTAACTTTTTAGAGATGATCGATGTCGATCAATATACACTTCTCCCCAATACCGCAGGGGCAAAAACGGCTGAAGAGGCTGTTCGTATTGCCAAGTTGGCAAAGGCTTCCGGATTATGTGACATGATTAAGGTTGAAATTATTGGTGATCAAAAAACATTATTACCAGATCCTTTTGAAACGCTTAAAGCCTGTGAGATCCTTTTAAAAGAGGGCTTTATTGTCCTTCCTTACATTTCTGATGATGTCGTTTTGGCTAAGCGGTTACAGGAACTAGGGGTTCACGCTGTCATGCCTGGTGCTTCCCCTATTGGGTCCGGTCAAGGGATCCTCAACCCTGTTCATTTACAATTTATCATCCAACAGGCCACCGTACCTGTTATTGTAGATGCCGGGATCGGCTCTCCGGCCGATGCAGCTCTGGCGATGGAATTAGGGGCTGATGGTGTCCTTTTAAATACAGCGGTATCAGATGCCCAAGATCCCGTCAAAATGGCCTTAGCTATGAAACTCGCTGTTGAAGCCGGACGATATGGCTGCGCGGCTGGACGCATTCCAAAGAAAACTTATGCCAGTGCTAGCAGTCCGACGGAGGGAATGAGCACGGTTGAATCCTGAGAGATATTCAAGACAAACGCTTTTTAAGCCGATTGGGAAGCATGGCCAAGAAAAATTAAAACAATCTCGGGTGCTTGTCGTTGGTGCCGGAGCCTTAGGAACCAGCATTTCAGAGATGTTGGTTCGAGCAGGAGTGGGCCACCTTACCATTATTGATCGTGATTACGTCGATTGGAGTAACCTCCAAAGGCAACATTTATATACAGAAAATGACGCCAAGCACCACCTTCCAAAGGCCATAGCTGCTGAAAGACGACTAAAAGAAGTGAATTCCGAGGTTTTCGTCCGTGGCGTGATTGCAGACTTAGATCACTTGATGATCGAAGAACAGTGTCAGGCTGTTGATTTAATCATTGATGCGACAGATAATTTCGAAACTCGAATGTTAATTAATGACAGTGCTCAAAAGTATAAAGTCCCCTGGATATACGGGGGATGTGTGGGTAGTACTGGCGTCACTTTTACTTTTGTCCCTGATCAGACACCTTGTCTGGCTTGTTTACTTGAAGCGATGCCTTTAGGTGGTGAAACCTGTGATACGGTGGGTATTATTAGCCCTACGGTGCAATACGTCACCACTCATCAGGCCACCGAGGCATTAAAACTGCTCGTCCAAGATAATAGCTCGCTAAGAACTACCTTGCTGTTCTTTGATCTATGGAATAATGAACAATCGGCTATCGATGTCTCCTCCATGAAAAAGACCAACTGCCCTTCATGTGGGGAGGCACCAAGCTATCCTTATCTCAAAGGGGAGCAGCAAACGAAAACAGCGATTTTATGTGGGAGGGACAGTGTCCAAATCCGACCCCCAAGGCCAGTAAAGTTAAACTTAGAGGCCCTTGCTGAACGACTTTCTGTACTCAAAGGCAAAATCAAAGCTAATCCCTATTTAATTAACTTTGAGATCGATGGCTATCGACTCGTCATTTTCCAAGATGGGCGAACACTCGTACATGGGACAAAAGATATCGCGCTTTCTAAAACCCTATACAATCGTTATGTAGGGGGGTAGATCCCATAAAGGATCTAAACCTCTCCCCTTCCGCTCACTTAGACTCCCTCCTTTAAATAGTGTCAGTGAGGGTTTATAAACGCTGATAGTATAAAAACAAAAAACGCAGAAGCTCTCCCTTTCTCCTGAGTGCTTTCTGCGCTTTTTTAATTAAAGGAACTGAAGGAAGTGTCATGAGTGTCAAACAGCCGTCATTAAAGCTGCAGTCGCGCCACACTTTCTTTCACCATTGAGGGCAGAGCATCGAGAATAGACGAGAACTTGAAACCAAGGGCTGCCGCCTGGGCATTCGACAGTCTCCAATCATAGGTAAACATGGCATAAGGAGACAATGTTTTATCTTCATGAGCCCCAACATGAAATAGCGGTGCCTTGCCAACATATTCACCAATCTTCTGGCAAAGCACTTGGATACTTAAATGATCGCTATTATTTCCATTGATAGGACCAACAAAGTCGGTTTCAGTCCCCATGAATTTAAGAAATTCAGCAATATCCGAAGCGGTTACATAGGAGATCGGATGCTCAGTGTCAAAGACTCCAATCGACGTCCCTTTAGAAACATGCTCCACATAATAATCAAAGCGTCCTGTAAAATCATCGGTCCCAGAAACAACCATCGCCACACGGACAGCCACTACTGGAAAGGGTGCCTTCTGAAAAAAATAGGCTTCTGCCTGCCGCTTTCCCTCTGCGTACGTATAGTCATTTACTGTGAGATCATATGGATAGTGCTGAGGTGAAAAATCCTCCTCTACAAGCTCGTCATCCTTATGCTTGTACACCGCCATACTTGAGGTCAATACATAACGCCCTACATGACCTGAAAATACATTGACAGCCATCTGCGCATCTCTAGGGGTAAAACAAATTTGATCATATACCACATCATAATATTGATCAGCAAAGGCTTTAGCCATTCCTTCTTGATCTGTTCTATCCATCTTGACTCTTGTCACCGCATCGCCAAAGTCATCAGGAGTCTGCCCTCTCGTTGCGATCGTCACATCATGTCCCTCATCAAGCAATAGATGCACAAGGCGTCGTCCGAAAAATTGTGTGCCACCCAAAACGAGGATTTTCAGCGTTTACCTCTCCTTATTCTATTCTATTTATTTTTAATTCCTTACTCAGCCCTTTACAACAATTAACTTGATTATAAAAGTCAGAGTCTGTAAATGTCTAAATAAACGCTTTCACTTTTTGAATTTAAATGTCTCCTTCTACTCTCGTAACCTGTCACACTGTTGTAGGCTTCCCTGAGATCCAAAAGTTTAATATAATGGTTCAGTAACCAGGGAAAGTCTACAGTTTTTTACACATATACTCATAGGGATAGATATATAATATTGAAGTGCTCTGTTTTTGAGAAGGAGAAGATTATGACACATTCTAAAAAGACATTAAATTTAATCGTCCTTTTGCTTACAATGATTTCTGGCTGTTCCGACGCCATAAGCTTCCTAGCCTTAGGAGAAGTGCTAACCGCTGCCATGACAGGAAATACCGTGTTTTTCGGATTATCACTTGTCAACGCCAAGGACTTAGCACCTTTAGGGTATTTGGTGGCATTGTTGGGCTTTATGCTAGGAGTTGCTGTTGGAGCTTTTGTTCTACGACATAAACGCCATGTCACTGGCTTAAATACGACAGTCCTTTTGACCCTTTGCATAGAATTTATCGGCCTTGCCCTGTTCGGCCTTTTAGTTTCTTTTGTCACTTCTCCCAATCATTATTTACTCATCGTCCTGCTTGCCTTATCAATGGGTGTCCAAGGGACAACGGCCAGAAGGCTCGGAGTTAATGGTGTGCCTACGACTGTAATCACAAGTACAACCACAGGGATGATTGAATCCTTGGTTTGGAAAGCCCATAATTCTATGAAAAAAAACACCACAGATGGCCCAGTGAATGCCCCCTTAGCAAGCTGGAGTTCCGTTTCAATGTGGTTCATTGATATTGTTATTTACGGAGTAGGTGCTGCACTCTGTGGGTTGCTGGAGTTACATTGGGGACTACACGCCATCTGGATGCCCGTTTGTATTATTGTTATCACGTTTGTGCTTAGTTTGTCCTATACATCAACCCAGAAGGTTAGTAACCAGAATCCTCAGATGTAAGGTTATCTAAAAGATTATGGTCATGATGTTGTAATGGTTTTTCTGCTGGACCTTCGATTACTTCTCCAGTAATGGAAAACCTTGAGCCGTGGCATGGACAATCCCAAGTACGATCGCCATCGTTCCATTCGACTTCACATCCTAAATGCGTGCACGTCGTATCAACGATATGCACGTTTCCATCCTTATCTTTGTATGCGCCTTTTCTCTGCCCTTTAATAGTCACAATTCCACCCTCATCGTGAGAAAAATCTTCAATTTTTCTATTGGGTGCCTCTAACTTTCCTTTAATCAAATGACTCGCCACGTCGACATTTTCAACAAGGAAATTTTTAAGGCTGGGATGAAGATAAAACCGTGAAGGGGTAAATAGCTTTTGCTGGGGGGTACTTTTTCCTAACACAATATCTCTAAAAATAAGTGCTGCTGCTGTCCCGTTGGTCATTCCCCATTTGCGAAAGCCTGTAGCCACCAAGAGATTGGGTTGGCCATTCGTGAGCGGACCAATAAATGGAAGTTTATCTAAAGTCACGAGATCTTGAGCGGACCATCGATAGAGAATCTCCTCCACACCAAGCACCTGATCTGCGAACGCCTCTAAAGCTTTATAATGTTCCAACGTCTCCTTGCCTTGACCGGTCTTATGGCTTTCTCCACCAATCAGTACCCGGTCTTCTCCATTAATGATCACCGAACGGAGGGAACGCACAGGATCTTCAGCACTTATATACATGCCTGAAGGATATTTCTCTTTTGTTTTAACGGCCAATATATAAGATCGATCCGCATGCATTCTTGCAAAATAAAACCCCTTTCCTTCATAAAAGGGAAAATGAGAGCAAGAAAGCACATAACGCGCTGAAACACGTGACCCTTCGCGTGTTAAAATCACCGGGTGTTCTCCAGGCTTTATATTCACAGCAACGGTTTCTTCAAAGATCCGCCCGCCCTTATCCTTTATCATCTGAACGAGATGTGCAAGGTACTTTAAGGGATGAAATTGAGCCTGATTTTCCATCACTAGCCCATTTTTAATCTCAATATTGAATGGAATGCTATCTACCAACCCACCCTCGATACCTAATGTTTCATAAGCTTTGGCCTCTCTCTCAAGCTTGCGCGCATAGTGTTCTGTTGTTGCATAGATATAAGCATCTTGGGTACTCCAATCACAATCAATGTTATGTTCGTTTACCATCTTTTTCACAAAATTTATTGCTTCCGTATTCGCTTCATAATATAACTTTGCTCGGCTCTTCCCGATATTCTGAATGAATTCATCATAAATTATCCCATGTTGTGCGGTCACCTTTGCCGTTGTATGACCTGTAGTCCCATTCAAGATCTTTCCGGCTTCTAAAACAGCGACCTTAAACCCTTCATTGACTAATAAATAAGCTGAAGTTAGCCCCGTAATCCCACCACCTACAATCACAATATCAACGTCTAAATCTTCTTCTAAACGTGGGAATGCCGGTAGCTTTATATCCTCCCTCCAATAGGGTTCAGGGGACTGTGGTAACTGTCCATTTCCACGATCACGGTCATTGTGGGCCATTCTAAATCCTCCACTCCATATGTTTTAATATGATTATGTTTACCATAAGGGAGGGGAGTATACTCCTCGATGTACTCCCAAATGCACGCGAAAATGTTACCCTTTTTCATGCTTCCAAGCTTAATAGGGAAAACCCATTACCCTTACAAGGTCTTCCACAGGAATGCTTTCTAACGTAAAAAAGAGAAACCATTGAAGGTTTCTCCTCGCACTATCTTACCGATTTATCGAACGTTCATCTCGCTTGGCTTTGAGCCTTTACGTCTATTGCAATCAAGCTGATTGATTTTATCCATTTCGTCTGAAGTAAGCGCAAAATCAAAGACATTGATATTCTCTTCGATGCGCGAAGGTGTCACAGACTTAGGAATAGCAATCGTATTATTTTGCAAATGCCAACGTAGAACAACCTGTGCTGGTGTTTTACCATGGGCTTCCGCAATGGCTTTAATGACATCGTCCTTTAAAACGTCGCCACCTTGGTCAAGTGGACTCCAGGCTTCTACAAAAATATCATGCTTCGCACAAAAATCTTTTAAAGCGTTCTGTGCTAAGTAAGGATGGCATTCCACTTGGTTAAGGACTGGCTTCACTTCACATTCTGCGAAGAGACGCTCAAGGTGCTCGATGTCAAAGTTACATACACCAATGGCTTTGACACGCCCCTCTTTATACAGCTTTTCCATCGCTTTATATGTATCAACATATTGATCATATTTTGGAGTTGGCCAATGGATAAGGTATAAATCAACGTAATCCAAGCCCAATCTTTCTAAACTTTCATCATAGGCACGAAGCGTGTTGTCATAGCCTTGATCGCTATTCCATACTTTGGTCGTGATGAAGAGATCTTCACGTGGAATACCGGATTCCTTGATGGCTCTACCGACACCCTTTTCATTCTTATAAATCATCGCTGTATCGATAGAAGTATAACCTGATTTAAGAGCCTTTGCTACTGCATCTGTTGCTTTTTCATCTTCTACCTGCCAAACACCAAATCCAAGCTGAGGCATTTTTAGACCATTGTTTAATGTCACGAAATCCATCGGAACACTCCTTTTCGATTCATTCTTGATTAGTATACAAAGTTTTCATGCAATTTGTCACTTCTTATGCTTTTAGTTAACCTTAATTTGTTATTATAGTGAATATAAACACATCTGTGCAAGATTTAAAGGAGATGACACTGTGCGAAGTACGCTGATCGGCATTTTTTCTGCACTTTTCTTTTCAGTTACTTTTATTTTAAATCGTGCGATGGAACTTGATGGCGGGAGCTGGGTGTGGAGTGCTTCATTCCGGTTCTTTTTTATGCTTCCCATACTCCTAGTCATTGTCGGCTTTCAAAAAAACATCATGCCCGTTTTAAGACATTTAAAGACCCACCCTCTTCCTTGGCTTATTTGGAGCACTGTGGGCTTTGGACTCTTTTATGCACCCATGACGTTTGCCGCTGCATACGGCCCCGGGTGGTTGGTGGCAGCCACCTTTCAACTGACGATTATTGCTGGCACTTTGTTAGTTCCTTTCTTAAGTCCAAAGTCTGCCTCGAAACAAAAAATACCCCTTCGAAGCCTATTGATCTCTTTCGTTATTCTTTTAGGGGTTTTTCTCATCCAATTTACTCATGCCGATGTGGTCTCTCCGCTTAGCGCGCTTTTGTGTATCGTGCCACTGATCCTCTCGGCTTTCGCCTACCCGCTCGGCAATCGCCAAATGATGCAAGTGGTTGGAGAGACCCTTAACACGTTTCAACGTATACTTGGGATGACCATTGCCAGCCTCCCTTTTTGGCTTCTTCTTTCCTTATATGGAGTGACAACTCAAGGTTTACCCACTTCGGGCCAACTCTTACAAACTTTAATTGTCGCTCTATCTTCAGGCATTATTGCAACAGCCTTATTTTTTTATGCGACCGAACGTGTTAAAGGTGATAATCAAAAGCTGGCTGCTGTTGAAGCAACACAGTCAGGGGAAGTCATCTTTGCCTTACTGGGAGAATTGCTCTTTTTAAATGCTCCTCTTCCCGATTTCTATTCCATTATTGGTATTCTTCTTGTTATCATCGGAATGATTTTTCATAGCCTTCAATCTGTCACTAGGAAAACGGAGAGGCAACGAATGAATACTGTTGGATAAAGGAGTGACTATATTGGATATGGTATAATAATCCAAAACAAACGCATTTCTTTTTCAGGAGGATGTCTATGAATGAGCACATACGTACCAGTAACATCGAGCGCTTTACCGGATTTAGCGATCTCTATAATCAAAATCGTCCAAGCGCACCACAAGAAGTTGTCAAGATTTTAACGACCTACTTACAAAAGCGTCCACAAAGAATAATGGATGTTGGCTGTGGCACCGGTCTTTCTTCATTTATATGGTTGGATCATGCGGATCACATTACTGGTGTTGAACCAAGTGATGATATGCGAGCCGTTGCACTAAAACGTTGGCAGGAACAAAATGAGCCCTCTCAACTTAAATTTGTAGAAGGACTCTCTCACCAATTGGATGCTCCATCTGAATCCGTTGATATTATTACATGCTCACAGTCCTTTCACTGGATGGAACCGGAGAGTACGTTAAAAGAATTTGCTCGCGTCCTTCGTCCAGGGGGGATTTTTGCCGCCTATGATTGTGATTGGCCCCCGGCCTTCAATTGGGAGATTGAAGAGCGTTACAAGCAACTCATTGCCCTTGCTGATAGCCGGGCACGCCAGCTCGCAGAACAAGATAAACAGGCGCACAAGTGGAACAAGAGCGAACACCTTCAACATATTCGTGAATCCGGATTATTCCGATTTTCTAAAGAAATCGTCTTTCATAACTGGGAAACATGTGATGCAACCCGATATGCCAATATCGCCCTTAGCCAAGGGGGACTACAAACAGCTTTGAAATTAGGAGCAAACGAACTTTCTTCATTATTTGAGGACTTCCGAAAAGAGGTCGAGAACACTTTTGCGGGAGAGACAAGGGAAATTCTTTTTAGTTATCGCATGCGCATGGGGATTAAGTGATAAATCTTTTTTACATAAGAAAGACGGACACTGAAACATTTTAATCCAAAAATGCACGGTCAACAGCAGGTTCATTAGAGCAGCGATCACGCTCTTCTTGCTAACCATATTTTATACCTCAAACTAAAAGGAACTGGGCGACTCCATTTTAAAGGGGCATACGCTCAGTTCCTTTTTAGATTATTAACGCCTCAATTACTTTCTTATGTTACTCATAATAAATCCACTTTCTGGAAGTGTCGGCATTTTAACATGACTTACCGTCAAATCTTGATCCTTAAGGACATCATATTTCATGTGGTTGGCTAGAAATTCTACGCTTACCCGCATAATATCGATCGTGACGTGTTCTCCCGGGCACCGATGTCCCATGTAAGGATCCCCACCGCCCTGAGGAATGAGATCAAAACAGCTACTTTCCCATTCCGTAAATCGATCTGGGTTAAACTGATCTGGCTCCTCCCACAGCATTGGATCATGGGTCGTTCCATAAAGGTCCAATAAAACCATTGTCCCTTTTTTAAAGGATTGGTTTTGCCATTCAAAATCCTGCTTAACGTTTGCTCCAAGAAAAGGAGCAAAAGGATAAAAACGGCGAACCTCTTGAACAAACCAATACGTATAGTCATCGTTTGCGTTCTTCCTAATTTTCTCTAAACACTCAGGATTCTCATAAAGAGCCAGTGCCTCAAAAGTAATATAGGTAGCTATAGCTACAATCGGTCTGACGATATTAATCAGTTCCACGGCAGCCACTTGGAGGTCAAGAAGGTTTCCGTCTAGATCACGGTGAAAGGCCATCGCATAGGCCGCTGTTTCCTCGGGGACTTGGATCTCCTCTTTTCTTATCTTATCGATGATATCTTTTATCCATTCTTCTTCCCGCTTCCTCGCCTTTCTTCCCCGCCAATGACGAGGGCCCACAGCCCCAAAAGCATCTACCATATTTCCGTAATCCCTTGCCCGGACTTTAACCTCGGCCTCTTTAAGCGGAACACCCGCCCATTTACAAGCCACACGGCATAATAATTCCTGAGCCTCATCGAAGAGAATCATTGTTTCTTTATTTACCCACTTATTCAGACTGTTTTCCCACTCCTGTTTTGTGAGGATTTTAAGCGTCTCTAGCCTCGCGGGTGTCATTAGGGACATGAACAACGCCTTTCGATGCTGATGAGCCTCACCATCCATCGTCTGAACACCGTTTTCTCCAAATAAACTTTTCTGTATTCTCTTAGGAATTGCACCATGACGCTGCATTTTTTCAGAATCATAAAAGAGTTCGGCGGCTTCTTCACCGCTGATACAAAACGCCTCTTTTCCTATAAGACGTGTTTGAAAAAGATGAGATTGAAATTGCTGACACCTTTTTTGAATAAAGGGATAACCCTCTTGCAAGAGTTCCAGTGTACTATCTAACGTTTTGTCCTTAGGGGGTTGTTCACTCGAGTGCATAAATCATAATCTCCTTAGCCTTGGCCATTTTTTTCGATTTATCATTTGCTCAGAGCTTATAATTTATTCTTCTTAAGGTTGGGCTATGATAAGCCTTAATGCACAAGTAAAACTGGGTTGCGTCCTATATTTCCCATATTTCCTATCCCAACCTCCAGACCGCAAATCATCTGCAAGCGCTTTGACATAGCGATTTTCTAGATCATCCGAAATGAAGCCCCATGCCGATTGTGCTTTTCGTACTTCCTTTTCTAAAAAAGCTTCAGGTCGTCCATAAAAGGCTTCTTGAAATCCGTCAATACAATCAAATGGAACAGCGATAGACTTCACATCACAAGACCCACCTAAAGCTTGAGTAATGACATCAATGGGCGGATACCGTCGCTTCTCGACTGCAATTATTTCCGGGAAATATTCTGCGTTCCAAAAAAGATCAAGAGATTGGGGGTCAAAGGTCAAAATAACGACTTGATTCCGGGTTACCCTTCTTAATTCCTGCAACCCTTTGCGAAGATCACTCCAATGGTGAACCGTCACCATAGCCATAGAAGCATCAAAGGCGTGATCATCGAATGGAAGGGCTTCTGCTGTCCCTATTATTGCGGGACCCCTGTTGGCTATTCGTCGTTGCTGACGCATGACTTTAGAGGGCTCAAGCGCTACAACATAGCGATCCTCAGGCTCATAGGACCCCGCACCTGCCCCGACATTTAAGACTGTTCTGGCAGAGCCTAAAGCTGAATGCACATGACTCGCTATCCTTGGATCTGTGCGTCGAATTGTCGAGTATTTTTGTCCATGCTGATCATAATTAAAACCTAAATTCTCAATGCTCATCTTCAATCACTCCTTTTTTAAATCGTCTTTTGGTTATTTATACTTTATAATGATCTTAAATATAAAACAAATATATATTTTTTAATAAATCATAAATTTTATTTATGAAAGGAGAGTACACTATGAATCTCCATGCCCTCCGACTTTTTTACACTGTAACAAAGTGCGAGAGTGTCACCGCTGCAGCTGAGCAGTTAAGAATTAGTCAACCTGCAGTGACTGCTCAAATCAAAAAATTTGAAAGAGAATTAGGACTGCCTTTATTCAAACCAAAGGGCCGAGGTGTTATATTGACCGAATTTGGTGAAAGCCTAGCAAAACAAGCCAAACATCTCTTTGCCTTAGAACAGCACATGGAGTCTACCATAGAAGCCTTCCTTTCAGGAAAAAAAGGCAAGATTCGTATTGTCGCAACCTATCTGCCCGCTAACTTTCTTATTCCAGAATGGGCCGCTACCTTTAAAACCCAATATGAGGAAGTGGACATCACCATTACCACCACTAACTCTCAAGGGGCCTTTGAGCAATTAAGTAGCTACGAAGCAGATATTGCAGTATATGGGGGTGGCGCTGCTCATCATCCTGACACCATAGCATGGGAAGAGCTTTTTGAAGACGAACTATGGTTTGTTGTAGCTCCGCAACATCACTATGCCCACCAAGAGGTATCCTTAGAAGAAATGATGACAGAACCCTTCATCATGCGGGAGGAAGGCAGTTCCACAAGAGAACGGTTAGTCGCACTCTGTCAATCTCATGACATTAAGCCGCCAACAGTAGCCCTGCAGTTTAACGGTCTCCATGAAGCCATTCGAACCGTTATGGCTGGTTACGGTGTCAATTTTATTTCATCACTGGTGGTTCGTGACTATGTTGCCCGTGGTGAATTAGCAAGAGTTAAGGTTCGTGGTCTAAAGCTTGTTAACAAGATCGCCCTCTGCACACGGAAACACGACACACGATCCCCTCTGGTCAATCATTTTATAGAGACTGTAAAGAAAAATGTTTAAAAGTGAAAGCTATGATTAAAGGCAAGCGCTCTACAATAAGAACACTTGCCTCTCTTTACTCATCTACATCATCCTCATTTATTATTGCAAATAATTGATGATCTTCCCATTTCCCGTTAATCTTTACATTTTCCCTTGAAAGTCCCTCTTTTTGGAAGCCCGCTTTCAACAAGACCTTCGCCGAGCCGATATTATGAGGCATAACACCAGCCTCAATTCTATGAAGTCTAAGGGTCTGAAAAGCGTAATCGACGACTAAGCGGACAGCTTCTGTCATATACCCCTTACCATTTTGCTCTTGGTCTAGGAAATAGCCGATCCAACAGCTTTGGAGGTTTCCTCTTGCAACTTCAAAGAGCGTGATTTCTCCAATTAATTGCTCTGATTCTCTTAAATAGATAACGAAAAAATAACCCTGATCTGCTTCTGCAGATGATTTATTGGTCTTGATTCGTTCTAACTGTCCTTCGAGGGTATAAAAATCATCTTTACGGCTTCCTGTATACAATTGAAAAAAATCCTTATTTTTTAATTCAAGCGCTAAAAGCACCTCAGCATCTGCTTCCTCCACCAACTTTACGTAGATCCTATCACCCATTAATGTCGTCATCTCATCTCTCCTTATTGAGAAGATAAAAAATCTCTCCAACTGATGATTGCACAAATAACAACTCACAGCATTTTCTTCAATATATCACAAAAGTCTAAGTGCTTAATCTATGTTTTTCCTAATTCTATGTTTTATTTTAATTCTAGAGGGAATGAAACAAATAGGAGGGATAACATGAGATCGAAAAAGCCAGCAACTAAAATTGCCACTGCTTCGTTGCTCTCACTCTCGCTTTTAGGTTTAGGTGTGCCGTCCTTTATGGGATCGGCTGATGCTGCTTCAGGACCATCTGTGACTTCATCTCAAAAAAATACAAAGGCCATCACAACCCTTAATCAGCTTTACAATCAAGCGTTCTCGGGAGAAATGCCGAAACTAGTTCATGGCCTTAAGGTGGACACAAGCACGATTGACGATGTCCATCATCAAATAGGCTTGCCGGAAGAGCCTGCTCAACCCGATGACCCCTTCGAAAAATATCATGGTTCCATGGGACAAGCAAGTTACGCCTTTGCTTATGGGGCTACAGGAAGAATCGCAGAAATACGCTATTTCGGCACTCAAATTGAGCGCCAGCAAAATCTTGGCGGCATCACTCCAGCGGTATTAAGTCAACAAATCGGAAGTGCCGACCACATTCTATCCGTACCCGAAACTAATGAAACAGATTACGTCTACCAAACAGGAAATTATGAACTCCATTTCGTTGTTGGAGAAGACCAAACAGTAGACCATGTTAATTTAAAAGCAATTGCAAAGTAATCCTTTGAGGAGCAGGGAGATCTGCTCCTTTTACTTGTTCATTAAGACTGCTGTGGGATTTTCCCTTGATCAATAGTCAATCATTTTTTATCCATTTTGAGCATTAGGCTGACCCTTTTAAAAAAATTTCCTTTAATAAAGTTCATTCCACCCTATGAGAATATTAATCCTCATCCTCGTTCATCCTATAACTATCTGTTTGTTCCTATGGAGGCGAAAACCATGGTTCCTAAAAAAGTCACGAAAACCTATTGTTTTAGTGAGTATGATCCTTTAAAGCAAGTGGTTTTATGCCAACCCCAACACATGATGATACGAGATGTCATCAATCAAACGCAAGAGCATTTTAAAGAGGAAGGCATCGATATTGAACGCGCCGTTCAACAGCATCATGAGCTCGTAAAAACCCTTCGTTCGTATAATATTGATGTTCGATTATTACAAAGTGACAAAAAATACCCTGAACAAGTTTTCACACGTGATATTGGCTTTACTCTCGGCCACTCTATTTTCGTTGCTAAAATGGCGAGCGACGTGAGAAAGGGAGAGGAGGATGTCCTCAAACAATGGCTTGAAGAAGAAAAAATTTCTTATTATAACTTAATTGAGGATCGCATTGAAGGTGGGGATGTCATCATTGACAGAGACACCATCTATATCGGATTAAGTAACCGGACAAATCAAGGGGCCGTCAACCATTTAAAAACTTTTTTAACTCGGTTTAACATTGTTCCTATCCCCTTTACGGAAACCTTCCTACACCTTGATTGTGTCTTTAATGTTATTTCCCCAGAAATTGCTTTAATTTTCCCTGAAGCTCTCACTAAAGAGGATATTAAATACTTCCAATCACGGTACGAGCTGATTGAGGTGACAAAGGAAGAACAATTTACCTTGGGGACTAATGTTCTCTCTATCGGCAATAACCGAATCCTGAGTTTACCCATAAATCGGAAGGTTAATGAGGAGCTCCGAAAGCGGGGATTCGAGGTCATCGAAGTCGACTTATCAGAAATTATCAAATCAGGAGGCTCTTTTCGCTGCTGTACGTTACCCATCGTGCGTTATCATGAATGATATTTTAGGAAACATGGCTTATACTATTCAAAAAACCAAGCCCCTACTTGTTCAGCAGGGGCTTGGTTCTGATGATTTTTATTATTTTGCATGCACGCTCGTCGGATGAAAGTCAAGTCCTGATTGTACAGCTTCAATATGACCGGCACGGATAACATAGTCTCCAAAGTGCTCGCCTTCTCGGCGCTCTTTGGCATATTCCAAGAGGAGTGGGCGAAGATTTGCTAAAATCTCTTCTTCTCCAATATTTTCACGATATAATTTATTTAAACGCTCACCAGCAAATCCGCCTCCGAGATACATATTGTACTTTCCAGGGGCCTTGCCAATAAACCCAATTTCAGCCAGCGCTGGACGGGCACAGCCATTAGGGCAGCCAGTCATACGGATCACAATATCTTCATCACGTAACCCTGCCTCTTCAAGGACGGCTTCTAATTTATCGAGTAAGGAAGGCAGATAGCGTTCAGATTCAGCCATCGCTAACCCACACGTTGGAAAAGCCACACAGGCCATTGAATTTCGCTTTAAAGCGGTATGATGTCTCCCTTCAGTTAATCCATATTGTTCAACAAGTGCTGTGATTTTTTTCTTTGCTTGTGGACTCACATTAGCAATAATCACATTTTGATTGCCTGTGAACCTGAAGTCACCTTTATGCACTTTGGCAATTTCCCTTAGCCCTGTCATCAAGGGGTAATCATCAAAATCTTTGACCCGCCCGTTTTGGATAAAGAGTGTCAAATGCCACTTTCCATTACTGCCCTTCACCCACCCATAACGGTCTCCATTGTGGTCAAAGTGGTAGTCACGCGCCTTTTCAAGTGCCCAACCCAATCTTTCATTGAGTTCGTTGAGAACCCAATCGACACCTCTAGCATCAATGGTATATTTAAAACGAGCATTTTTTCTATTGGAACGATTCCCGTAGTCGCGTTGGATCTTTAAGACATTCTCAGCCACTTCAATTATTTTTTCTTTAGGTATAAAACCTATAATCCGACCGATTTGCGGGTACGTCGTTGGTTCTCCATGGGTCATTCCCATGCCCCCACCCACTGAAACATTGAATCCCTTTAATTTACCCTCTTCCAGAATTGCAATAAAGCCCAAGTCCTGTGAAAAAACATCAATATCATTAGACGGAGGAACAGCAATCCCTATTTTAAATTTTCTTGGCAAATAATGTTTTCCATAAATAGGTTCGACTTCTTCCTCATTCTCCCGGCTATCGACGATTTTTTCATGGTCCAACCAAATTTCATGATAGGCCTTGGTCTTAGGTAATAAATGCTCACTCACTTGTTTAGCAAGATCATATACTTCAGCGTGGATTTCCGATTGATAGGGATTTGGATTACACATCACATTTCTATTCACATCTCCACAGGCCGCAATGCTATCCAATAATGCCCGATTCATTTCCTGAATACTTTGCTTTAGATTCCATTTCAAAATCCCATGAAATTGAATGGTTTGTCGTGTGGTTAGTCGAATGGAATGATCTGCATATTTTTGAGCAATTTCATCCATGACAAGCCATTGCTCAGGAGTGATCACACCACCAGGCGCTCGGACCCGGATCATAAACTGATAAGCAGGCTCTAATTTTTGACGCCGACGCTCATTTCGAATATCCCTATTATCCTGCTGATAGCTTCCATGAAATTTCAATAACTGATTATCATCCTCGGAGATGGCACCCGTAATAGGATCCTTTAAACCTTCAGCGATGGTTCCCCTAAGGTAATTGCTTTCGCCCTTTATCCGCTCATTATCACTTGGTTTCCCATTGCGAGTTAGGATATCTTCCTTGACCATTTTAAAACTCCTTCCAATAAATCTTCAAAGTATAAGTCCAATGGCATCAATAAACATCTCGTTGATAACGCTTCTGCTTGCGCAAATCAGTAAGGTAATTTTCAGCAGCCTCTTGATCCATACCGCCTTCTTGTTGAAGAATCGCCAATAGTGTATCGTGCACGTCTTTAGCCATATGCTTCTCGTCACCGCATACATAGACACTGGCACCTTCTTGTATCCATTGGTAAAGCTCCTTACTCTTAGCAAGCATACGGTGCTGGACATACACCTTTTCAGCAGTGTCTCGAGAGAAGGCAACATCCATTCTTGAGAGTACACCTTCCTTTAACCATCTCTGCCAATCCACTTGATAAAGGAAATCGGTTCTAAAATGTTGATCACCAAAAAATAGCCATGTTTTTCCCGTTGCCCCTATTTCTTCTCGCTCTTCTAAAAATGATCTAAAAGGGGCTACACCTGTGCCTGGACCAATCATAATAACGGGGGCATCAGGGTCGGCTGGTAATCTGAAATTAGGATTCTTATGGACATAGACAGAGAGTTTATCTCCCGGTTTGACACGCTCAGCACATTGCACAGAGCAAACACCCGCGCGATCGCGCCCATGAGCATGGAATCTCACTGTACCTATAGTCAAATGGACCTCATCTGGATTGGCTTTATAACTACTTGCAATCGAATAAAGTCGGGCCGGCAATTTCCGGAGAATCCCCAATATTTCCTTTGCCGGAACTTCCCAAGGGGAATAATCGTGCAATAAATCGAGTAAATCGCGGCCATCAATATAAGCCTTTAGCTTCTCCTCATTTCCAGGCGCCACCAACGCCTTAAGTTGACCATTGCTTGAAAGTTGTGCAGCCTTTTCCATGAGTGGCTTCGTGAGTATCGTAATTTCATAATGAGAAAGTAACGCTATCCGTAAAGGGACTTCTCCCACTTTATTAATGGTAACTGGGGCTTCAGGGTCCCACTGCATCTCAGCAATAATGCGGTCGACTAAAGCAGGATCATTTTCTGGGTAAATGCCCAAACTGTCACCCGGTTCAAATTCAAGATTAGAGCCTTCGAGTGACAATTCAAGATGGCGATTTTCCTTATTGGATCCCCGACCACTCAAATTCAAATTTTCTAAAACTTCCGCTTGAAAGGGATGCGTTCTTGAATATTTTGTGACCTGTTGGATGGTGGCTCCCGTTTGCAACTGTGCTATTTTAGTAACATTGGAATCCTCTACTTGACCCACCTGGGAGGAGTCCTGCAATTGACCTAAGACGCCTTCCATCCACTCGGCTGCTAAATCATCAAAATCAACGTCACAATCAACACGCGGATGCAATCGTTCTGCCCCTAATGCTTCAAGGCGCTGATCAAAATCTTTCCCTGTCTGACAGTAGAACTCGTAGGACTGGTCTCCTAGAGCAAGCACAGAAAAGCGTACATCCTTCAATTTAGGAGCCTTTCTACTATTCAAAAATTCATAAAATGACAGCGCATTGTCGGGGGGATCCCCTTCTCCATGAGTCGCTGTAATAATTAATAAATCTTGGACTTTCTTCAAATCCTTTGTTTTAAAATCATCCATAGAAGAGAGAACCACTTTAAATCCTTTTTCCTCTAACTTCTGGCTTAGGTCTTCTGAAAGTGCTTGACAGTTACCGGTCTCCGAACCAAAGAGTACAGTCACCTCTCGCGTTGCTGATGGCTTAATAGACTGTGGAGAGTTTCCCGCAACTGGTTGATTCTTTGCCCGAGATTCAGGCGTCATTAAAAAGGCAGCTGTCTGTGGGGCAGCTAAATATCCACTGAGCCAGATTTTTTGAGTCTCAGTTAATGTAGGCAAAAGTTGATTAAGGATTTCTGTTTGTTCTTGATTAAAGGGACTATTCGTTACTTGCAACTGCAAAGATCTCCACCTCACAAAGGAATCCATCACTTTTTTGTTCCGTATTAAACGGGTCTGTAAGCTCCCACCTAGAGCCTTCTAAAAGGCAAAAGGATAGGGGGACACGGCCAACATCGCCCAAACCATTCAAGTGCCAGCGAATATATCTGTGCATGCTTACTTTATAACTAGGGCCAGCTTACTCCGGAATTTTCTCTATATTGTGTATTTCTATTTAACCATATCTATTCCGATATGTTAACTATGTTTTTGGAATTACTTTAAAAAAATTTTATAATCTCAAGCTTCCTACCTAAAACTAACTATTTTATTGTGAAGTCAACAGAGTAAGAATTCCGAATGGGGCTCACTGTAAGCGGAGAGGATTCCAAAAAGGGGAAATAAAAACCAGCCATACACACGCTCGGCTGGTAAAGAAGGAGATAATTTTTATCAATTCTATTTTTGGAAATTAAGACTGATATTTAAGATTAAAAATTTCACGATCATGCTCAGCAATTTTATGGTATATAAACTGAAGATCAGCTTTCCTTACCATTTCCTTTTCGATTATGTCCACTCTACCAGACAATTCACTCACCTTAACCGACAATTCATTCACCGCTGTTTTAATGTAAGGAATATCCGCAACATCCTCTTTGGTTGCGAAGTTTGCTAAATCATCCTTCGTTGCGAAGTTTGCTAAATCATCCTTCGTTGCGAAGTTTGCTAAATCATCCTTCGTTGCGAAGTTTGCTAAATCATCCTTCGTTGCGAAGTTTGCTAAATCATCCTTCGTTGCGAAGTTTGTCAAATCATCCTTCGTTGCACAGTTCGATAAGTCTGCCTTTGTCGCCATGTTCTGTTTCATGTCTTGAATCTCATTAAAGATCCTATTCAGTAACTCCTCACTCATTTGACTCACCCCCTTTTCTTTTTATTATATCATAACTTCCCAAAATAGCAAACACTTGTTCCTATCCAGTAGAATAAAAGGAAAACCTCCCTATAGTCATTTCTAGGATCTTTTTGTACCATATAATAAAAAGTAAAAAGGAGGCATTTTATGCACCAGACACTTATCAGCGCTAACGATACCTGGGTCTTATGGGCAATTCTCGCTGGATGGGCAGCAGTGAGCATTTACTTAGAGCAACGCTTCAAATGGGCGGCCAAATTAACAGGCGCCATCATCGCACTGCTCGGTGCTCTTATTCTTTCTAATTTATATATTATTCCTACAGATGCCCCTACTTATGACGCTGTGTGGAATTATGTCATTCCGCTCGCCATTCCACTATTGCTTTTTCAAGCCAATCTAAGAAAAATATGGAATGAAAGTGGCCGCATGCTGATCATCTTCTTGATAAGCTCTATTGGTACTGTTGTAGGAGTGACGCTCTCATTTTTCTTCTTGAAAAACGCGATCCCAGATCTTGACAAAATTGCGGGAATGGAAACAGGCTCATATATTGGAGGAAGTGTTAACTTTGCTGCCCTAGCCGCTAAATTTCATACACCAGGCGAACTCGTTTCTTCTGCAATAGTAGCAGACAACCTTTTAATGGCCTTTTACTTTTTTATTTTAATTGCCATGCCCGCTCTTAGCTTCTTTCGTAAACATTTTAGAACGCCCTATATCGATGCCATAGAAAAAGATAGCACGAGTGGTGCCAATAACCAGGCCGCTTCCTACTGGAAGGGAAAAGAGGTCTCTTTAAAAGACATTGCCCTCGCTGCTGGAAGTGCTTTTGTTCTTGTTGCCCTTTCTTTTAAACTTGCGAATTGGTTTGATAAGCTAATCCCATCAGGGGATCATGTGAATTTCTTTTATAACTTACTTAATGGTTTATTTGGTGATCATTACTTAATGTTGACGACCATAACCGTCTTAGCTGTTTCTATCTTTCACCGGTTCTTTGAGAATATTAATGGTGCCCAAGAACTCGGTACCTATCTCATCTACATTTTCTTTGTCGTCATTGGCGTCCCTGCCTCTGTGCCTTTACTGATTGAAAATGCCCCATTGCTTCTGATCTTTGTCCTTATCATCATTATTGGCAATATGATTGTAACTCTTATCTTTGGTAAACTCTTCAAGTTCAGTTTAGAAGAAATGATCCTCGCGAGCAACGCTAATGCAGGTGGACCGACGACGGCTGCAGCCATGGCCATCGCTAAAGGATGGACCGAGCTCATTGTTCCAATATTAGTTGTGGGCACGCTCGGTTATATAATCGGGAATTATATTGGTACTGCTATGGAATACCTCCTTTCACATGTTATGTAATGAAAGGGAGCTGTGAATTCTCAGCGATCGGCTCAACTTTTTACGACTAAAGTAGGAGGGGATTCCATCGAATGAGCCGATGTCATCTGATAACCTTGTGATTAAAGTGAGGAAAAAACAATAAGAAATGAGTGAAAGATGATGCGCATTCAGCACTTACACTTAGAGACTTATCACCTTGAAGAAATGAAGGATTTTTATGTTAATACGCTCTTGATGGAGCTTGTCCGTGAACACCCAGACACTTTTATGGTTCAAATCGGCGACTCATTCATCACTTTTAAACGTAGTCAGAGTCTTCCCTATTATCATTTTGCCTGTCTCATCAATACACAAGGATTTCATGATATCACCCTCCGGCTTGAAGCCAAAAATCTCGGCCTCGAACGCGGGTACTCAAAATTATGGCAAGCTGAACAATTTTATTTTAAGGATCCGGACGGGAATATCGTGGAGATACTAGGAAGAGAAGAACAAATGCCAACATTATCATCTCCTTGGATTAGAATTGTAGAAGTGGGCCTTCCTTCTCCCAATATTGAAACAGTAAAAGAAGGTCTTGTCCCACTTCCTAATCAATATAAGGATGATTCAGAGACCTTCCAATTTTATGGGGATCAAGACGGTGTCTTCGTCCTCGTAAAGGAAGGACGCCATTGGTACCCCACCAATAAAGGAGCGACCATACATCCCATAAGCATCGATATAGCATTACAAAAAGAATTTCGCTTTGACGTCCCTAATCTTCCTTACTTTATGAATAGCTCAAAGCCATGGTCTGACAAAATGCCCGTGACGCAAATGAGAGTCGCCCGGCCTACAGATCGCTTTGACGATGTCGTCCGATTCTATCAAGAAGGGTTAGGTCTACATCCTGTTACTTCCTTCGCTGGGCATCAAGGTTATAAAGGCGTCGTCTTTGGCTTACCTGACGTTCGTTATCAACTGGAATTTACCCAGCATGAAGAAGGCAGTCCTTGTCCTGCGCCAACAAAAGATAACTTACTTGTTTTCTATATACCAGATAAACAAGCGCAAGATACCATCGTTCAGCGGTTGCATACGATGGGCTACCACTCCGTTCCACCTGAAAATCCGTATTGGGAGAAGAGCGGAGTGACCTTTGAAGACCCTGACGGCTGGCGAATCGTCCTTATGAATACAACGGGATTATCATCAGAGTCTTGATTCTTAGGAACCCTCACCGTTAAGTTTGAACACATCTCTCCTCCTTGCATATCTTAAAATGACATGACAAATGCGTATCTTTAAAGGAGACATGATCATGGACGAACAATTCTATGAAGGGTCGTATTATCCCAGTCGAATTATCCCGGGATTCCCTGGTGGCTTTCCGGGGGGGTTTCCCGGCGGTTTCCCAGGTAGTCCGCCATCAAGTGGACCACCTTCTTCAACACCGCAACCACAACAACCACCAGGACCGCCACCCAGTTTCACACCGCAATTACACGTGCCACAAGGTCAGCATCAAACCTTCGCGATCGATGCAGGGGCCATTCGTGGCTGCATGTTCCGCTGGACCTATATTTGGATGAGAGGCAACCAACAGTTTTGGTTTTTCCCTGTCTTCATCGGTCCCCGTTCTATTGCTGGTTTTAGATGGTATGGGCGAAGTTGGAGATTTTTCGGTGTGAATTTAAATCAAATTATACAATTTCAATGTCATTAGGCACCTGAGTTTAAACAAAATAAAAGGTGAGCGCTAGCTACTGTTACTTTTGCTAGTTCTCACCTTATTTTTTAGACCTATTTAAACCAAGCTATTTCTTTTATTGATACTCCTGTTCGATCAATGATCTTTTTTACCCTTGAACGGTTGTCAGGTTCAAGTTGTATTCCTATGCGCTCAGCAATGGTTTCAACAACCTCATCAATAGATAGGTTATCGGTTTGAATATGCTCTTGAAAAAGCGGCCGAGATAAACAATCCAGTCGCTCCTTCATTTGCTGATAGGCCCAAGACTTTTTCCCTTCCCATCTTTTTCTTAAACGCTTTTCTATCGTTTGAGTGGAAGCGAGTAAAGTAAAATGATTGACTTCAAAACCTTGATCTCTAAGTCTACCAATCATCTCTTCAAAATAGACCTCATGGGTTAGCGTCATCGGCGCAATAATGACACCCTTATAATCTTCAGCCACTTGCTTTAATAGTTTGTAATTCGCTTCTCGCCAAAGCGGATAATCTTGAAAATCACTCTTTGCGATTTCCTTTGGTACGTTTCGCATGAAAACATAACCAAAGCGTTCTGGGTCATAAACAAAGGCATCCTTTATTCTTCGATGAAGTTCATAGGCTGTTGTTGTCTTTCCTGCTCCAAACGTACCGTTGATCCATATAATCAAAGTATCACCTCAAATGGTTATTCGACATCTTATCAAGACCTTGTTTCAAGCGCCTAATCCATGCAACAAGCACCTCATAGTAATCTGGGATTTTATGAAAGACTTGGTTGCTGGTTCCTCATTATAAGTATGAACAGTCAATTGCGGTCATCTAAGGCGATCACTGTTTCACTATCAGAAAGATGCCTGCCTCTCCAGAAGATCGTATCACTCCTTTAGGTGAGCTTTTTCTAACAGTATATCACGCTCAGGTTTATATGCTCTCATCTTAGAAAACTTGGCTTCTCGCCAAGCCTTAATGGCGAATGCCAAAGTTACACTTATAAGGTCTTCCTCAAAGTTATACATTCTGACGTTATAAAAAAAACACGCTATCCTAGGTGCTACTAGAATAACGCGCTTCAAGGTCAATCATAAATTAAGATTCAATGTGTGCCTCGTTCTCCTCTTTTGGTTTCGAGGATAACACTTCTTTTTTCAAGAACCAGCTTAAAATGAAGGTTAAGATCATCGCTAAGAAAGAATAGAGATAAATATGTTGGAATGACTCGACAAACATTGTTTTTACCGTAATCATGAGAGACGATGGCAAACCCTCAGGAATCCCCCCTGCCGCAAGATCGTTCATGTGTTCCGTCATGCTTTTAGGAAGCTGTCCACCTAAACTGCTTAGCTTAGAAATAAGTGTTGACGATAGCAATGTTCCAAAAATACTCGTTCCTACTGTCGCTCCAATGGTTTGAAATAAAGGAACAGTCGCCAATGCAACCCCCTTATGTTCTTCTTCAACGGATTCTTGAACGATTAAGTTATCGCCGCCAAACAGAACCCCAAGTCCTAAACCTGATATAACAAAAAAGATAATGATATCGACGATCGTCGTGTTGATGCCTAGATGAAAGGCAAAGAGATAGAAGCCAATGACTGGCATCATAAAACCAATAGCGAATAATTCACGATAACGCACTTTTGTAAGAAGAAAACCACAGATCATCGCTGATCCAATCGCCCCGACCATCATCGGTAAGGTTAAATATCCCGCCTCTGTTGGCGTCAATCCTAACACATTCTGCGCAAAGTAAGGGAAGGATGAGAAAGCACCCATAAGTCCAAACCCGACGACAAAGACAATAATAGATAAGACTAAAATATTTCGATTCTTAAATAAATGTAATGGGACGATCGGTTCCTTCACCTTAGACTCTACCCAGATGAAAGTTCCTAATAAAAGTGCCCCTAAAACTAATAATCCGATAATAAAAGGTGATGACCATGCATAGCCTTCATTTTCCACAAGGACCGGTGTGATGAGCAAAGAAACGATAGAGGCAATCAAAAGGAAGGCCCCAGCCCAATCGATGATGACTTTCTTTTTTACTCTCATTTCACGTAAACCACTTGCTAAAAATAATGCGGCAATGATTCCAACTGGAATATTCACAAAGAAGATCCAGTGCCAATTCACTTGGTCAACAAAATAGCCACCCATTAACGGCCCTAATAACATCGGTATAAACATAATCGGTCCCATAAATCCTTGAACCTTTGCTCGCTGTTCAACCGGAAAAAGGTCACTTGAGATCGTCATCGCAAGCGGCATTAATCCCCCGGCGCCGACCCCTTGTATTCCTCGTCCAATTAACAACAGAGTCATTGAATCTGCACAACCACAGACGATTGACCCTCCAATGAAAAAGCCCATACAGATTAAGTAAATCGTTTTACGCCCGACTAAATCCGCCATTTTCCCTAAAATCGGCATAAAGGCTGACATCGTAAGCATATAGATGCCGGCAACCCAACCATAAAGCGATAGCCCACCAAGATCGCGAATAATTGTCGGCATTGCTGTATTTACAACCGTCTCATCCAATTCAGAAAAGATCAATCCGATGATCAATCCAATCATGACAATAATTTTATGACCCTGCTGCTTTGGAATCGCGGTGTCTTTATTCATTATGTTTTCCACTTTACCAAACCCCTTATTTAATTTGTAACGACATTATATAAAGGATTTGTGAACTGAATATGAACTATGAAAAATCGGGTTTCGGCAAGCCCTCATCAAAAAGGATCCCTCTTTCTATTCATCACCTTTAGTCACTTATTCCCTTAAACTTCTCTTTTAAAAATTTTTCTCATATGATTTCAGTTTGCAGGGTCCACTCTAGTCGCTTCACCCATTTTTGTTGTGTCTCTTCATCGGAACTTTGCACCTTATTAAGGATGATCCATAATTTATACAGACTATAAACCTTCATCAATTCCGGGGTGTAATGAACGTCCCGCTCCGCTTGATAGGCTTGTAAAAAGGTTTGATTCAGCTGATCGGCAATGGAGGGGTAATGCAGCTTCGTATTCCAACACGTCCAAGCTAAATCAACGAGCGGCGGTCCCCATTCTGCCCATTCCCAATCAATAGCGGTGAGATGATGGCCATCGGCAAGGACATTGTGAGACCCAAAATCTCCATGAGTCAGAGTCCATGGATGCTCCTGTGCACCTCTCTCTTCTAATAATGCCTTACTTTGTTTCATCAAAGTCTCGGGGACATAATTTAAATCAAATCGTATCCTTTTAAAGTCTGCCACACGAAGTCCCTGTTGTTCACCCGAATAGGGATGCGAATGAATGGCTGTCGCTAGTAGCTTTCCCATATCATGAAAAAGTTCAATTGAGCTTTTGAAATGGCCTGTATCCAATATCGCTTGTCCATTTTTTCCTTCTTTATAAGTAAACACAATTATTTGTTGCTGCTTCATCGAAAAAAGATCTCTTACTTCTGGTGTGAACGCACCTTGATTTAAAAACCTCAGGGTATTTGCTTCATTCTCCATATCCCCATTTGACCATTGCGCAATTTTCACAACAAGTGGCGGTTCCGTCGCCTCTAATAAATACACGGCATTAGTAAATCCACCCGTTAAACGCACAAGCTTCTTCGCTCCATATTGTTTCATTAAGTATTTTTCTAGCTCACAATCAAGCAAATCAAGCCCTCCCTTTTTCAAGGTATTCATTGAACTGAATATAACCCATTTTAATGGGATCTGGAAGCTTTTTTGCTCAACCCAATGGCATCTTTTACTTTCTTCCCTATAAGAAAAACCAGGCGAAAAGCATGCCCGGTCCTCATTATTAGTTGGCATTAAAAAGTTATTACCAAAATGCTTCGTCAGTATCAAGTGGATTGGAGCGGAAGACGCTCTGGCTCCTTCGGGAACAGCAACCAGCGTTACTTCACGAGTGAACTTCGAGTTGTTCCGAGAAAGCTGACGACGAAGCAATACGAGTAGACGCAGGAACAGGTGACTTTTAATCATAAATACTTTGGAACACACAGATAAACTATTCCAAAATGAGCTGAGGCCACTAAGGATGATCGGCTAAAAACGTCACGTCATTAAGGAACTTCGGCTAAGACCGTCACGTCCGTGTGACACCGCCGAAGCTAGCACTTCCTGTGCGTCGAACGCCGACCCTACCCACATCGTGTGAGCATGAGGAAAGCGAGCGTTCTGGAGCGGAAATCCACACCGTCCTGATGACCAGAAACTTTATACTTTCTTACCTTTTTTCCTGTCCTTAGATATGTGTCATTGTTGGTTCAATGTTATAGGCTTTTCGTTTGGTAAAGTCAATGTCCTTATAATATGTATCTTTAACAAGTATGTTCGGTCCAAGACACTTCACAGCTGGACAATGACAATGCGTACTTTTGGCTTCGGCAGTTTGTCTCCATTTATTATAGGCGTCAATCAGTCGTGTATCTTTAACATTACCGAAGCTTGGAATATCACCAAAATCGGTAACCGTTATTTCCCCATCAAAAATATTCACATTCAAACGAGATCTTCCATCAGGATCATTGCGCACTGAGACATTTTTCTCACCGTACAATCGAGACAAAAGTTCTCTATCTTTCTTATCAGAACTACATGGATAAAAAGGTAAGGTCCCAAACAACATCCATACACTTTGATCACGATGGTCTAATAAACGATGAATCCCCTCACGTATTTCATCTAAGGACGCGACACTTAAGGCACTCGCAAAATCACTTGGATACATAGGATGAACCTCATGCCTACTGCAACCCATTGCAACAATTTGGTCATGGATTGCTTCCAGATGCGGCAGCGTTCGGCTATTCAGCATGGTCTCCGCTGAGATAAACACCCCGCGCTCGCTCAGTGCTTTAGCATTTTCCACCATCCGATTGAAAAACTTTTCACGCACCGCATAGGCCGGTTTCTTCTCGAAGGCTCCAAAACCAATATCCGTAAAATCATCAATCCCTCCATAATTATGAGAGATGTGCAAGACATCAAGGTACGGTACAATGTAGTCGTAACGTTTAAGGTCCAATGTTAAATTAGAATTAATCTGAGTCCGAACACCACGGTCATGGGCATATTTTAACAAAGGCACCACATAATTTTTCACAGATGCTAAGGATAACATCGGCTCCCCGCCAGTGATACTTAATGCACGCAGATCAGGAACTTCTTCCAAACGGCGAATCATCATATCTACAGGTAGCGCATCAGGATCCTTTACTTGTAAGGTATAACCCACGGCACAATGCTCACATCGCATATTGCATAGCGTCGTTGTTGTAAATTCGACATTGGTGAGACGCATTTCCCCATATTGTTCGATATCAAGATAAGCTTCCCACGGATCGTTTGTGGGACTCATCGTTTGGTTTTTGACTCGCATGTTATGATCTCCCTTCCCAAAACAGCATTCCTTTATCATACCATAGGCTTAAAACCCAGGCACCAACCGACCATTGATTTCCACTCTATAACTCATGATATGCTCACCCCATCTTGCAAATGAAAGCGATTATGAAATAAAAAAAGAAGGTCACTCTTTAGGGCAATTCATCGAGAGATTCGATCATTGCACATAGAGTCACCTTCTTAAGATTTACCCTGCTTACCTACCCACGTTTACGTCCATCGACTTTTACGTTAACTGTAGTTCCCTTTTAAGCTTTTTCTTGAAGCTCACAGTCGATAAGACCACCCCTAGTTCATAAAGGAAAACAAGGGGAACGAGAACAATAAGTTGACTAATAAAGTCAGGAGGGGTCATGATCGCAGAAATAATCGCTAAGATTAAATACGCCGACTTGCGCATTTTTTTCAGCTTAGTAGGCGAAACAAGACCAAGGGATGTTAAAAACATCATCGTCATGGGTAATTCAAACAGTAAACCTAATGCAAGTGTTAAAGTCATCAAAAATGAAAAATACTGACGAGCAGTGACGACCATTTTGAATGACATTTCACCAAGATTCATAAGGAAATGAAAAACAATAGGAAAGACTGTAAAGTAACCAAAGGCCACACCGACTGCGAAACTAATAAATATGAAGGGAATATAGGTGAGAGCCACCCTACTTTCCGTCTGAGTTAACGCAGGTTTAATAAAGCGCCACAGCAAATAGCTAAGCACAGGGAGGGTTAAAGCAATCCCTAGTACACCCGCTACCCCTGCATAAAAACGAATGACATCTTGGGGACCCAGCAATACAACATCATATCCTCTTGTTAAAAAAGGAACAATCTTTGGCAAGGTGAATAAGCTCAGGCAGAACACGAGGACAAAAACTCCCCCCGAAATAAGTAATACTTTACGCAGCTCAGACACATGTTCAATGACCGTTTGATCTGCCTCCGTTGTAGATAATACATCCTCTGACAATGGCTTCACCTCCTTAACACTTTCTTCCACCTATTATTCATTTGGGGAATTCTTCTCTGGCTTCACGTCATCACTCATGATGTTATTGGCCGTCCGTTTGAATTCGGATAAGGTTTTACCAAACGCCGATCCAATTTCCGGAAGCTTTTTCGGCCCAAATATAATCAACGCAATAACCAAAATAATAATGAGCCCTGGAATACCGATATTTGAAAGCATGTTCCCGCCTCCTTTTAACCTTAAAATGTCTTACGCTTAAGCAAGTTGTCCACCACTTTTGTGATATTTCAGGATCCCTTCTGCAGCACGATAGGCCAGCCCTCCTAAAGTACCTGTCGGATTAAAGCCACTGTTATGTGGGAAAGATGATGCACCGACCACAAATAAATTATCCATATCCCACATTTGCGAGTAATTGTTGACAGCAGATGTTCCTGAGTCATCTCCCATGATGACACCTCCCGTATTATGGGTGGATTGATAGGTTGTAATGTTGTAGGGGCCCAGTTCTTGCATGGTGTCAATGTGATCTGCCCCCATTTCCTTCATAACTTCCGTACATTTTTGGGCCATGAATTTCGCAAGTTCCCTCTCTTGATTCTCAAAATCAAAAGTCATCCGTAACAAAGGATCGCCATAATTGTCCTTATACGTCGGGTCAAGATCAAGGAAATGATGCTGATGCGGCATACAAGCACCTTGAGCAGCAATCTTTAATGTTCGGTTAGCATATTTTATTGAGTTTTGCTTAAATTCCTTACCCCAAGTGGGTGTTCCCCGGGGAATGTTATTATTTTGTATGGGTCTTTCACCACTTTGGTAAAGTCGAATACCTGCGCCATGGATAAACTTCAAGTCTGAATGATCAAAATTATCACCATTAAAATCATCAAACTCCATGCCTAGAGCCCCTGCTCCGGCGAAGTTGTTAAACTTTTTATTTTTAAAGAATCCAGTAGCACCACCTTGTGACACTTGATAGGCATAATTCTTACCAATAACCCCTGTGCCGGTTGAGGAATCATAAGGTGTTCCGATGCCCGATAAAAGCAGGAGCCGCGTGTTATTAAATACATAAGCGGTAAGAACAACAATATCTGCGGGTTGCTCGATTTCTTCATCGGTAGTCGTATCTATATAGCGTACCCCTGTTGCCTTTCCTCCTTTATGCAAAATCCGTCGCACATTAGAATGGGTTCTGAGTTCAAAATTTCCTGTCTTTTGAGCCACAGGAATGACAGTAACTACAGGGTCAGCCTTCGCACCATACTCACACCCAAAGCGCTCACAAAAAGCGCAATATTGGCACGCAGCTCGCTCAATGCCATCCGGATTTTTGTAAGCTTCAGATAGATTGGCTGATGGCGCTGTATAAGGATGGTAGTTAAGCTTCTTAGCTGCCTTTTCAAACATATCCATCTGTGGGGAATGCTTCATTGGTCCCGTCGGATATTTATCTGAGCGTTTTCCTCCTAATGGATTTTCTTCACCAGAGATGCCGGCCATCTTCTCAAATTTATCCATATAGGGTTCAAGCTCATCATAGGTGATCCCCCAATCCTGAATCGTCATTTCTTTAGGAATTTTATTTTTCCCATAACGGTCTACCGTTTGGCTACGGATTTCAAAGTCATAAGGAAGAAAACGGAAGGTTTGGCCGTTCCAGTGAACACCCGCCCCGCCTAGGCCATCCCCCATGAGAAAGGAGCCGTATTGGCGCATCGGAAGCGCCCGTATTTTTTCATTGTTACGGAAAGTCACCGTTTCCTTCGAAAGATCTTGGAACAGTTCGTAGCGAAGCGCATAGCGCAATTCGTCATGAACCATATAATAATCCTCCGTATGCCTCTCAGCACCGCGTTCTAATCCAACAACTTTTAACCCCTTTTTCGTCAGCTCTGAAGCGATAATTCCGCCACCCCAACCTACACCAACAACCACAACATCTACTTTAGGTAACTTTTTCACCATACTCTCACCTCATTTCATAGTTTTTACATGTGATCTTGAAGACTTTGAGGTTTGATTTTCTGAAAATCTTTATCAATGATATTGGTATAGCCCATTTGATCTCCGGGATATTCCCTCATGCTCCATCCCGCCATATCCTTATTTCCACCATATAAGGGATCACTGTAGGCTCCTTCCAATACGCTACTCCGCAACATGTCAAAAAAACCGCTTGGTGAAATGGTTGTTAAATTCACCTTATCTCCTTCAAAATCTTTTAACACCTTGTCCTGTTGATCTTCAGTAAGATCCTCAAAATTCTTTTTATACTTTGATTGGCTATAGTTTTGCATCTCTTTTAAACCAATTCTAAAGATCTCTCGTCTTCGCATTCTACCTTGATAGCCTTGGGATTTTTCTCCGTGATAGAAGGGCGGTTGCATGTAATCTCTCGCATTAAATCCCCAAGAACCGGCTAATTGATGGTCTATGTAATATCCCACACCTAAGTCTTTCGCACCGGGACCGTTTTCATCTGTTGGAAAAATCCGTTCCACAGCAGCTTCAACTGTCTTGAACTCTGCCTGCGTAAAGAACATCAAAGCATGATTATAATCTTTTCTTGTTTCCTTTTGAGCTGCATTTTGCGTCTTATTATCATGCTTAGTGCCACCCCAAGGAATTAAACCGCCCGCAACACCGCCTACCACGAGACCACCTGCGGCTAGACCAGAATTTTTAATAAATCGTCGACGAGACATTCTCTGTTCTTCTGTCAATTCTTTTTCATTCTTATTATTTTCATCTGCCAAAGCGCTCACCTCCTGCGGCTTATTATGTCACCAAAGAAAATATTCATGCATGTGAATAAAAAAAATGGGCAAGCTACCAGTAACTTTTGTTAGCTTAGTAAGGGAGGTTCTTAGAATGAAAATGAAAGGAAAAAAAGTATTGATCGTTCCTCTTCTCGGTGCAGCAACCTTATTATCTGCATGCTCAGCCCAGAATCCTAATGGTGCATCAGCAAATGACAGTACACCTGACACTCACTTAACCAATGTTGCCGACCAAGGAACAAAAGACAAAGATTTAAGCGATAGCTCGATCATCCCAAGTGAAACCAGTGACAAAACACGAACAACGAACAAAGATGGGTCGAGTTACAAAGGTCTAGGCCAAGACATTTATGGTTCAATTGGGAGCTCCGGTATTCATGAAGGAGGAATTTCCTCTTATTTTGAGTCTATTTTAGAGGGGCAAGGCATTACCGGGGTAAAAGTTTTCGTTGTTGATGATGCCGTTGTGCTTGCACGGGCTAAATCTGAAAATACTTCGAGTCAATATAGTAATGCCCAACGTCATCTTTTGAGTAACACAAGTGGCATGTCAGGGAAGGGCGAGGTTCAGGGAACTGAAGGCAAAGAGGTGAGTACCGATAACTTAGATCAAGCAAGTAAAAGTATTCGCAAAATGTTTAATGGAAATGTTAAAATCCTCACAGCGACCGATCCCAAAGTGCCCGATCTAGTTGAAAAAGTGAAGGCAGACCTTGAATCCTCATCTTATGAAGCTGCCTCAAGAGATTTGTTGACACTTTTGAATATGACAAAGTAAGATTGGATATTGCTTTTTTGGGTATTCTACCGAATATGAGGTCTAAAAACAGTATTTGACTTCAATTTCTACTATCTCAACATGGAGGGTTATATCATGAAACAAATCATGGTCCTTATTAGTGGCTTTATCCTGGCAATAGGGATAACAGCTTGTGGCGGTAATGACAACAATGATAATGATAACAACAATAAAAACAGCAGTAGTTCAGAAACGAAGACAAGCGTTGATGCCACAGCCGCTAACAAAGTTTATCAACAAAATTGCGCCAGCTGCCACGGGAAAAATTTAGAAGGTGCAGCCGGTCCTACATTAAAAACGATCGGAAAAGATATGTCAAAGGATCGTATTTTAAAACAAATCAATCAAGGCGGTGGCGGAATGCCCGCTGGTCTCATTAAAGGAGACGACGCTGATAACGTCGCCGCTTGGTTGGCAAGCAAGAAATAACTAAGAGAAAACTTGGCTTGCACTTCACAGCTTCACTAGGCACAACCTGATGTTCAGGCCTAGCCTTCATACATTAAGGTTGTACTTTTACACTTTGTTAAGCACAGCCTGATGTTCAGGCATAGCCTTCACACATTAAGGTTGTCGCCTAGCCTTAATGACGAAAGCCAAAGTTATAAATTCTGACGTTGCAAAAAGAGGTTGAGACAGAAGTATTTCACTCAAAGAAAAATCCGAACATTCTATTTTGAATGAACGGATTTTTCTTTATTCTTAGTATGAGGCGAATCGCTCCGTCAAAATACTTCGCTTTCCACGGGCACGGCCTCAGCTAACTTTGGAGTAGGTCTTTTAGTGCTCCAAAGTGGATCTTCGGACTCGTGCTGTTCCCGCTGGAGTCTCCGCATTTTGACTACGCTCTCCTTTTCCTACCAAATCTTTGAACTTGCATTGTTCGGTATTTGTATTCATTATTTTGTTTTGTCCCAGCCTCTTTTTCGCGCGTAGCCTTTATCTATAGTCATTATGAATCGGTTGAAATACCTCTTCCCGAGCCTTTCTTACCATCGAAAAATGATAGATATTATCATGGCCATGAAGGATATCATTGTGATGATTGATGATACTTTCGGCGGGCAAAATGGCCGTGTCCGTCGTTGAATGACCGTCATGGACTAATGTCACATCGAATCCATTGATCGTGGCTGTCCGAACGGCTGAATCAATGCAATGCTCTGTTTTGCATCCCATAATCACCAGATGTTCGATGGCGTGATCCTTTAAGTAGCCTAAAAGAGGCGTCTCAAAAAAGGCATTCGTTCCTTTTTTATCAAAAATCTGTGCGACTTCAGGAACCTTAATCTCTTGATGGATTTGGAAGCCTTCTCCCTTTCCACCCGCAACATCTTGATCTCTGACGAATACAATAAGAGAGTCCCACTGCATTGCTTTTTCTATCACTGTATTAATATTTTGGATCAGTAACGTCGTGTTAATAACACTAGGTTCCTGATCAGTGCCCTCAATTAATTCTTGCTGGGCATCAATAACGAGCAAGGCTTGCTTCAATAAAAAACCCCCTATAGCTTTAAATGTTTAATCCCTTTGCTGATCTTGTTATTTTTTTCTTCATAATAACCGCCCCCCTATCATTTCTCGTAAAAAGACATTCTCTGCTCCCACATTAAAGTCCTGCTATTTATCTACATTTGTTTCAAAATATTAGTCACTCGTTGTGTCATATAGTCATAACTCGGTTTATCATCCTTTTTAGCATAAAATCGCAAGCCATCAATCGCCTTAAATAACATATGACAATACAATCGTTCTTCAAAATAAGGAATATCGCCCTCTTGTTCATAATAGACTTCACGGATCTTCTCTGGAAAGCCTAAGTGTGGTGCCCAGAAATGTAGACAGGCAACATCAAACATAAAGTCACCGTACATCGCCATTTCCCAGTCTACAATCCCTGTCACTTTTTGCCCTTCTGCTAGCATATTGCCTAAATGGAAATCACCATGCACAAGTGAGGGCCTATCTGGCGAACATCGAGCAAGCGTCATCATCGCTGTAAACCCTTCTTCAAATAAACCCTTGTCCAAAAAACTATGTTCATATAATGCAGTCCAATTTTTGTGGAACCCCTCCTGATCCTCACGAAAGAATGCCGCTAATGCCTCCAACCAAGTGTGCACCTCAGTTTCTCCAGTTGGAGAAATCGTTCCAAACCCTTTTTCTTTCTCAATAGGTACGCGCTTGATCGCTAAAACATGCTGAGCAATTTCATCGACAAGTTGCTCTTGCTCAAGTACAGCAAGAAGACTCATCGGGGTTCCTTGCACTTTATGACTAATGGTATAAAAGAGTCCATCCATCTCCCCAGCCTTCACGATTCTAGGAATCGGCAGTTGCTCCCCATAGGCACCGTATATATAGCGTGCCTTTTCAAGGCTTTCACTTTCCTGTCTAAAATGAACAACAAAGGCACCTTCCTTTGACTTAAAGCTAAACACCTTGCTCAATTCTCCCATTTCAATAGAAGTAACATCCTGCACCCTTTCCCCTAATAAAACTGCTAGATTTCTTTCAGCCTCTTCAATCCCCATGTCCAATTTAAATGACTTCAAAAAATCAACTTCCTTCCTTTGATCCTAAAACTCTAAAGTAAGGTCTACCCATAATCCTTTATTCATAATAAAATAAATATTATAAAAATAAAAATAATAATGATGAGGTGTTTCTTTGAAAAGTATCACAAAAGCCGTTCTCTCTAATGAGGACATCCATAATATTGTAACCGAGCATTTCGGAAAAGAGACAAGAACGCTTGCAATAGAGGAATTAACCGGGGGTTTTTTTAATACCGCCTATTTACTTACCCTAGATAATCACTTTAAAGTCGTTCTAAAAGTTTCCCCTCCTCATAATGTGAAAGTCCTAAGATGCGAGCGGAATATAATGAAATCCGAAATTGCCGTTTTACAATTACTGAAGCAACAAACCGATATACCCGTACCAGAAGTGTATGCTTATCATTCTAGAATGAATCCCTGTGATCACGACTATTTTTTAATGGAATACATCTCCGGCGTTCCCTTAGATCAGCTCTATGAACAACTTACCCAGGAAGAATTTAATGTCATTAATCAACATCTTGGTATTTTGATAAAAAAGATACATAACATTACCGGCGCTTCCTTCGGGTACATTTTTTCAGATAAGCGGCGTTTTAACACGTGGGGGGATGCCTTTATTGCTTTTATCCGTGATCTGATTTTGGATGCGGCCGAGGCCAATATTGAACTGCCCATTGATGGGACTGATTTGATAAACCTCATAAAGAGTAAAAAGGCATTTTTAGATACCGTTAGAACACCGCGTTTAGTGCACAGGGATTTGTGGTGGGGGAATATTTTCATTGAACCAAAAACGCTTAAAATCACCGGAATCACAGATTGTGAACGCTCACTTTTTGGCGATCCACTCATGGACTTCGTTTTTGGTTTTGTTGTGGACAATAAAGGATTCCACAACGGCTATGGGCACGGCTCTTTTTCTCCCGATGAAACTGAACGATTAAACCTTTATACGGTCTATAGCCTCCTCCTGATTTTAGTCGAAGGGCATTATCGGCAATTAAAAGGAAATGAGCAAGAAGAAGCACGCGTAAGGCAGTCTCTTTTAGAGAAGCTTCATCACATCGAAAGGAATTAGGACAAAAATAGAACGCTGATCAATAAGTACCAGCGTTAACACAAAGTTTATTTTTATTTAAATCCCCTCTCCTCTACATTCGGACAATAACGGTCCCACCACCAGGGGTGGATACAGTTTGGCTTTGTTCAGGCGTGTCTTGAGCGTGAATGTATTGTAGTAATTGGTTGTTTTGTTGAATCACTTGATGTAGCAAACTAGAAATATGATTCAATCGACTGTATATGTCCTGGCTTGGCATATGATACTCAGAAGGGTATGACCGACTATGAGGAGCAGCCTTCCCCGCTCCTTCATTAGAGGAGAAAATAGGATAAGGTTGCCCTTTATAGTCTGTATGTGCATATTGAAGGTTATGTTTATTTGATTGAATATAAGGCTTTGGTGCCATTCTCTGTTCAGATTGAAAGGGGTAATTAGGGTTATGAGAATACATAGAACTCCTCCTCGCCCTATCTTATTCAATCTCTTAAAAAGGGGTACACTTATCCCCAAATTAGTGCTATCGCCCATGGGATAACTATAATTTCTTTACCTCCTAGAAGCTGATCCTCCCATTATTTCGATGTTTCTTCGAGTACACGCTTCAAACGCTTTAAATCACTTTCAATCAATGCGATATCTTCCTTAAATGCTTCTCGTGACATGTTAGGAGCTTGAAATACAGTAAAAATCACTTCACTTCCGCTGCCATTAGGGATTACACGCACCGGAACCTGAACTTGATTCTCCCCCTGACCCACATCATGATCTAAAATTCCCCAATCATTTCTATCTACAAATTTCACTTTCACAGGCCCTTCCGATGTCTCGGCAATCCATTCATTGTCACGATAACTAATGGAATGACAGAAGGCGGTTGCCCAGCTTGGAAAATTTTCGAGGTTATACATAAAGTCATAAACCTCTTTTGGCTGACGTTGAATGGACATACTCACACATTGAGTATTAAAAATAGATTGCAACTTTAGATCACACTCCTTATTCTTCTAATGTTTACTCTCTTTAATACAAGTATAGCCGACCTCTCCCCAAAATCATTGTAAAAAACGGACAGATTCTACTCCTTTGAAAGGCCTTGATTAAAAACTTGAGATGGAGAAAGACCATAATAGCGTTGAAAATTTTTAATGAGATGCGATTGATCATAGTATCCATATCCTCCAGCCCAAACTGCACCCTTTGATGGCTCAGAAAAGCGATAAAGACCCTGTAACAAATATTGAAATCTAAAAATCTCCAATAATTCTTTTGGCCCAAGACCACATTCATTTTTAAAAGCTCTTCTAATATGACGTTCACTATAGTTAAGTTCTGAAGCTAGAGAGGTGATTGTGAGATTCCCTTTATAGGCATGCATATAATGTATACCTTTTTCCACAAGACGCTCAGAGGTTAGAATATTTTGTGCAAGCAGCTGTTCCAATTTCGATTCAACATGATCAATCATTTTGGCTATATCTCCATTCACAGACAAAACCTCTTCTGACCATAAACTTCCTGCTGTTCCCCATACCTCTTGAAGAAAGACTCGGTTATCGCCAAAGGATGAAACTGGGTAATGAAGGACTAACGGAATTGACTCTAGAAAAAAGCGAATGCCAAAAAAGGAACAATCATTTTCTCGGCTTATCGCTTCATAAGTAGGCATGAGACCAGTAATAAAGGCCCCCTTACCACTCGAATGAGAGCGTAAATCAAAGATAATATCTACACAGCCATCAGGAATAATGCGATGCAATTGCTCCGTATCCGTTGCTTGAATATCAACCGTCCAATAACAAGCAACAATATTCCTTAAGAATGGACTAGGCAAATATTCATGATAGCGATAATGGGAATCATTAAGCTCCGTCTGTAAACGAGGGGGTTGTAACGGAAAATAATCATGCATCCTTAAACACTTCCAATTAAGATAAAGATTTTTTGGACATTCATTTGCAGCTTCTCGACGAATCGAAAATACAGTAATGCTGGTTACTTTAGACATAGAAGATTAGACTTTATCATTGCCGCCAAAATATTCCTTAAATACAATTGAAGAAATAAAGACTCTAGTTATCAAATAGTTTATAATCTATAAAATCATTTGTCATTAGAAAGTCGTAGTATACAAAAACATAATTCAATCAAAGAACAGGCTTTCTTTTACTCAATATGGGATAATAAAAACAAACGATGAAAGAAAGAGTGATTTTATGATGAAATGTAAAATCAACCGAAATGCAGCGAAAATAATGAAGGAAATGCTTGAGAGTGAAGAGGCGGAAGGGCAAATGCTTCGTGTGATCGTCACAGAAATTCATGGCAACCATGCCCACTACGCTCTCACCTTCGGGACACCAACGGAACATGACGAAATTGTCCATACCGATAAAGACATCGATGTCCTCTTAGATACCCGTGACAAGGATTACCTTGACGGTGTTTGGATTCAATTTTTCTATGTGCCCGAGGAAGGATTTCAAATCGTCAATCCTTCTAAAGGCCATCCCAATCATTTCTAAGAAAACGATCGCTTGTGACCTTAACTTCTTAGAAAAACCGGGCGAAATGCATGCCCGGTCCTCATTCAGTTGGGCATTAAAAAGCTTTTTTACCAAAATGCTTCGTCAGTATCAAGTGGATTGGAGCGAAAGATGCGAGACTCCATCGGGAACAGCAACCAGCGTTACTTCACGAGTGAACTTCGAGTTGTTCCGAGAAAGCTGACGACGAAGTAATACGAGTAGACGCAGGAACAGGTGACTTTTAATCATAAATACTTTGGAACACAAAGAGTCCATTCCAAAATGAGTTGAGGCAACTAAGGTCGATCGGCTAAAATCGTCACGTCATTAAGGAACTTCGGCTAAGACCGTCACGTCCGTGTGACACCGCCGAAGCTAGCACCTCAACCACCCCAAAAAGTAAAGAGCACTTTTCGGGGACCCCGATGGTGCGTCGAACGCCGACCCTACCCACATCAAAAAATCGTAAAAACACGATTTTTCTACGAGGATTACTCTCTTAGTAGCTTTCCTTAGTCGTGTGGGCATGAGGAAAGCGAGCGTTCTGAAGCGGAAAATCCACATCGTCCTGTTGACCATAATTTTATACATTTCTATTCTTTAAAAAGGGTAAACAACATTCTTTGTTGCTTATCCTTTTTATTTTTACTAATTGATAGCGATGTGAACACATATTTAAATTGGACTGCAGTGGATATATCCAATTGGCTATTTAAAAATTTAAAAAGGGTGGTATGATGAGAATAATATTTTTGAAATCAGTGAATATTCAAGGAGACAATCATGCGTTTAACCATTGATAAGCACTTACCTACCCCTGTGTATAAACAAATTAAAGATGCCATTAAAGAAAAAATTCTTTCTGGTCTACTTCCTGCAGGTTTTATCCTTCCGCCAGAGCGGCGACTTGCTAATATTAACGATGTCAGTCGCAGTACCGTCATTAAGGCCTATGACGAACTCAAAGCCTTAGGATTAGTCAAGGCTCATCGTGGCAAGGGCACCATTGTGGCAGAAAAGACTGAACCAGAGAACCCGAAAAAAAATAAACAAGTTTTTCCACTGTCTTGGCATCCTTTATTTGAAAAAAAGATGCACAACATCAGTGACACGATAAGCGATATGATAAATACGGAAAATCAACGTGAGATGATTTCACTTGCCGCTGGTATCGGGGACCCACAGCTTTTCCCCATCCAAACATTGCAAACCATTCAAAGTGACCGTGTTCACCATGAATTATTCAATTTTTGTGCAGTGGAAGGTTACTATCCTTTAAGAGAGCATTTAAGCCAATTAATGACCCTTCGCAATATTGTAGCTTCTGCGAAGGAAATCATGATTCTTTCCGGGTCAATGCAAGGGATCGATTTTGCCGCCCGTACCTTTCTCTCACCAGGAGATGCTGTCATCGTAGAAGAACCTACTTTCTTACAAGCCATTCAACGCTTTAAAGCTGCTGGTGCTAAAATTATCGGCATCCCACTGGATAAGCAGGGATTGCGGACGGATATTCTGGAGGCCCAATTGGCTCGATATAAGCCTAAATTTATCTACACTATACCTAGCTTTCATAACCCAACAGGTACTGTTATGAGTATGGAAAGAAGATTGGAGCTGCTTGATCTTGCTTACAAATTCCAAGTCCCTATATTAGAAGACGATCCTTATGGTGAACTGAATTTTACAAATGACAAGCCTTTACCGCTTCATGCTTTAGATCATTACGGCTATGTGATTTATCTCAGTACTTTTTCTAAGGTTTTATTTCCTGGAATGCGAGTGGGCTGGGTTGTCGCTCCTGAACCCATACTTAAAAAGTTCGCAATATTAAAACAAATAAGCGATCTACATGTGAATACGCCCGCACAGGTCTTATTAAATCGTTTTCTTGAAGATGGACATTTTGAGCCGCATCTTAATCACATCAAACCGATTTATAAAGCAAGAAGAGACATTATGTTGTCAGTGTTAAAACAAAGCGAAGATGCAACTCCCTTAATCGTTCCTGAAGGCGGCTTTTATCTTTGGTGTAAACTCCCGACTTCGATTTCTCAAAAAGAACTCTTTGCTCTCTGCGCAGCAAAGGGAGTCAGTTATATTCCAGGTCATGTTTTCTATCCACAACAAAGCGATGGTGAGCAATTTATTCGATTAAATTTTACTCATGAGTCACATCAGAAAATTAAAAAGGGCACAGAAATTTTATTAGAATCCGTTTCATATCTTAAGAGCCATGGAAAGCATCACCCGATGAAAAGAGAATCAAGACCCATTGTATAAATTCAAAACACAAAATTTATTAGGAGGAAAAAAATCATGTTTGAAGATAAATTTTCAGATCGCACAAAAAATATTGAAGCCTCAGAAATCCGCGAGGTCCTAAAAGTCACTGAAAAGCCAGAAGTTATCTCTTTTGCTGGCGGGCTCCCCGCACCCGAACTTTTTCCCGTTGAAGAAATCAAAATTGCTTGTGAAGCCGTATTAACCGAAGCTGGCAGTGATGCCCTTCAATATAGTACAACGGAGGGCTATACTCCACTTAGAGAAGCGATCGCTCAAAGGCTAAAGGACATTGGTATAGAAACCGCAATTGATCAGCTTTTAATGATTGGCGGCTCCCAACAGGGACTCGATTTAACCGGTAAATTATTACTGAATGACCATGATACCGTGATCTGTGAGAGTCCCACCTACTTAGCAGCTATTAATGCCTTTAAAGTGTATAATGCCTCTTTTGTAGAAGTGGAAACGGACGAGGAAGGCATGAATATGGAAAAACTTGAAAAAGCACTCCAAGCGCATCCGCAGGCGAAGTTCATTTATACCATTCCCGATTTTCAAAATCCAACGGGTCGCACGCTCAGTCTTGCCCGACGGAAAAAAATGGTCGCCTTAGCGAACCAATACAACATACTTATTGTTGAAGATAATCCTTATGGGGCCATCCGTTTTGCCGGGGAGGCACTGCCTCCAGTCAAGCATTTTGATACAGAAGACCGTGTGATTTATCTCAGTACTTTTTCTAAGATTTTTTCACCTGGCCTACGTCTTGGATGGATTTGTGCCAATGAGGTTTTCATCAATAAATTCGTCCAGCTTAAACAAGCCGCTGACTTGCATACCGATAGCTTCGCCCAACGACTGACCGCAAAATATCTCGAGTTATTTGACCTTGATGCCCATATTGAAAAGATTAAGGCCGTATACAGGATGAGAAGACAAACAATGATTCAATGTATCGAGAGGTTCTTTCCCATGCAGGTCCAGCACAGTTCTCCAGAAGGCGGTTTATTTATTTGGGTGGAGCTCCCTGAATCGGTTGACGCACGAGCCGTCTTTGACATTTGCATTCAGAATAATGTTGCCTTTGTTCCTGGCGAGGCCTTCTTTCCTAATCAAGGAAAACGAAACACATTACGATTAAATTACTCCAATATGTCTGAAGAGAAAATTACAGAAGGTATGCGGCGCTTAGGGACTGTACTGACATCCATATTAGGAGATAACGTGGCAAACTTTTAAACATCCAGGAGTATATAATGCACTGTGAAGGACCATTCGTGGTCCTTTTCACTTTTCTTACGGACCCGTGTTTATTAGAAAACCCAGGTTACACTTTTCCGCCTCGCTAAGCACAGCCTAAGTTAGCCGACTCCCCGTACGAGCGGCCTAACGCGGAGATCAACACCTATTTAATGACCAAAATTTTATACCCTTGCCATTTAAAATGATTTCATTTTCCTTTTAACGGCCTCTCATAAAATAGTATACTAGGGATAGTGTGAATTTTTTAAGAACGTGATTCAGAGACTGGCGCAGCATCTAATGAAAAGAAGTGATTGAATGAACAACTCTCGTTTGAGCCAAAACAAGTGGATTCAACTGCTATTTACATGTGTTCTTGCTATTATCGGTGGCTTTATTTTTAAATGTCTTCATTTACCTATCCCTTGGCTGCTCGGACCGATGATTTTTGTCCTACTAGGCTCAAAGGTTTCGAGAACACTCAAACCTTATTGGCCGCAGAAAATTCGTGATTCAGGCATGATCATTGTCGGCTACATGGTGGGGCTGTCCTTTACACTTGAAACGTTGAAAGAAATCGGAAAACAATTGCCCTCGATGGTATTATTCACCCTACTACTTCTACTCTGTAGTTGTGGTATTGGCTTTATCGTCGCTAAATTATCAAAGATACAATTTCCGACTGTCATGATGGGAAGCATTCCTGGTGGTCTTAGCCAAATGATCACCTTAGCGGAAGAACTTGAAGGCATTGATCTCACTGTTGTGACTTTCTTGCAAGTCTCAAGACTGATGATGATCATCTTCTTTGTCCCTATGCTTGTCTTTAGTCCATTATTTGGCGTCGCCGAACAACACACAACCGCAAGCGTTGCCCAAACGACAACGGCGAGCTGGGGTGGTCTCTTTCCTCACATTATCGTGTTTGCGATTGTCTGTACACTGTGCGCACTTATTGGTAAGAAAATCAAATTTCCTACCGCCTTTTTATTAGGTCCAATGATCGCGACGATCATCCTAAATCTATCAGGTTTTTCCGGACCACAACTGCCGACCTTTATCATTAATGTTTCTCAGTTAATGATCGGAGGGTACATTGGCCTTATGCTGAAACCCAATAATTTAAAGTTAAAATTTATTCTACTCGCGTTTCTAAGTGGCGTTGTCTTAATCACCTGTTCCGTTGGCTTAAGTCTCTTGTTAGCAAAAATGCACGCTATAGCGATGGTGACGAGCTTCTTAAGTCTCTCTCCAGGGGGAATGGACCAAATGGGAATTATTGCGCAAGAAGTCCATGCGAATCTCTCATTTGTCATCTGTTATCAGCTTTTCCGAACCTTATTTATTTTCATTGCAGTCCCTCCGCTGTTGAAGGCCATCTTTAAATCAAGGTTGTTACAAAATAAAGCAGCAGATAAAATTTCTTGAACTACCCACCACTTAGCCCTCTTACGAGTGGCTTGAAGTGGGGGATTCCTAAGTACGGAAGCCTATCGGCTTCTAATGGATTAGGCTATCCCGTAGTCCCTACGGTTAGAAGCCTTAGTGCTTCATTTTTAAGGTTTTGTCCTGCGTTAATATCTCTATCATGATGTGTGCCACATGAAGGGCACTCCCACTCACGAAGGTTGAGGTTCTTAACGTCTTTATTTTGATAGCCACAACAAGAACAAATTTGAGAACTGGCAAAGGTTTTAGAGACAACAATAACTTTTTTTCCATACCATTTGGCTTTGTACTCAAGCATAGTTCTAAACTGTATCCAAGAGACTTCGCTAATCGCTTTGGCAAGATGATGATTTTTGAGCATATTGGACACCTGCAAATCTTCAATACCAATCACATCGTGGTTTTTGATGATGTCGGTTGAGATTTTTTGCAGGTAGTCCGTACGTGCACAGGTGATCCGCTCATGAATTTTTGCAACCTTCATTCGTTGTTTACACCAATTCGAACCGCCCTTAGTACGTCTAGAAAGAATACGCTGAGCTTTCGCTAGCTTCTTTTCGAGTTTACGAAACCATTTTGGATGAGAAAATATCTCTCCTGTACTCAAAGTAGCCAATGCCTTCAAACCAACGTCAACACCAACGGAAGACCCTGTTTTTTCTAAAGGATGCACATCGGTTTCCACAAGAAGGGAGACAAAGTATTTCCCGCTAGGATTGCGCCTAACGGTGGCATTCAGAATACGCCCTTTTACATCACGGCTCTTAGCAAACCGAACAAGACCCAATTTAGGCAGTTTTATTTTGTGGTCAACAATGGCAATATTTCCGTTGATTTCTTTTGTTGTGTAAGACTGCACGCTATTCTTTTTAGACTTGAAGCGAGGGGGTTTGTTTTGTTTTTTGAAGAAGCGTGTATACGAATCCGCAAGATGTTTCAGTGAGGATTGAAGCGCAATGCTGTCCACTTCTTTTAGCCATGTCAATTCCTTTTTCAACTGTGTTAATTCAGCAGAACAGGTAGTGTAGGTTAATCCTATGCCCGTTTCTTTGTATGTATCCTTCCATTTTCCTAAAAAATGATTGAAAACAAAACGACTGCATCCGATTGTTTTAGCCATTAGAATTTTCTGTGCTTATTGGGATAGATACGGAATTGATAGGCCTTGTTGACTAACATTATTCTCACCTCTTTCATATAGGAACGTATATTCCTATTATACTATAGGTTAAGAAGTTTGGCTAGTGCCAACCGACATTTATCCCCACTTACTCATTGGGCTACGCCCCTCTTATGCCTAGAAGTGGGAGTCTTCTGTCGGAAAACGATAAAAGAACTGACTCACTCCAAGACTAGGACCAAACATATTTTTCTCATGAAAAACCCCAACTCATTCAAACTCTCTTGAATGGTTGGGGTTTTTTATCGTTCATGTTATTCTCTCGGTTCTTCGCCAATAATTTTAACTTCTGTTTCAAGTGTCACGCCAAAATGATCCTTCACGCTTTCCTGAACATGTTCAATCACGGATAAATAATCCTTTGCAGTGGCCTGATTCACATTAACGATAAAACCCGCATGCTTTTTAGAAACCTCGGCGCCACCCACACGGTAGCCTTGTAAGCCACTATCCTGAATAAGTTTCCCCGCATAATAACCCGGAGGTCGTTTAAAGACACTCCCACATGAAGGATATTCGAGTGGCTGTTTGGACTCTCTTAAAAAGGTTAACTCATCCATTTTTGATTTGATCTCTTGGCCGTTTCCTGGTTCTAAATGGAAATGGGCTTCTAGAACAATTAAGCCCCTCTTTTGTATTGAACTCGTTCGATAACTCAATTCTAATTGACCTGCACTAACCTTGGATATTTCTCCATCTTCATCAATGATTAAAGCACTTTCTAACACATCAGACACTTCACCACCATAGGCACCGGCATTCATATAGAGCGCACCCCCAACCGATCCGGGTATACCACAGGCAAACTCTAATCCTGTCAGGCTCTTTTCTAAAGCAAAACGAGAGGCATCAATAATTCTTGCCCCACTTTGCGCGGTGATATAGTGGCCGTCCGACTCAATATTCTTGAGTTGCGTAAGATTCAAAACAAGCCCCCGAATCCCACCGTCTCTTATTAAAACATTAGACCCATTGCCCATAATCGTAAGGGGGATCTCATTATTTTTGGCAAACGCAACGACGGTCTGAATATCTTCATAATTTTTCGGGAAAATGAGAAAGTCCGCTTGCCCACCGATTTTTGTATACGTATAGTCCTTTAAAAACTCATCCTGTTTTATCTCGCTATTTTTTAATTGTGTATTTAAATGTCGGAACACTTCTTGTTTTTCCATAGTTTACCCCTTAATTTCTTTTTCAAATAACATTCTTGTTATAACCATAAGATGAAAAAACTTAACATGATTCATTATAACTCAAACGGCCATAGCCTTAAAATAAAGTTTGATTAAAGTTCATTAACAAGACACGACACCATGCGTTACACTCGAAGTTGATTCAAAAATTTGAATTGTTACTAAAGGAGGTGATAATGTAATATTATTAATCAAAAGGAGTGGTTGATTGTGAGTCCATTGATTCCCGAGGTCACATTGAACGACGGTATGTATCTGCCCGCTATCGGTCTTGGTACCTATAGTCTTAATGGTAATGAAGGTGCTCATGCTATAAAAAGTGCTATAGATATGGGTTACAGACTCATCGACACGGCTTATAATTATGAAAACGAAGGAACTGTAGGTGAAGCGGTTCGACGTAGTACCGTTCCGAGACAGGAGCTATTGATTACATCCAAACTTCCCGGTCGCTATCATACATATGATAAAGCTATTACCACCATTCAAGAATCCTTATATCGGGCCCACCTTGATTATTATGATCTGTATCTTATCCATTGGCCAAATCCTCAACAAGATCATTATGTTGAAGCATGGCAAGCCTTAATTGATGCTAAAAAATGGGGATTAGTCTGTTCAATTGGGGTTTGTAATTTCCTGCCTGAACATCTTGAGCGATTAAAACGCGAAACGGGGGTCATCCCAAGCATTAACCAAATCGAGCTACACCCCTTTTTCAACCAGGAAAAACAAAGAAAATGGCATGAAGAGCATCATATCGCAACGGAGTCATGGAGCCCATTAGCCCGAGCAGCCACTATTTTAGAGAATAAAACGTTGCAACAAGTTGCCGCCCATCATCATAAGACCATCGCGCAAATTATTTTGCGTTGGCATTATCAACTCGGTGCGATTTCAATACCAAAATCCGCCTCTCCTCAGCGTCAACTCGAAAATATATCGATTTTTGATTTCTCTTTAGAGGATCAAGAAATGAGTGACATTTTAGCTCTTACTCGTTCTGACGGCAGAATAAACAATCAGGATCCTGCCACTTATGAAGAATTTTAGGGGGAATGAAGTGAAAATCCAAATTATCGGTGGCTCTGGTACGGGTAAAAGCACCTTAGCGAAATTTATAAGTGGGAAAGAAAAAATTCAGTGGATTGATACGGATCGTTATCTTTGGAAGGATGACACCTTTACAGAAAATCATCCAGTAGAAAAACGAATGGAACTTTATCAAAGAGACATGAGAGCAAGCCCTTGTTATGTTGCCTCGGGTTCAGTTTTTTCGTGGTATCCAAAAGGATTTAGTGACCGCGATCTTTTGGTCTTTCTGACCCTTGATGAAGCTGTTCGTATGGAACGATTACGAAAAAGAGAGATTGAGCGCTACGGTCATCATACGATGTGGCTTGATGCAAATGGTCACTATACTAATGATTTTATCGAATGGTGCAAGACGTATCTGACTGAAAAAGATCCAAGCGCGTCCGGAACTTATGCAGAGCAAACCTATCAAATCGAACATTCCAAAAGCCCTGTTTTACAACTCGATAGCTCAAAGCACGTTGAAGAACTCTACACTGAAATTTTAAGGCAACTAAGAACAAATTGACTGCCACCAAGTCATAGTCATAGAAGATAAACTTTTCCTCCGAAGCCTTTCTTCTTCGTCAGCCTATACTCATCTTTAGAAAACTGGACTTGTTGCCAAGACAAGTTATACATTCTGACGTTATTAACAAAAAAATAAACCCTCTAAATCGGATTCAGATTTAGAGGGTTTATTCTTACGGGCTTACCCTTCTAGTAAGCTGCAAGAATAAGACGTGCTCTTATCATTTATACTTGTACGTTACCGTTATAATTTTCAGCAAATCTTAAGATCGCATCAACACCACTTTGATAGCCTCCTGCTTCACGGAAAGATTCGCTAATGCGTTTTGCACCATTTCTATAAGAGGCATCATTTAAGACTGTGAAAACAGCCTCTTTCAAAGCTTCACCCGTCACCGTCTGTAAATCCAATTGAATACCTGCCCCCAGTTCTTCGACACGGTCCGCAACCATTGGCTGGTCACTCCCGGCCGGAAGCATTACCAGCGGAACATTAAAATAAAGCGCTTCATTGGTACTATTCATTCCGCAGTGCGTAATAAAAGCATCCGCCTGTTCCAACACTTTGAGTTGTGGAACATAAGGACGAATGATGATGTTATCAGAGGTCGGCCCAAGGGCATCGATATCCGTGTGTCTTCCCACGCTAAGGATAATATTATAAGGCTCGTTTTTAAAGGTCTGTAAAACCAATTGATAGAAATCGGGCTGATCGTTAAGCACCGTACCCATAGAGATGTAGATGAGAGGGTACTCTTTTTCAAATTTGAAAGGAAGCTCGCCCTCACCCTCCGTTCGCGAAGTAATTGAAGGTCCAATGAACTTATACTGCTCATCGGAAAAGCGCTCGTCATTCATTTGAAAAAATCGAGAGGTAAACACGAGGTTGAAATCTCCATCACAAAGGAGAGCCTTTGGAAAATCCGGTAACTCCATCTTATATTTATGTCTTAATTGTTCAATCATCTTCTTTAATTTATCAGAATCTATCATTGTCCTTAACTGGGACTTTTCTCTTAATTTTTTTAATCGCTCAGTAAACTTATCATCAAGAGCAAAAATAGACCAAGTCGAAATCGTTGGTTTATTCAGCAGGTGACCTATCATTTTCCCAGGTAATGCATTGGCATCATAGAGGACATAATCGATGTCATCACTTACTGTGTCCCTATATATATGATCAACGATCCCTTCAATACGTTCTAGAAAAGAAAAAATCCCATAGGGTGGTTTATCTTTTTTTGACAACTCCAGTTCAAAATCTAACGGTCTAAATTCTGCACCTGCATGTTCTAAACGCACTTTAAAAGGCTCACTGCAGTAATAGATCACTCTCTCCCCATGTCTCGTCAATTCCTTTACAATGCCTAGAGTCGGGTTCACATGACCCTCAGCCGGTAAATTAATATACAAATAGTTTGCCAACAAAAACACCTTCTCAAAAAATTAATAGGTTTGTCTACCCTTCTCCATCGTAAAGAACATGATGAGCCTAGGACAAGATGCAAAGGTTTTAGAACTTTTGTAACCTAGGAAAGGTTTAGATCGAGTGACTAGACTCAAAGTTTGAATAAAGATTTATATACAGCACTTACTCCTAATCCTCCCTTCTACTAAGAAAAACCGGGCGAAAAGCATGCCCGGTCCTTATTCAGTTGGGCATTAAAAAGCTTTTTTACCAAAATGCTTCGTCAGTATCAAGTGGATTGGAGCGAAAGACGCGAGACTCCTTCGGGAACAGCACGTGTCCGAAGATCCACTTGGGAAACTCGATTATCATCCCAAGTTAGCTGAGGCCACTAAGGACGATCGGCTAAAAACGTCACGTCCTGTGACGACGCCGACCCTACCCACATCGTGTGGGCATGAGGAAAGCGAGCGTTCTGGAGCGGAAATCCACACCTTCCTGATGACCAGAATTTTATACATTCTTATATTTTGAGAAAAACCGGGCAAGCGCCCGTTCCTCATATGGATATTGAAATAGTGTTTGTTAATAAAGGGCACCGTCAGCAACCCAGTTGATCTGAACGGAAGGCGCGAGACTCCTTCGGGAACAGCAACCAGCGTAACTTCACGAATACACTTCGAGTTGTTCCGAGAAAGCTGACTTCAAAGCAATACTTGTAGACGCAGGAACAGGGGTTTTTATTCATAAATACTTGGAACACAAAGAGTCTATTCCCAAGTTAGCTGAGGCCAGTAAGGATGATCGGTTAAAATCGTCACGTCCTGTGACAACACCGATCCTACCCACATCAAAAATCGTAAAAAACACGATTTTTCTGCGAGGATTATTCTCTTAGAAGCTTTCCTTAGTCCTGTGGGCATGAGGAAAGCGAGCGACCTGGAGTGGCGATCAACACAATAAAAAAACGAGAAAGGAACATCAGACATTCCTCTCTCGTTCTATACAATCAATACAATATAGTTTTTTGATGACACCCTTTAAGGCTGTGGAATAAAGGTGGAACAAAGCTGATCCAAAATGTCATCAGGCGAATACCCACGCACTTCCCTTTGAAATAAATAGGCATCACTTCTTAAAGCCGTAAGTAACATATCGGATCTAAACACATTGTTGGGTTGACCCCCGCTCCCTGTGTAGATCTCATCAAAAAGAGCGACGAAGAGCTGATGCAGTTCTTCATATAAAGGACCGTACGCTTTTCCAGATGTCTTTCGATGAGTAGACGCCGAATCCTCAACACCCTTAAGCAACTGAGCTTTACTCTCCCTGAAACGAATAAATAGGCTAAGAATCCCTTTTAACCTTGTTCTGGGTGGTTCTGTTTGATTCTCCTCTAAATAGGCATCAATATCCTCAAAGCAGAGAACCACATTATCTTTAATTAAGTCGAGACAGAGTTCTCCTTTATTTCTGTAACGGCGATAAAGTGTCCCCGGACCAATGCCAGCCTCTGCAGCAATTTGATTCATGCTCACTTGCTCCACACCCTTTTGATTAAAGAGCCTGAAGGCAGTGTCTAATATACGCTGACGATTCTCAGCCGCATCTCGGCGTTCCATTCGAGTATAAGAAGTCTTCCCATCCTTCATCATCTATCCCTCCTTATCTATGACGAACAACTTGACAAATGGAGACATCTCCGTTTATTATAAGTGGTAGAGTTCTCCACTTAATAATAACTTAATGAAAAGAGGTTGACAACATATGTCAAATAGTAAAACAGCATTACTCGTTATGGACGTCCAAAATGGTATTGTTCCACACATAGGGGACAATCTAGAGGAAGCACTCGCTACTTATCAGAAGGCCATCCATTCCGCTCGTAAACATGACATTCCTGTGATTTATGTGAGAGTGGGTTTTAGCGAAGGCTATCCTGAAATTAGCCCTAATAACAAAGGCTTCTCACAAATATCAAAATATGGTGGCATGACCGTCAATGATGACGCGACTCAAATCCACGAAGCTGTAAAACCCGAAGGAAATGAACCAGTTGTTACAAAATATCGCGTGAGCGCGTTTGCTGGTAGCAATCTTGAAGTGATCCTGCGTTCACAGCAAATCGATACGATTGTTCTTAGTGGCATAGCGACAAGTGGTGTCGTGCTCTCGACATTACGGGAAGCTGCGGACAAAGACTTTAAAATAAAAGTACTCACTGACGCTTGTTTTGATGGAGATCCTGAAGTTCATAAGGTCCTAATAGAAAAGGTTTTTCCCAAACAGGCTGATACCCTCACTGTTAATGATTGGACAAGTACATTAGATTAAAGCAAAAGGTTCTTTGTAGCTATTACAAAGAACCTTGTATTCATTTATTTGTCTAGACTAGGCGTGTAGATGAGAAAGAAGGAATCATTGTGTTCAAGCGCAAAAGTAAGACCATCGGAAGCTCGAGAAGTGATAGTCAATTTAATAAAAAACTCATAACCCCCATGGTTTTAGGGACTATACTCAATCCTATTAACTCGTCAATTATTGCGGTTGCTTTAATCCCTATTGGTCAGGCTTTTGGGGCTCCACCTTCACAAACAGCCTGGCTCGTTTCTGCTTTATATCTCGCCACCGCCATTGGTCAACCGGTGACTGGCAAATTGATTGATATGTTTGGACCAAGACTACTTTTTTTAATTGCGACATCTTTAGTCGGCATCTCTAGTTTAATGGCCGTTTTTGCTCCTAATTTTTGGTGGCTAGTAGCCGCCAGAGTCTTGCTCGGCTTTGGAACCTGTGCAGGTTATCCTGCCTCTATGTATCTTATCCGCAGTGAAGCTGAACGAACGGGCGAGGAGAGCCCGACGAGCATCCTTACCATACTGGCCATCGCGAGCCAGACCATTGCCGTCATCGGTCCGACATTAGGTGGACTACTCATTGATATCGGCGGATGGCAAAGTACGTTTATCATCAACCTTCCTTTATCAATCGCTTGTATCATCTTAGGCGCTACCCGTTTTCCAAAAGTCTCTAAGGACGCTCTAAGAAAAGATCAAGATATGCTGACCATCGATTTTATCGGGATGATCTTTTTTGGCTTAAGTTTAATTGCTGCATTACTTTTCTTAATGAATCCGAGTGTATCTAAAATTTATTTAATCCTCATTGCCATTATTGCCGGCGCTATTTTTGCTTGGCATGAATTAAGAACAAAGCATCCTTTCATCGATGTACGTGTGTTAGGTGGAAATACCCCTTTATTACTGACGTATGCCCGTAGTTTACTTGCTGCCACCGTTTCGTATAGTGTGCTTTATGGATTCACACAATGGCTCGAAAAAGGGAGGGGCTTATCGCCTTCTCATGCCGGCTTGCTGCTATTGCCGATGTTTTTAACAGCCATCATCGTTTCTAGAACTACCGGAAAAAGTCCAGCAATACATTTGAAATTGGTTGTCGGCAGCCTAGTGCAATTTATCGCCATGGCACTCTTACTCTTTACAAGTCATACGAGTAGTCTTATCTTTCTTGTCATCATTATCTTACTTTTTGGCATTCCTCAAGGGTTATTGAATTTGGCGAACCAAGGGGCTATCTATTTCCAAGCGGCATCCAATCAAATCGCAGCCTCCGCTGGTTTGCTAAGAACATTTATGTACATGGGCGCTATGCTCGCTTCCTGTGCCAACGGACTATTTTTAAAATCTGATACCATTACCAAAGGGATGCACGAGCTCGCCATATTTTGTGTCATCATTGGGATTATCCTAATTATCATCACCTTATTCGATCGCTCCTTAAGTAAAGTAGGAAAACAAACTAAAACCTCGTAAAAATGTTTTAAAATATATAGAGGTAACCAGCTCTTATGACCATCGCCTACTCACCTCGCCCCATCATCAGTAGGCGATGTCCCTTTCTCTAGTTCTCTCTTAATTCGGCGTTTAAGTACAAATTAGCTTACATTCCCCTGTGTTAATTGATGTTTATAAAGCGTTGCATAAAACCCGCCCTGCAACAACAGTGCTTCGTGCGATCCTTGTTCAACCACTTCTCCATTATTTATCACTAAGATATGATCAGCGTCTTGAATGGTACTGAGCCTATGAGCAATAACGAAGCTGGTTCTCCCTTTCATTAAAGTTTTCATGGCCTCTTGAATATGGAGCTCTGTTCGAGTATCCACGCTACTTGTAGCTTCGTCTAGGATTAAAATAGCAGGGTTAGCTAGTACTGCACGAGCAATGGTTAAAAGCTGTCTTTGCCCTTGACTTAAATTACTGCCTTCAGCATTTAATTGTGTTTCATACCCATTGGGAAGCCTGCTTATAAACGCATCAGCATTAGCCAATCGAGCAGCTTCCTCCACTTCTCGGTCCGTAGCTGCCAAGCGACCGTAGCGAATATTTTCCCGGATTGTCCCTGAAAAAACGTAGGCATCCTGTAAGACCAATCCAATCTGTTGTCTTAAAAAATGTTTATCGAGGGTATAAATGTCTTTGCCGTCGATGAAAATTTGACCGGATTGAATATCGTAGAATCGTGAGAGTAAATTGATAATCGTTGTTTTCCCAGCACCTGTTGGACCGACCAAAGCGATCATCTGCCCAGGAGAAGCATGCAAGGAAAGGTTCTTAAGAACAGGAACATCCGATTCATAGCCAAAATTCACCCTATCAAAGATGACCTCCCCCTTAACTTCTTTAAGAGATACTCCCTTATTTTCTTCTAACGTCTCTGAAGCCTGATCTAAGACTTCAAAGACGCGTTCCGCTCCCGCAATCGCCGATTGAAGCAGGTTATATTGATTGGCTAATTGATTGATAGGTTGGCTAAATTGATTGGAGTAATTAAGAAAACTCACAATAATCCCAATGGTAATGAGATCGTGGTAAGCAAAAACCCCACCGCATACCGAAATAACAACAAAGCTGAGATTACGCATAGTATTCATCATCGGACCCATTGATCCGGAAAGACTTTGGGCCTTTATACCGACTAAACGTAGTTTTTCATTAATCTCTTTGAACTCCTCAATAGATTGCGCTTCCCTACCAAAGGTTTTAATCACCCTTAGACCTGATATATTCTCTTGGACAAAACCATTCACTTCACCAAGATGTCTTTGTTGTTCAGAAAAATACTGGCGCGTATATTTTGTCACCTTTTTTGTAATAAGAGCCACCGTTGGTACTGTTAAAATGGTGATGAGTGTCATCCAAAGGCTGAGGCTTAACATCATGACAACACTGCCCACTAATATAAAGAGACTGGAAATCAATTGCACAACTGTTTGGTTAAGTGTATTTGAGACATTTGCAATGTCATTGGTCGCCCGGCTCATTAATTCTCCATGTGTCTTCTGATCAAAGAAACGGATAGGTAAGGCTTGATATTTGTCAAATAAATCTTGGCGCATGTCTCGGACTGTATTTTGAGATAAACTCGAGGCCACATATTGCTGAATCCATGTGAACAAGGCGCCAAGGAAATAAACGCCGAATAGGATAAATCCCATTCGTATCAACCCATGAAAATGATGAGGAACAATATAGTTATCAATGGTTTTTCCTATTAAATAAGGGCCTAAGAGCATTAAACAAGAGATAAGGGCTGTACTAATGACAACGATAAATAACCCTCGACGTTGAAGCTTTAAATAATCCCAAATTCTAAGCAAAGTCCCCTTAGCATTCTTTGACCTTACATGCTGAATTTCTCCCGGGCGCGGCCCTCGACCAGAGTTAAACCCCATTTGAGAAAAATGGGCTGTGTTTTTACTTTGATGAGAAGGATTGTGTTGAGCCATAATATGCCTCCCGCTTACCATATTGAGACCTATAAATGTCTTGATAAACTTCACATGTTTCCAATAGCATTTCGTGCGTTCCTATGCCAACAATAGATCCTTCTTCTAGTACAATGATCTTTTGAGCTTCCATAACTGACGAAATGCGCTGAGCAATAAGGAAGGTCATATTTTCCTCCATCACTTCTTTTAAAGCGTTCCGAAGTCGTCTCTCGGTTCCAAGATCTAAGGCACTTGTACTATCATCTAATATTAAGATAGGAGGCTTAATCAGTAATGTCCTAGCGATAGAAAGCCTTTGCTTTTGTCCCCCAGATAAATTGACCCCTTTTTGGCCAATTTTAGTCTCGTAGCCATCAGGCAATCGGGTGATGAAATCATGCGCTTGAGCCATTTTAGCCGCCTCCTCAATCTCAGCTTGTGTCGCATTCAATCGTCCAAACGATAAATTATCTCTGATAGAGCCAGAGAATAAAAAGGCATCTTGGAGGACCATCCCAATCGAGTGTCTCAATTCTAAAAGAGAGTATTCACGAATATCGTTGCCATCAATCTGAATAGACCCAGAGGTTACATCATATAGTCTTGGGATCAACTGAACGAGCGTGGATTTTCCAGAACCTGTGGATCCAATAATGGCGATGGTTTCACCACGATAAGCTTCAAAAGTGATGTCCTTTAACACCTTATCCTGTAATTCATCTGAGCCATTGTATGTAAAGTCAACATGATTAAACTTTATGTGTTGACCTAATATAGGAGAGGAGGATTCTGCCATCCTATTTTCAATTTTAGGTGTTGTTGTTAACACTTGATGAATCCGCTTAGCAGATACATTGGCCTGTGAGACATTCATAAGCAATCCACTGACCATTAGTAAGGAAGATAGGACTTGGGTCACATAGTTAATAAAAGCCACCAAATCCCCGACCTGAACCGTGTTCATCCATACCAAGTTCCCTCCATACAGGAGAATAGCCACAAGGCATGCATTCATAATTAATGAAACAATTGGGGAATTCAAGGCAATAAAACGCGCGGCTCTTATGGAGACCCTCGTATAATCACTATTCACTTGCTTAAATTGCTTCTTTTCATAGTCATTTCTTACAAAGGCCTTGACGACCCGGATCCCTGCCAAATTCTCTTGTATTCTTGTATTCACTGCATCGAGCTTAGCTTGAACATTTGAGAAGAGTGGGAAGGAAAATCGAATAAGTCCAAAGAGCACAACGACTAAAACGATTAATGTTCCCAATAGAATGAGACCCAGTCGCAGATTCATTAATAACGCCATCACGACACTACCAATCAATAGGCTGGGTGCTCGAACGAGGCCTTGAAGAGCCATTTGTAATAGGTTTTGAACCTGAACAACGTCGTTTGTTATTCTTGTAATTAAGGATCCCGTCTTTAAGGTATCAAGATTTTCAAAAGAAAAGGTTTGTATTTTTTTGTAAAGGACTTCTCGAATATCTGCACCAAAATTCTGTGAGGCGCGACTGGCAAAAAGATTACACCCAACCCCCATAACTAACGAGAGTAGCGCCACCCCCACCATTAGACATCCCACACGCTCAATGAGACTAAGATCCCGTTCTACAACTCCAGAATTAACAATATAAGCGGCTAATCTTGGTTGAAGCAAATCAAAAAACACTTCAAAAAGCATAAAGAGCGGCCCAAGCATGACAAACTTCCAATACGGCTTAATATAGGCTTTTAATCCCCACATGTAGATATCTCCTTTCATTCTATTTGTGTAATGAAAAGACTCCGCTAAGAATTTAATCCATCCAAGTAGTCACCTCTAAAAAAGACGTCCTTTGTTTCGGGACAGGTGCTTCCTCTGGATATCCAATATAAACAAGACCAAGAATTTCATCATTGTCTCCTAGACCAAAAGCTTTTTTCATTCTAGGATGATACATCGGTGCTCCGCTACGCCAAATAGCACCTAATCCCATCCCGTGTGCTCCTAATAAGATATTCTGAATGGCCGCATATGTCGCTGCACGATCCTCCGTACGTTCAATCTCATCGTGGCTTCTAAATGACGTTGCTACGGCTACAATTACAGGCGCGCGTTTCGCCTTCTTCTGTTGAGTGGTTGCAATTAACGTACGTGATTCACCCGAAAGATCCGTCGCCTTTTCAAAAGCAATATCTCTATAGGCATCCCCTAGTACCCTACGTCCGTCACCTTGCATCACAAAGAATCGCCAAGGCTCAGTCATACGATGATTGGGGGCATACGTGGCAAGCTTAAGTAATGCTTCAATCTTTTCTCTGTCTACTGGCTTTTGTTTCACTTTCCCAATACTTCTTCTTGATTCTATTGCCTGTAATAGATGCATATCGATTCCCCTTATCTATGGTTATATAACTCTAACTATTTGCATGCGTAGACTCTGAACTTCTTAAGTCATTCTCCGTCTCCATCATCAGCCAGCCTTTTCTTTTGGTTGGAAACTTGTTCGTTACCTTCTCTTTCATGGAGTTCGAAATGCTTCGTATATTCCTCTATCACCATTTCAATCGCCTTTAATTCTCCAAGAATGACCTGTTTAATCTCTTGAAACTCCGTTGACTCTAATTGTTGTCTTAATGTGTTGTATTTAACGTTCAGTCTTTCTAAAAATTCAAGAGCCCGACCTCTTCGAAATGTTTGAGCCCCACGATGATGCTTTCCTTTGCACCCACCTTCTCGATGATCCTTCCTGTGGTTGGCCAAGTCCTTCATTCTTACACACTCCTTTGCATACATTTGTATACGCTATTTCTATGCATAATGTATACAAATGTATGCAATTTGTCAAATTATTTTTAAATAAGAGTTAATTAAACCCTTCAATCTGTGAAGAGTAAGGCGGCCCTTAATATCAAGAAATGACTGAATTCACCCTGACCTAAGAAAATAAATCCTGACCACCATTCTTGTCCTTATTCTGTCTTCCTTTAAATACAAAAACCCCTCTGGATTCTGGGATCCAAAAGGGGTTAATCTCCATCGTTTAAGTTCAAAAAGTATAAGGGTATTAAAAAACCCTTCAAGGGAGCCGTCTGCCTCCCTGTCAATGTGGTTTAGAGGTTAATGGTAATCTCATATTCTTTTAACCACGCATTTACTTGTAATAAATAATCAAGGACATGCCTAGCCTGCTCATCAGTAATCTCTTGATCTTCTCCTTGAGCAATTTGCATGAGGCGATCGATTTTAACAAAACGTCTCAAAGGTGACTGAGGATCCTCAAGAACGGTGACCATCATTTGCCCAATAGCCTTAAGGTAGGTTTGATCGTTCGTACTAGGATAGCCACTCTTTCTGCGATTGCGCACCTCATCAGGAAGGTAGGGCTTTAAAGCTCGACGAAGAATCCCTTTTTCAATATCGTCTATACTTTTTAATTCGTGAGGGATATTCCAGAGATACTCAACAAGACGATAGTCACAGAAAGGTACGCGAACCTCAAAGCCTGTCATCATACTCGCCCGATCTTTTCTATCAAGCATAAAGGTTAAAAATCGTGTAATGAACATATAAGACATTTGCCGTTGTTTGCGATGTCTGTCATCCTCATTTTCTAATAGTGGGACCTCAGCCAGTGCTTCTTGGTACCTTTGTTTTTGATAAGCCTTTAACTGCAAACGCTCCTTCCACTCGTCCGTGAGAACATCAGCAATAAAGTCTATATTAACTAACCAAGGGAAAGTCTCTGCATCTAAGAACTCCGGCTGATGGAACCAAGGATAGCCTGAAAAAACTTCATCGGCTGATTCACCCGACAGGGCAACGGTGGCTTGCTTCTTCATCTCTTTAAACAAAAGATACAGGGACGTTTCTAGTTCCCCAATCCCTGGAAGATCCCGCGCTCTCATAGGTATTAAAAGATTCTCAGCTAGCTTGTCGGCGCCTATAACTATCGAGTGATGTTCGGTTCCTACATACTCTGATACTTTTCTTACCCACGGCTCATCACGATCACGCCTTAGAAAATCCTCTTTGAAATCAGCTTCATAGTTAACAAAATCTATGGAATAAGTGTGCAGCCTCTTCCCTTTTTCTTTGTATTCTTGCCCGGCGATGGCTGTCAGTCCACTCGAATCTAATCCACCTGAGAGCATCGATACCAAAGGCTTATCCGCAATCAATTGATGTCTGACAGTATCTTCAAGCAGTGTCCTGATCTTTGATACTGTTGTGTCAACATCATCGGTATGTGGCTGACTTTTCAATTGCCAATAAGGGTGTGTTACCTTTTTTGAAGAAGTGAAAAGGGCATAATGTCCTGCCCGCACCTCTTTGATCCCTTTAAATACAGCTTGTCCAGGCGTTCTTATCGGGCCCATGCCAAAAATTTCCGCAAGACCCTCCCTATCCACTTCTGCGTGCACAGCCGAATGAGACAATAACACTTTGATTTCTGAGCCAAAAATAACAGAATGCCCCACCTGAGTATAAAATAACGGCTTCACTCCCAGATGGTCGCGCCCAAGCATGAGGCGCTGTACTTTTTCATCCCAAATACCAAAAGCAAAAATCCCATTGAAGTGGGTGACACAATCCTCCTGCCATTCTAGATAGGCATGTAATACAACTTCAGTGTCTGAAAGCGATTGGAAAACATGGCCTTTTTCTTGCAGCTCTTTCCTTAATTCACGGTAATTATAGAGCTCCCCATTGTATGTCAGCACGATCTTATCATTCCCGTGCTCATAAACCATGGGTTGTTCGCCAGCCTCCGGCGCAATCACAATTAATCGCCTATGACCCAAAGCAGCATGTCTGGATAACCAGAAGCCTTCTGAATCTGGTCCTCTGTGCGTGATCGATGCTGTCATCTTTCTCAATACGGCATGTTGTTCCGACAAATCCTTTTCCCAATCAATCCAACCTGCAATTCCACACATGTTCTTCTGCCTTCTTTCATCAGAAAATTACATAGCAAATGCTAAAGGTTAAAGCTTAAAATCTCAAATTATCCACCTCAATATTCAAAAAATTAATGAGATAGTCCTATATGAAACAAAATGAATAAGGATAAATCGGTAAAAATTATCTAAGTCTTTATTACGAGGGATTATTTTAAATTTACAAGAGAAATTATATGTAAGTAATTACACATAAAAGCGGATATAAAGAGAATGGGCGCAGGACGTTTTGACTATGAATAGCGAAAACTAATCTCCAGATTAATTTCCCCTATTAAAAACCATACCGAAGACTCATGCTTGTATCTCACTGACTATGGTAATCTAGTTATGACTCATAGGTCAATTACAGGACCAAAAAGTCACAATAGGTATACCGGGAACAAAAGGTGAAATCTGACAGTGATGACGATGAAAACACTAAGAAGAAGGAGGTTTGACGATGGCCAAATACGTATGGGTCAACCAAGACACATGTATTGGCTGTGGTACCTGCGAAGGGATCGCACCAGATATCTTTGGCCTTGATGAAGAGGGACTCGCTTTTGTGACATTAGACAATAATCAAGGGATTGTCCCTATACCTGACGATAAGCTTGAAGACGTACAAGAAGCCATGGAGGATTGCCCCACGGAATCAGTCAAAGTAGCTGAACAGCCTTATGAGGAAAACGCTTAAGTTTATTTATTGAAGGGAGTCACTCGTTTTATGAACAAAGAAATCATTTCATTAAAAGAGGTCAAGACATTCCGTTCCCGTTCTGAAGAATTTTTTCCTATCGATTGGTATAAACAGATGCATAGGAATACACCTGTCCATTTTGATGAAGGGACGAATACCTGGCATGTTTTTAAGTACAATCATGTAAAAGAAGTGTTAACCAACTATGATGTTTTTTCAACTGAAGGCCCAAGAACAACGATTCCTGTAGGGGCCAATAACAAAGAAGGCACACTCCCTGACCATGTGAATATCATGGTGGACCCCCCTATGCACCGGAAAAGACGCTCCTTGTTATCCGCAGCCTTTACGCCTCGAAGTTTAAAAGACTGGGAACCCCGTATTCAACACATTGCAACCCAACTCATTGACACTATTCCAGAAAATTCAACCGTTGATATTGTTCAAGCATTAGCAGCCCCTTTCCCCGGTATGGTGATTGCCGAATTATTTGGTGTACCTATCCATGACCAGTCGCAATTTAAACATTGGGTAGATATTTTATTCCAACCTTTTGACAAGTCCAACCAGAAAGAAATCGAACGAGAAAAACAAAAGGCCGCTAAAGAGTATTACCAATATCTCTACCCTATTGTTGTGCAAAAACGTTTAAATCCCTCTGATGATATTATTTCAGACTTAACCTCTGCAGAAGTTGACGGTGAAACCTTTACCGATGATGAAATTGTACGTGTATCCATGCTGCTTTTAGGCGCAGGTGTGGAAACGACTAGCCACGCACTCGCCAATACCTTTTATTCCCTACTTTACGATGACCCCTTTCTCTATGAAGAATTGCGTAATGATGTAGAGCTTATCCCTCAAGCTGTTGAAGAAATGCTCCGCTACCGTTTTCAAATCTCAAAAAGGGAGCGTACCGTAAAAAAAGACAATGACTTACTCGGCACTCCGCTAAAAAAGGGGGATGTGGTTGTTGCCTGGATGAGTGCCGCCAACATGGATGAAGAGGTATTCACCGATCCCTTCACTTTAAATATTCACCGTGCCAATAATAAAAAACATTTAACCTTTGGTAAAGGCCCACATTTTTGTCTAGGCGCCCCTTTGGCACGATTAGAATTAACACTGGCACTTAAAACATTTTTACAAAGGTTTTCTCGTATCGAAGCAGGAGCTACCTTTGATTTAGAAAAAAATTTAACCGATTCAGCCCCGGGTCAATCGTTAACGAGCCTTCCGCTAAAGGTGTATCGATAAAGTGAAGAAGAATATGAAAGACCTCTAATTCTTTCAGAGCTATCTTTAGCCTTAAAGCTCCCTTATGTGCTCCTATTCCCTTAGGTAGGAGCATATTTTTTCTCCAAATTTCCCGTTTTACTCAAATAATGAACCCATTTTATACCTCAAACAATGTGAGGGATTTATGTCAGGCTATTTTTCTCTTTTTAGTCGAGTCACCGAACACTAAAAAAACCCCCACTACCGGCATAGTCCTAATCCGGGAAGAGCTTCACTTTAGGCTTCTTTCATTAGACTATACAAAAGGCTTGAAACGGGTATCGAAGAATCAACCTATTGAGCGGTCCTCTTCAATAGACCTAAATCTTTCATTGGTATATTCTTATTTAAAATGGGTTCTGTTCTCTCTGTAATGAGCTTACCGTAACTCTGATAAATGGGAGCAGAAAATAAGATTCTCGTCATACTTGCTAAATGACAAAAAGTAAACTCCACCCTCCCTTGCTATCACTCCACTTTTTCCATACATCACCAATGGCGAAAAAGGCAAATCGAATACACCCATATTGCTTAGATTGTCCCCTCCTCAGATTGCTTAACCATTCCTCTAAATTTTTTATTGACAAATAAAAGTAGCTATTATTATAATTCACTGTATAGATAATGATAATCATTATCAATTAATCACTTGGTGCAAAAGCTACATGTCTGATTAATAAAATAATCAAAGGGGAAAAGAACATGTCCAAAAAGTTCCTACCACTGCTACTGTTGCTCATTCTTGTGCTTAGTGCTTGCAGCTCCCGATCGTCTGAGGATTCAAAATCCTCTAATGTTGAAAATAAAGACAAAATGGTCACTTATCAATCAGAGAATGGCCCTGTTAAGGTCCCTGCCCATCCTAAAAGAGTGGTTATCCTTGATCTTTCTGCAGGTGAAGTCATGAAGTTAGGCGTTCCTATTGTCGGTGTTGATACATATGCCAAAAACAATCCAAATTACCAGCCTTATTTAAAGGGCGTTGAAGTCGTATCCGCTGATGACCTTGAGAAAATTGCGGCCCTCAAGCCCGACTTAATTATTGGATATTCCAGCACAAAGAATCTCGACAGACTGAAAAAAATTGCACCGACCGTCACTTATACTTATGGGAAGCTAGACTATCTACAGTTATTTGAGGAAATTGGAAAACTCGTGAACAAAGAAAAAGAAGCCAAAGATTGGGTAGCGAGTTACCACGAAAAAGCCCAAGCCCTCTCTAAAAAAATAAAGGCTAAGATCGGTGAAGACGCAACAGTTTCAGTTGTTGAGACTTCGGCAAAACAATTTTATGTCTTTGGAGATAACTGGGGAAGAGGAACTGAAATCCTTTATCAAGAAATGCATTTAAATATGCCTCAAATGGTTAAAGACAAGGCCCTTAAACCTGGATACTATCAGATTTCACAAGAGGTTCTCCCTAAATACTTCGGAGATTACGTCATTTTAAGCGTTGAATCCGGTGCTGATACGTCATTTGAAAAAACGGACACCTATAAAAATATTCCGGCTGTAAAAAATCATCATGTCTATAAAGTGAATACCTCTGCATTCAGCTTTAACGATCCCATTTCATTAGATTATCAACTTAAAGTCTTTCAAAAGGACTTTTTAGGCGAGTAAGATTGACTCGGTCATCGTTTTGGAGATCACCTCATGAGAGTCACAAAGCATAGAAGGGGAATGCCTAATTATAGGATTCCCCTCTCTTTTTTTAAGGATGTCGTGTAGGGAAGGATGAGCAGCGCAATGAGCAAATCGAGACAACAGGTGCCTTTTACTTATAAATTAATCATTGGCATTTTGGTTTTAATGGTGTGCTTTATTTTATCTATGTGCTTAGGGGCTGCCCTTATCAGTATGAAAGATATAGGGTTTGCCCTTTTTACCCAACATAGGAGCGAGTCTATCGATATCATTCGGGAAATTCGCTTTCCACGCGAAATCGGTGCTATTCTTGTTGGCGCTGCATTATCAGTTGCCGGAGCGATCATGCAGGGCTTAACAAGAAATCCACTTGCAGACCCTGGACTGCTCGGATTAACAGCTGGAGCCAATGCAGCACTCGCTTTATGTCTCGCCTTGATTCCCAAGGGTAATTATTTTGTTTTAACCATTGCTTGTTTTATTGGAGCAACTGTGGGAGTTCTGCTCGTTCTTGGCATCGGTGCTCTAAAAAGAGGCGGGTTTTCTCCTTTTCGAATTGTCCTTGCAGGAGCAGCCGTCTCCGCTTTTCTTGAAGCAATAGCCACAGGGATCGCCTTAACCTTTAAACTCTCAAAAGACGTTTCCATGTGGACGGCAGGCGGTTTGATAGGAACCGCGTGGAACCAACTGGCTATCATTGCGCCCTTTATTCTCGTGGGGATCTTAGTGGCCCTGCTTTTTTCAAGGCAGCTTACGGTCTTAAGCTTAAATGAGGAGTTGGCTATTGGTCTGGGACAACATACAAGGCAAATAAAAGCCATTCTTTATGTTGTCATTGTCCTTCTAGCAGGGGCTTCAGTGGCACTTGTGGGTAATATGGCCTTTATCGGTCTCATGATTCCCCATATGGTTCGTCCCATCACTGGTACAGATTATCGCTATATCCTTCCTATATCTGCAATTTTTGGCGCCAGCTTTATGTCATTAGCAGATACATTGGGACGTACATTGTATGCCCCGTTTGAAACACCTGTCGCAGCCATTATTGCCGTCATTGGGCTCCCCTTCTTTTTATTTGTTGTTCACAAAGGGGGTAAGGCATTTTCATGATACACTCATCGATTTTGAGGAGACAAAAAATCATTATCGCTATTTTATGTGCCTTGATCCTTTTAACCTTCATCTGGGGGACAGGAATCGGCAGTGCCGCTATTCCCTATGATCAAGTTATTTCTGCTTTGTTGGGCCACGGGGATTCTCAAGTGAATTTTATATTATTTGATGTTCGCCTGCCACGTATCCTGATCACCCTTTTTGCGGGGATGGCCTTAGCTGTTTCTGGCGCTGTCTTACAAGGCATTACCAAGAATGACTTAGCGGATCCTGGAATTATCGGCATTAACTCAGGAGCTGGCGTCGCCATTGCTATTTTCTATTTATTTTTTCCAATTGATCAAGCGACTTTTTCTTACATGATGCCTGTCGTTGCGTTTGTTGGTGCCTTTCTCACAGCTGTACTCATTTACATCTTTTCAATCAATAAAAAAAGAGGCATGGAGCCTGTCAAGCTCGTCCTTGTTGGCGTTGGCTTTTCCATGGCATTATCAGGGCTGATGATCGTCATCACATCATCTACTGATAAACAAAAGGTAGATTTCATTGCTCAGTGGTTATCAGGAAATATATGGGGGACGAGTTGGCCCTTCGTCTGGGCCATTCTCCCATGGCTCATCATTCTCATTCCATTTACCCTATACAAGGCGAACCGTTTAAATCTCCTTGGAGTAAGTGAACCCCTCGGCATTGGTATTGGCCTCTCGATTGAAAGAGAACGGTTGATCTTACTTTTCACGGCTGTAGCACTGGCTTCTGCTGCGGTTTCGATTACTGGGGGTATCGCCTTCGTTGGGCTGATTGCCCCTCATCTGGCCAAATCATTAATCGGTCCCCGTCATCAGCTTTTTATGCCTATTGCAATATTGATCGGGGGATGGCTGCTCATGATGGCTGATTTAATTGGCCATCATCTCATCCGTTCCGCTGAATTTCCCGCCGGCGTCATGATTGCACTTATTGGTGCCCCTTATTTCATCTACTTGTTATTGAAGAAAGTATGACGTTCTTAACCACATAAGAGCCCCCCTTACCGAGAAACGGATCATCCTCGGCGACGGGGAGCTTTTTTATTCATCCTCTATAGGATCACAAGCCGTATTATTTATATCTGGGTTGGCTAAAGTCTCGTTGTAATGATCAATCTTATAATCTATAATTCTTTGTGTTTCTAGTAATCACGCTATTTGCTTCTAAATGTTATGCTCTTGCTCCTGTAAAATGGCTATGCGCTGGGGAATTGAACTTGCACTCTGCTTGGCCCACGTTATAAGAAAAACCGGCCAGATAATGTTCTATCCGACCGGTTAAACGTATAAGCATCTCTTGTGCTCTGTGAGCAAGAGTGTCCTATTCTTCTATTTCTTCTATTTTCCAAAGTAATTCATTAAACCCTGTGTCACTGCGTTAGCAACATTACTTCTATATTGTGCTGTTTGAATCAAAGCAAGGTCATTGGGATTGGAGATAAAGCCCAATTCCATAAGAATCGCTTTTTCAGGGTTATTCCTCAGTACATAATAATCTCCAAACCTGACGCCATCACTCGGAAGACCGGTTTGTTGTGCTAATTCTTGCTGAATATCTTGGGCCAAGCCTTGACTAGAATCATCATAATAATAGGTTGTTATCCCACTCGTGCTTAAGATGGGAGAAGCATTATAATGAATGCTCACAAAAGCGTCCGCAGGATATGAACCACTCACACTCACTCTATTTGCGAGTGTGACATAGCTGTCGTCCGACCTTGTCATGACTACTGTTGCCCCTGCTTCCCGCAATTGTTCTGCCACTGCTTGTGCCATCTGTATGGTCAATGTCTTTTCATACAGACCATTATAAGCCGTTGCCCCCGGGTCAAATCCACCATGTCCAGCATCAAGAACAATGCTATATCCCTTTAAGGATTGTTGACCAGTAGGCTGGTTATTGGCAGACGAACTGACAAGCCAGCCTGCGATCCATCCTGTACCGCCTCCATTCAGGCGAACCTGGACCCACTGCCCCTGTTGATTGACAATTGAAAAGACATCTCCGCTATTGGCAAAGCCGCGGATGGCGTAATTCACTCCGGGACCCTTACGAATACGGACACCACTCGCATTGACCGTCACCTTTTGATCGGATTGAACATTTTGAGTTGGTGACTCTGTAGCCGTTTTATTCGTGGGATACAAAAATTGTGAAGCAACCCAACCCGTTTGACCGTTATAATCAATTTTGGCCCATCCAAACCGTTTTTCAGAGACAGTTACTACTGTATTTCTCTTGATGTAACCTATCGCATTGGATTGAATGTCTGGCTGGCTCCGTACGATTAATGTTGAAGCCCCTACACCGTATGTACTTTCCTCAGCAGAAACAGACAATGGGAAACTACTTAGAATAAGTATTAACACCATTGAAAGGACGAATAAATAAAGTCCTTTGCCCCGCTTCTGCTCTTTTAATAGTCTTATAGACAAATTCCTCATAGCTTGTACACCCACACTCCTCTTTTTCATAGATTTTAATGATATCCCACTTAGTTAACTGTAACTTCATTATTATGAAGTCTTTTCTGATCAAAAGAATTCAATGAATGGACACTATTAAAATAGCACTTAAAAAGATTATCGACCAATCCCGACAAATTTCAATAGTCTGTTTGTCCTAATTTTTTTAGTGGAAGGACACTACCTCACAAGCAAATATTTTCGACTCATTTATTGACCCTGTATTGGCTTATTAACTTCGAGAGGTCATAGCTTAGACGGTGATATTATCCTGGATACATCGAGGGCTTTGCTGCACATAATAAGAAAGAAAGTTAAACCATATTGAAGGAGGGCTTGTATGCAGAAGGATAAAAAGACTCAAGAAAATATGGGGTCCGCTAAGAAACCAGGATTCGCTGGGACAGATGCCCAAAAAGTAAAACAACAAATTCAAAAGGATGTCAGTGAAGGTCAAGGTGATATGACTTCCCGAGAAGCCGGAGCCATGCGAGATTAAACACCACCCTTGAGTGTTTGCTCTGCTTCACTATTTGTTACTAAGGAAAAGAAGCCGACTCAAAAATCCTGAAAATGGATGACTGAGATGGCTTCATTCTTAAATCTAAAAACCTGAATCTAAAAAGCGCCTACAGCACTAAGGCTTGATTTCTATAGGTAGCTATTCTATTTTTAAGTCACAGCAAAACATCCTTGTGAGTCTTTGATTCCTATTCTTTGGCAGAGAATCTAATGCTCTTACTAAGATATAGGACTTAAAAAATAGTCGGTACCATCCCGCCATCCATGCGGATTGGAGAGCCTTTAAATGCAGAGGCGTAAGGACTACACAGAAACGCGGCAAGTCGCCCTATTTCACTCGGCCGAATAAAACGCTGGATTTCAGATTGCGGGAGATTTTTAGCCATGAAGTCTTTTTCCTTTTCCGAGAAGGTTCGCTCATCACTAGAATAGATCCCTTCTATAATCTGTTGCACATTTTCAGAGAGTGTTGGTCCTGGCATAATTGTATTAACTGTGACCTCTGTTCCTCTCGTTAATTGAGATAAGCTTTTTGACAAGGAGAGTAGCATTGATTTTGTCATACAGTACTGAGGCATTTGCCCCGATGGCATCACGGCTTCCTCACTGGCAATAAAAAGAATGCGCCCCTCATTGCGTCCCAGCATTTTAGGCAGATAAAATTTAGAGAGTCCATTGGCCGCCAGAACATTGGTACGGAAATAGTTTTCCCATACCTCATCATCAACGTCCTCATATTGCATGATGTCATAAATCCCCATGTTGTTAACAAGGATATCAATATGAGGATGCTTTTCAAATAAGGCTTCTCGTTGTTTGCTGTCTACAAGGTCAGCGGTCGCTTTTTGAGGCAGCGTTGCTGGAAATTTCGCTTGAATCTCATTAACTGTTCGTTCTACTCCTTCATCCTTCCGGCCATTAATGAGGACGTTGACGCCTTCCCTTGCTAGTTCAATGGCAATGGCCTTACCTATGCCTTTCGTCGATCCCGTCACTAGTGCTGTTTTATTCTTTAACCCCATCTCCATCATCGTTCTCCCCTTTAATTCTATTCTATTTTTCTAAATGTCTTGAGTCGCTGTCCCATTGTTTAGTGCGATAATGTGCCGGTGTATCCCCTTCCCAATGGCGGAAAGCCCGATAGAATGAACTCTGATCTTCATAACCAACGAGGAATGCCACTTCTTTAATATCAAGTGAGGAATCTCTCAAATACTCGCGCGCTTGTTCATGTCGAGTATGTATCAGCAAATCCTTGAAGTTTGTACCCTCGTCAGTGAGTCGACGCTGGAGAGTACGATCACTTACCCCTAACTCTCTTGCCACCATTTGAATGCTGGGACGTCCTCCAGTGAGGCTTTGTTTCACGATCCATTTGACCTTCTCAGACAATGAATATTTGCCCCTCTGATCATCCAATGATTGGTCTAATATAGGCGTAAGAACTTCCAGTAGCTCTGAGTTATATGAGACAAAAGGACGGTCCAAATCGCTTCGATCTAATGTCAACCGATTACATCCTGCATCCCTCTGAATAGGACAGCCAAAATAGGCTTCTAATGCTTGTACATCGCCCATTGGTTGTGAAAATTCCACGGACCTCGCCTTTAAGAACTTCCCCGTCCCCCGGCGACCTAGTTCTAAGAGAAATGCCAATGTAATGCCCACTAGCATGGCCGGACCTGCTTCCTCAGTATCGAGCCATCTCAGCTCAATCGTACAGCGCTCACCTTCCTCACTTATATGTAAGCATTCGGGAGGACATCGTTGTTTGTACCGAGCCATCCGATTTAGTGCGTCCCTGTAATGACGGGCATGATAAGTCGTGAGAACCGTGGGCGGGTACTGGGAAGGCTCAAAGACGGTCACCATCTTGATGATGCCTTGAGCAATGTCACCAATGAGGTCTGAATACGCCTGCCATATCGCAAAATATTGTGCAGTGGTGACAAAGGGTTCATTGATTAGGGTGAGTGGTAACTGAGCTTGTCGAACCACCTCATGGGGAGCTATTCCCATTTGACGTAACCCTCCCCAAAATCCTTCGGGAACTCTAATATGTAGATGCGAAGTCATCCTTTTGAACCTCCTTTATCTCTCTATTAAATTCATTCATCGGGTATATTTTAGATAGGGACATTGATTACATTACCTATTCAAAGTCACACTGTAACTAGCAAACAACGACACTTTATTTGCCGATGGCGCCAAAAAAGGGGCCATGAATAAACAAAGCTGCCATTCGTTCAGGCAGCTCACTTTAGTTCACGTATCGTATCATATCACAAGACATTTTCATCAAACACTCTTTTCACTAAGGGAGGTCACTTATCGTTAATTCCCTAATCCTTCAATCCCTTGCCCTCGAGAATCTTCTGCATATATTTTTCGACCCTTGCCACTCGGGTTTTAGCTTGTTTGGCTCCCGAAAAGTAAAAAATGTAGGCTCTTTGCCGTCCTGGCGTTAAGGCTTCGAAGGCTGATTTCAAAGCTGGGATTTCATCGAATTTTATTTGAAGTTCTTCAGGAATGGTGTATTCGCCATGCTCTTTAAAGTTGACTTTAAAACCCGCTTTTTCAACTTCAACCGCTTCATAGATATAGGCTTTCAAGAAAGGTTCCTGTTCAACTATTTCCTGAACATTAGTGAAGCGAATCTGGCGCGCCGCTTGTACATTTTCTGTTTGTTGGATGAGAATCCCCTGAGGATCCTGTAACAAAGCCCCCTTGTGAAAGAGAAGGGCACAATATTCTTTAAATCCATGGATTAACACAACGTTTTTTCCTTCAAACGTATAACAAGGATGCATCCATTTGAATTCTTCCGTCAGCTCACAGTCAAGAACAATCCTTCTCAGCTTCTCATATTCTTCCTTCCACTGATTAGCCTTCCTAATAAAGGCATCCACCTTAGGATTCATGCGACTCTTCGTCATCAAGGAACACCTCTCTATGATTTTTCTATAGACCTTATAGAAAGCTTCCGATTATTGTCCGATTAATAATAGGGTATTCATTAGCTTGTGTCAAATAAAAATCTTGAGGAAAGGGGATAGCGAGGGAAACTAAAAATTAGTCTAGAGTTTTTTATTTCCTTGTTGACTTAAACCCCAGTTTAAGTTGTATGCTAAACCTGTCGACGAAGTACAGATCAAATTTGGAGGTCTCCAATGACGTATTATTCCATTAGCGAAGTCGCGACGATGTTCAACATGCCACAATCCACTTTGCGCTATTATGAAAAAAAGGGGTTGTTACCTCTTATCCAGCGAGATGAAGCGGGCCGACGATTATTTTCAGAGGATCAGATCGCCCTCTTTAAAACGGTGATGTGTTTAAAAAGCACACATATGCCCATCAATCATATTAAGCAATATATTGATTGGGTGGTCGAAGGTGATTCAACGATTGATAAGCGACTTGATATGATGCTTGCCCACAAGCAGGAGGTGCTCGCTGAATTATCCTTGATGAAGGAATCTCTCGAGGGCATTGACTTTAAAATCAACCGTTATACCAAACAGATTCAGGAGAGACTAGGATAACAAGACAAGTCGAAAAAAAATAGGAAATGAGGAATGATCATGAAACTTTCAGGGAATACCATACTGATTACAGGCGGAAGCGCCGGTATAGGACTCGCTTTTGCAGAGCGCTTTATAAAAGCGGGTAATACAGTAATTGTTTGTGGACGACGTGAAGACGTTCTTCAAAAAGCCAAAGAAAAACACCCAAGCATAATTACTTATGTTAGTGATATGGCTATTGAATCTGAGCGTGTCTCATTGTTTGATTGGGTCACCACTCACTATCCAGACGTTAATGTTTTAATTAACAATGCCGGCATCCAACAGCGGTTTAACGTGTTAAAAGCGGACGCAAAAAATGATTGGAATGATTTCAATAAAGAGATCATGATCAATATCGAAGCCCCGATCCAGCTCTCTATGCTGTTTGCTCCTTTCTTCGCAAAAAAGGAAGACGCAACCATCATTAATGTGACTTCAGGGCTCGCTTTTACTCCATTTGTGATAGCTCCAATATATTCAGCAACGAAAGCCGCCCTTCATTCTTTTACAATGAGTCTCAGACATCAGTTATCTGCCACGTCTGTAGAGGTCATTGAAGTTGCTCCTCCGGCAGTCAACACAGATTTAGGGGGAGCCGGACTGCATACCACTGGTGAACCCTTAGATGCCTTCGCGGATGGCATTTTCAAAGGGTTAGAAGAGGGAAAACAGGAAATCGGATATGGTTCTTCTGTCAATCGTTTGCGCATGTCACGAGATGACATCGACGACTATGTCGCGAACATGTATCAAGCAACAAAAGACCTGATTGAATAACCTCTTAATGAAAAATGACAGTGTTTCAACAAATAAAGGCAGAACTCGTTACTGTTTCATTAGCGAGTTTTGCTTTTTTGCTATCTATTCTCACTTTACCCCACGACGGCGACTGTCTTAGACCTTTGTTTTTTTTCCTCTAGACACTGTGACATCCCCTATGCGACTGCCCGTCGAAAAAAAAACGCCAGCCTATGGCCGACGCTTTAACACATGACTTTTTTTCTTTCAACACGACATTTTATAGCCATCTTTTTACTGATTATTTCTATTAAAGGTCATCTTTTAGGCCTTTTGCTTTCTTCTTTGGAACAATAAGAACGCAGAAGCTGAGAGAACCAATAACGCTCCAATCGTTATGAAATTCATAGAATGGGTTGCTGTATTTGGAAGCTCGTGCCCTGTCCCAGACTGCGAATTATCACCACTTACGGTATTTGCCTGTGTTCCACTTCCAGAGTGATTATTCGTACTTGTTCCGGTGGTGCTGCTGGATGCCTTTTGAGCCTTCTCAAACACTGTATACGTACTAAAGTGATACGTCTGTGCCGTTACAACGCCATTTTTATAGGTACCTCCAATGTATTCCCATTCTTTAGTAGATGGATTATAGTACCACACTTTTACATTATCAGGGTCTTTAACCTTGGATGGATCCACGGAAAAAGTAAGCGTCACGGGTTGTGTAAATTTAGAAATCGTCCCTGTTGCTGTTTTGATCGTAAAATCATACACCGAGGAAAGGGCACCTTTTACCGGTTTTTGCTTGTCCACTTCAACGGTGACATCCTGACCGTTCCCTAAAAGCTGCGTCGGAATGCTTACCGTTGAGTCACCTTTATTGATTTGAACAGCGGCCTTTTTATCCTGTAACATTTTAATTTGGTCAGCCGTTAATTGGACATTGACTTGATCTTCTTTATAATTTCTCAAGTCGATGGCGAGAGTACCCTTCTCTTTAACAGCCTCGCCATTTAAGTTGCCGATGGTTGCTGTCTTGTCATCGATGACGGGTGTCACCGTCACTTGTTGCTCTGGTTGAACGTCCTCTGCTTTCACTTGTAAGGTCTTTGTGATTTGATGATCACTTTGAGTTAAATTAAAGGACATACTCAGTTCAATGTCATACGTTTGACCTTCTTTTAAACCGGTAAATGTATATTCAGACTGAGCCTTCTTGAATACATCAAACGACTTCACTTGTTTTCCATTTAAAGTAAGTGCACCAAGATGGGGCATGCCATCGGATTGGTCGATGTTCCAAGCTACGGTGATAGAATCCTTTGTCACCTTTTTCGTCGTGAGTTTTACCATATCATCATGATAAACATTGACACCTTTACCAACTAAAGTCTGGAGCGTTTTGGATGCAGCTGATCCTGAATTGAAATTCAATGGGTTATTAGCAAGATTCGCCATTGTTAGATTGGACATTTGCGTCAATACGCTAATATCAGTGATTTTATTTCCTGCTAGATTTAAAGTTTGTAAGTTTTTCAAGCCTTTCAATGGGCTAAGATTGCTTATCTTTCCATCTGGCGCTTCCAAAAGCGATAAGTTTGTAGCATACTCTAAACCGGAAAGATCTGAAATGTTCTCTGCAAAAAGGAAGGTGAGGTTTGCTAAATCTGATTTTGTGATAGTATCTCCCTTTTTAATCCCCAACTGATCGCGAATGATAGTTGCAAGACTTTGATCTTTAAAGGCTACTGCCTCTTCAGTAGATTTAATCTTGCTTTGATCCTTTGTTTGCGTTGTATCTTCTGTTGCCGCTGTTTCATCGGAAGTTTGAGCCGCCCCCTCCGTTTTGCTGGCTGTATCCTCTGACGTTTGAGTTGTCTTTTCCGTAGTATCTGTGTTGGCGCTAGCCGGTTGAACGATGAATCCGAATACAAACATGATGGCTAAAATCGGGATAAAGATTAATCCTCTAGTCTTTTTCATTCATGTCGCTCCCTTCTGTTTTTTAAGCTATAGGTTTCACAAATTCCTAACGAGAGTAAGTATCGCCCGGCTGTGCCCAGGGGTTTCCTTAGAAGTGTAACTTCTGTTGGTTAGAGGCGAGGCGATACCCGTAACTCTCCTGACTGTGTTGGCCCTCTAAAAAGTATACCTTTTCATTCGACAAAGGTTATGTAACTAAAGTCATGGTTGTCCTATTTTTCGACAAAAAGGCTACTCATTAGTTTCATCACATGTCAATTTCCTCATAACAAGGAAATAAAATGATCTAAAACAGAGTAGCCTTTACTTTTTTTCCTATTAATATAATTTTTCACATGCTCTTATCCACAACTCATTTCATCATTGGGAAAAATCCTACTCTCTAAATCTCCAATCCAAGCTATCTTAATTTCCTGACACCATCTTACGTTTGTCGAATGATAATGATCTTATCGGTTATTTTCGACAATCATCCTCAACTTTAAATTTCACTCCGAAAACTGCTTCAATTTTGGTCCCCTTTTATAAACAATTTTAAGGCATATGCAACTTTTTCTGGATTTTCCTCTGCCGAAAAATGTCCACAGTTTTCAATCAATTTCGCTTTGATATGACGCAAACCAAATTCCTTAAATCCATCCATGTAGGTCGCAATATCTACTTGCTCATTTTCACCGCGCAGATAAAGAATCGGTATCGAAATGCTCTTCTCTTTTGTCGCGGCATTGTCTTTTTGATCTTGATCAAAGGATCTATAAAAATCGAACCCTGCTTTCAAAGCACCAGGACGAGTGTAAGCTTCTGTAAAAGATTTTTTTAGGGTCTCGCCCAATTTCTTGCCCTTTCCAGCAAGAACATCATAAAAATAAGAAAAATACAGCAACTCATTCCCCGCCACCAGTTTTTCAGGTAATTGTGGTATGGCATGAAAAGCAAAATGCCAAATATAAGGATTTCTTTTAACCGTATCCCATGGCGGAATTCCCGGGATGACAACATTCATAATGACTGCCCGTGCAATTCTATTTGGAAATTCCTTTAAAAAGGCGTACGTAACCTGACCACCAACATCACACCCGACTAACGTCACATCCGTTAAGGCCATAGTGTCCATTACTCCGCGAACATACATGGCAATATGGCGCTTGCTGTATGACTGTAACGGTATCTTAGAACCTCCGATTCCAGGTAAATCAATGGCTACTACATGAAAATCTTTTACAAGCCACTTCATTACAGATTCGAATTCTAACCAACATGTGGGCCAGCCATGAATAAAAAAGACTGTCGGGTTGGATTCTAAACCCGCCTCAACAACATGCATGGGGATCCCTTTGACCTTCACTTCCTTGTGCCTAAAGAGAGGTCCTGTCCCTTCCTGTATATCCACCATTCTTGATCACTCCCTGAAAATTTTCTTGATCTTATACGATTAATGATAAGGATCTTCCCTGACAATACGAGTCAGTTATTTTCAAAAATTATTTATTTACAATACATCAGAGAGTAGAATGATTCATAAGAATGAACGGAAATGGAGGATTATTTCAATGGAAAGCCTACAAGAACTAGTAAACTCACTGATTCAAAACCCCAATGTGATTGGGATTATTCGATATGGGAGTAGAAAACTTGATGACTTATCTCCTGGTGGTGATTTTGATATCGTTGTGATTTCAAATATGCGTCCTAAAGGCCTTGAAAGTATTCATTTTGACGTAGGTGATATTCCTATTGATCTCAGCTTACGGAGACTTGAAGATCTCCGGCGAGACCAACCGCTCAGTCCCACGATTGATCCTCTACTACCTAAGGGTGAAATTCTATTTGATCGGCAGGGAATTCTGAATAAAGAAATGGAGGGGATTCAAACAAGGTGGAAAATGGAGACGTCTGCTCCGACTGAGGAAGAAATGGCCCTACGTAAGTTTGGTCATCGACACGTACTCGACAAGGTGCGTCACCGCTTTGAAAGTAACCCTCTATTATGTCACTTTCTATTGTCCGAAGATATGTACTGGAAGGTGATCTCTTATTTCTCTGTCCGCTCTATACCTTATGAAGGAGAATCCGCTGCTCTTATCTGGTTAAAGGCGAATGACCCAAAAATATATTCATTAATTGAGCACTTCTATGCACTCACCGACCTCAGTAAGAAGTTCCAACTCAGTGAGCAATTGACAGACCTTGTATTGGCACCGATTGAGGGGCCGTGGAAAAAAGGCGAGATACTTGCCTTACCTTCTGATGAAGAAGTCACCGACTTACAAGCGATGGGGAAATCTGTATACGTCCATCTGTTTGGAAGGGCGCCCGAGTAAATGCCTTTACTACGCAAGGCACTATAAACAGGAGCTCTTTGTCAAGCGAAAAGACATGCCCGTTCCTTATTAAAATAAAGATTTAAGGGACTTCGGTTAAAACCATCACGTCCGTGTGACAACACTGAAGCTAGCATATCAACCACCCCAAAAAGTAAAGAGCACTTTTCGGGGACCCCGACTACCACCCCAAAAAGTAAAGAGCACTTTTCGGGGACCCCGACTACCACCCCAAAAAGTAAAGAACACTTTTCGGGGACCCCGATTGTGCGTCGAACGCCGAACTTACCCATATCGTGTGAACATGCGGATAGCGAGCGTTCTGGAGCGGAAATCACAGCCTATTTGATGACCACAATTTCTTTCTTACTTCCCTAGAAAAAGGCATTGATCATCATCAACGCCTTCTTTTCCATATTATATTACCAAGCACTCATGCCGCCTTTAACATTTGTCACTTTGTCAAAACCTTTTTGCTTTAAAACTTTACTTGCTTTTGCACTTCTCATACCGCTCTGACAAATGACAACCACTTCCTTATCTTTAGAAAGCTGGTTTACTTTATGTGGAAGTTGGTTTAAAGGAATATTTTTAAATTCGCGGATATGATTCCCCTTATATTCTCCGGGTGTTCTGACATCGATGAATTGTTTATTTTTATCTTTTAACTCTTCTTTTAATGCTTCTGTAGTAATGCTTCTTATACCTTTACTGGTCCCCATGTTTTTAAATAGGAACCACACTATAATGAGAGCAATAACGCTATAGAACAACCAATGCGGCATTGTGACACTCCCTTGAGAAAGAATTTGACTCCAAATCTTAATGGCTGTAATGATGACTAAACTAACAAACATCGCTTTTAAAATACTTGGTTTCATTTTTTGCCCTAATTTTTGTCCCTATGTGGCCTCACTCTCTTCTCTCCAAGTGAGAAAAACTTAGCTTCCGCCAAGCCCTAATCAGAGAAGACAAATTTTTCTACCGATCTCTTAATTGCTTCGACGGCTTATCCTTTCTTATTCTTTAAGAAAGGGCAAGCCGTACCCTTTAATTTTTCTTAATCCAAAACTTCTGAACCGCTCCATCTTCTGTTTGCTCGATCAGTTCATGGCCACTTGCCTTTGCCCACGCTGGCATATCATTCATCGCCCCTTTATCGGTGACATGTACCTCAAGCACTTCACCTGAATGTAGTTCATCCATGGCCTTTTTTGTTCTGACAACAGGCATTGGGCAGGCAAGACCTTTTGCGTCTAATACTTTTGCAGCTTCCATCATTCCATCCTCCTTAACTTATAATGTACAGCACAGCGATTTGGACCCATTTCCATCTCTCGTTGTTGTTCAATATTTGGCTTATGTTTGCCCATATTGACTTGACGGATGTCCATATAAGCGTTGGGTTGTGGCGGAAGATTTTCCGTCACCATTTTACGGAACGTTTCTTCATCATGAACTTGTAAACCCTCATTTTTCTTAAACAATTCACCTAATGTGGCCTTAACCGCTCCCGTTCCATCCATTTCACTCATATGGGAAAAGTGAGCAGGACAAACGATAAGTTCTTTAGAAAGCTGTTGATAGGTGTTGTAAAGTGTTTCTCGTAAATCAGCAACCCAGGCCTCCGCTTTACCAGCCAAATCTGGTCTTCCAATCGATTCAACAAATAAAATATCGCCCGTTAAGAGATACTTATCATCAATGACAAAGGATGTGCTTCCAATGGTGTGACCTGGTGAATAAATGGGCTGAACATTGATTTTAGATTGACCGACCACAACATTATGACCTTCAACTAAGGGTTCATAACTATAAGTGACTTCTTCCGCATCCTTTGGTGGTAAGTAATAGGTAGCACTAGCACCTATAGCTTCTGCGAGTGCCCGACCACCTGAAATATGATCGGCGTGAAGATGAGTATCAAAAATGTACTTGATGGTTAGGCTGCGTTTCTTAGCAAAGTCTTGATAAACATCAATCATTCGGGTAGCATCAATGACCGCTGCTTGTCCATCAGAGACAAGCATGTAGGAAAGACAACCTTTACCCAAACGTACAAATTGATAGAGCGCACCACCATGGTCAAAGCTTGCGATTTTTACTGGCTCTAGGTGTTCACTCCAGGCTTTCATACCGCCTTCAAGTGAATAAATCTGTTCAAATCCTGCGTCAACTAATTGTTCACCGATAAATTCAGAAGATCCACCTTTAGCACATACCGTAAGAATGGGTTCATCCTTTGGAAGACTTTTCGCAAGATGGTCAACACCTTCCAGCAAGTTAAAGTAAGGCTCGTTTATTATTTCTATACCTTTACCTTCAATTCTCCAATGATCAAATTCATCTGTATTCCGTACGTCGAGGATAAATAAACGATCACCGTTAATCACTTTATGTGCCAATTCTTGTGATGTCATCCGTTTTAAAGACATGTGTTTCTCCCCTCTTTTAATTAGAATGTTAATGATATATTGGCATCTTTGGCATATTCAACAAAGGTTGCTGTCCCACCGACCTCAATGCCGTCAATAAAATCTTCTTTTTTCAGATTCATGACATCCATCGTCATTTGGCAGGCAATCAGTTTCACATCAAGGTCTTTTGCAATAGTAACAAGTTCCTCTATAGAAGGGACATTGGCCTGTTGAAAACCTTCTTGGAAATGCTCTCGACCTTCAGGAATGGGTAAGTTCTTGTTGGCCTCATTATGAATTAAATTCAAGCCTTCAAATGTAAAGAAGATACCGACCTCTGCATCAGAAGCTGCCGCCGCTGTTGCAATGTTAAATACTTTATACGCATCAAATAATCCACCGTTTGCTGCAATAATCGCTACTTTTGTCATTGATCATTCCTCCAGTTATTTTGATTTATTCTTTCTCGATGGCGCCTTGCCACTCAGACATCCCCGGAACAACATTAATAACTTGACTTAATCCTTTTTCAGTCAGTTGTCGGCTAGCCATATCACTACGGTGACCCGTGCGACAAATCACATAAATATCATCCTCTTGATTGAGCTCTTCAAAGCGCTCTTCTAATTCGCCTAGCGAAATATGTTGAGCACCTGGAATGTGACCAAATGCAAATTCTGCTGGTTCACGAACATCAAGAAGGGTTATTTTTTCGTCGCCTTCGATTTTCTTTCTTAATGAATCGAGGTCGATTGTATAGGGATGCTTGGCGACCTCTTTTTCTTCATCTAAGGATCCCTTTCTTAGATAATGCTTAAGCACGTGATCCTCTTCTACTGTCCCTAGATAGTGCTGACCGGTGCTTTTTGCCCAGGCCTGAATATCCGCTGTTGAACCTTTATCCGTTGCCTGAACTTCTATCACTTGGCCCGGTTCTAGTTCATTAATGGCCTTTCTTGTTTTTACGATAGGCATGGGACACGCTAGACCTTTTGCATCGAGGACCTGATTAACTTTTATAGCCATGTGATCTACACCTCTTATGAAAATGATTTACCGTATTTAGCTTCCCAAGCGATCATACCGCCAACCAAATTCTGTATTTTATAGCCTTTACCCATAAGAATTTGACAAGCTTTGGTACTGCGTCCACCTGAACGGCAAACCATGATGTGCTCTATCGTCTTATCAATTTCATCAAGATGATTTTCAATATCACCTAATGGGATGTGTTTTGCTCCGGCAATCATCCCTTTCGCCACTTCTTCATCTTCACGAACATCAATCACGCTAAGCTGTTTACCAGATCGTAATCCCTCATGGAGCTCTTCAGGTGCAATTTGCTTTATCATGTGTCTTCTCCTTTTACTTTCTATTTTTAGTAGTCAATAATAAACTCAATATACACATACCCGTATAGGTATATAAAAGAAAAAATAAAAAAAATGCTATGATTAGCACCCTTTACGCCCTCTTATACCCTATGGGGTATATAGTAACGTGATATTCCCCTATTGTCAAGGGTCAAAAATTTTTTAACGACTTTTCACTAAAAGGTTAACAGCCTCTTGAATAAGAGTATCCGTCTCCTCACCTTTTTCCAGCTGCTCACGAACGCATTTCTCTAAATTATCGCTGACGATGACAGCAATGGTACGATCAATAGCACTGCGTACGGCTGCCATTTGGGAAACGACATCCTTACAATCTTGCTCTTCCTCCATCATTCGGAGAACGCCTCGAACTTGTCCCTCTATACGCTTTATTCGGTTTTTAAATTTTACATCGTATTCCACAAAAATCACCACCTTGCGTTAGCCTACAACCACAACTATATACCCCTATAGGTATGTTGTCAAGGATGGTTAAGGTATAGCCATACAAAGAGGGCAACCTATAGTGGTGAAATAGCTGTCAACATTGAAAGGTGAGTGCTGGCTGTTCGACCGGCTTCACGGCGAGCGCTTCACGCTGCTGAGTTTTGGGGCCATACCCAAGGTTGAACATCCCCACTCGATCTAAAGACTCTCCATGTCGTCGGACAAGCGACCGGTCCTGACGACATTGCTGATACCGAAGGCCATCTCGCTAGCATCTATGGGGTGAGTGCACCTTTGTGCTGATTAGCACCGACGGTTATATCGTGCTTATCTCCGATGCTGGCGACATCTAGGTAATATCGCTTGGTTGCATCGGGAGCGCGATCGCCAGCGCAGAGCAGAGAAGTCTCATCACGATCAACGCATGCCAAGGCCGAGCCACCACGATATCCCAAATCGAGCTGGATTGTGCTCGCATCACGCTTGGGGGACATGCCCCTCCATTTGAGCGCCTGCTTGAGACGAGCATTGGGGAGATCTAGCACGTGGACTGCGACCGGCCTCCGTCCAGCCTCCTTGGCAGCGTTGGTGAGGCGCTTTTGGCAACCGTGGCGAGCTTCCAGCCAAGGGCGTACACATCTTGGATACTATTGTTCATTCAATCCTACATCTGACATCATGGGACAAGATATACAACTCTTTTTAAGACCTCCTATATTACTGATATTTAATCGGTTTCGGCCCTCCTCACATTCTCCCCTCTATTGTAATAACAATTTAGTAATAGGTAATGACTTTTTTGGGTTCTAAGTCAAATGTTGGGGTAGGAGTAAAGCTCCTACTCTTTATCCCCACTTAAAAATCTAAC